>JASLAX010000060.1 GCA_030146875.1 Longimicrobiaceae bacterium
TGCCCAACAACGCCTCCGCCTCCCGCAGCATCCCCACGATCTGCGTCGGCGTGAACTTCCGCTTCTTCATCGAGTCCTCCTCGCCTCTCGGCTCGTGTGGACTCCATTCTACCTGGTTCAGTTTATGGGGGGCAGGCCAGCGGAGACGCGGAGAACCGCAACGGCTGGCCTCACGCGGAGGCGCGGAGGGCGCGGAGGTGCGGAGGTGCGGAGGCGAGCCCGCGTCGCGGATGCGGCGCCCCCACGGTGGCCGCCTTCCGTCTCAGATTGGGGGGATGTGCACCCTGCGGCACGGCTGACGTCCGTTTCGATGACGGAGGCCCGGAGCGGCCGAAAGGAGGCCAGTCCGCGCAGGCGGACTTCGCGCCGTTGTAGCCGCGATTTCAATCGCCGGTGAGGGGCGGCGTCCTCCGATCCGCCTAACGACCGAGGCACATCATCCCCGGACGTGCCGAGGGCCGCAAGCCATCCGTTGGCCTGCGGCCCTCCGTGCGTCGTCGTGCTCCGGCGCGCCCGCTCCCCGGGATGTTCTCCGGGGGCGGGCTCCGTCGGCTTCGGGCTAGCGGTAGCTCGGGTCGAGCTGCGCGAGCTGCTGACGGATCGACTGCCAGACGTTCTGCGTCTGGGCGGACGTGCGCGTCCGCTGCATGGAGGCGTCCACCCGGCGGGCCGCCGTCGTCAGCGCGCCGCGGCTGAGCGCCGCGCCTTCCGAGCGGCCGCCGCCGCGCACGAGCTGCTCGTACACCGAGGCGTTGTCCGCGAAGGCCGAGAGGGCGAACATCAGCTCCATGTCCGTCTCGGCCAGGCCGCGGCGGCCGGTCACCTGGCCCTGTGCGCCGATCCCCAGCTCCTGGCGGTGGCGGGCCGCCAGCGCCTGCGCCGCGCGGCGGAGGATGCCGGCCTCGCGCACCGACAGCACGCCGCTCATGCCCGCGCCGTCCGCCCCGGCGTTCGCCCCCAGGATGCCGAGCGCCGCGGCGGTGCGGCCGTCCAGGTTGCCCGTGGCGGGGATGTTGTTGTCGATCTGGAACTCGAAGAGCGCCTTGCGCGTCGGGTTGTCCAGCGCGCCCGTCGCCGTGGTCCGGAGGTACGCCCGCTGCGCCAGCGCCCGCTGGGCCGCGCGGATCCGCTCCGCCTGGGTGTAGATGGTGGACTGGTTCCCGGCGTCGAACGCGCCGCGGCCGGTCAGCGTGACCGCGCGCGCGAGCTGCACCGCCAGCGTGGTGCCCGCCGGAACGCTCACGTTCTGCCCCTCGGACAGCATGCCGGCCAGCGCGCCCAGGATGCTCCCGGCCGGGCTGCGGTTGGAGCCCGCGCCCGCGATCGCGGCGCCGATCCCGCCGCGCTCGCCGACCAGCACCACGCGCGAGTCGGCGCGGGCCTCGATCTGGCGGCGCTCCGTGCTGTCCATGCTGGTGAGCTGCCCCGCGATGGTGTACGCCCCGCCGCCGGGGAGCACCAGCCGGTCGAAGCCGATCTGCATCACGCCCGAGCGCTGCCGGTCGGCGGGCTGGACGTACGCCACCACGCCGCGGATGCGGCTGTTGGCGGGGATCACCGTGTAGCCGTTCACCGAGACGGGGTCCACCACCGTGGTCTCGAACGTCTGGCCCACGCGGGCGTTGCCGGACTCCAGCGCCTGCTGCGTCCGCACCAGGATCACGCTGCCCGCGGGGAGCGTCACCCGCGTCTGCGCGGAGATGGTCGTCGCGGCGAACAGGGGAAGCAAGGCCGCCCACGCGCCTCGCTTCAGGACCTTCATTCCGTCGTATCCCATGGGTACTCTCCGGTTTCTCGTGTGTGTGTACCCCGGCAGGAGAGTTCAAAAGCCGTACCCACAGGTATTTGCAAGCTCGGTACCGGTGCCGCGGAAGGGTGGCGAGGGCCGTTCGCGGCGGGGGCGGAGAGAGGGCCGCGGAGGGGCTCGGACGGGATTCGCGGGGCGGGCGCTCGTGGATGGGGATCTCGGGCTCCGCAGCGACCCCGGACCGTCGGCCGGTCAGCGCACGTGCCGGAACATCAGGTCGATCAGCTCGTCGTACATCGCCTCGGCCTCGGGCTCGCCGGTGCGGATGGCGGTGGCGGCGCAGTGGCGCAGGTGGTTGCGCATCAGCTCGCGGCCCACGCCCCGCAGCGCCTCGTGCACCGACGAGATCTGGGTGAGGATGTCCGCGCAGTAGCGGTCCTCCTCGATCATGCGCTGCAGCCCGCGCACCTGGCCCTCGATGCGGCGCAGGCGCTTCAGGTTGCGCTCCTTCAGCGCCGGGTCCACCCCCGCCGCCTTGCGCTCCTCGCCCGCGGCGCAGCCGCAGCCGTGGGTGGCGCCCTCCTCCGTCTCCGCCCCGCTCTCCTTGGTCTCCATCGCCCGCTCCCGTGGTCGCTGCCGCCGGGCCGCTGCCGCGGCCCCCTCCCGGAATCTACACCCGCGGCCCGCGGCGCGTCCACGGGGGCGCGCTGGCACGCGGCGCGCGCGGGCGCTAGACTTCCGCCCCAGGGCGGGGAGCGGCGGAGGGCCGCTCCCCGCGCGCCGCCACCCGAGCGTACCAGGCAGGAGGCCCGGTGATCGTCTTCCGCGAGTTCGGCTTCGAGGCCGCCCACCTGCTGCCGAACGTGCCGCCGGGGCACAAGTGCGCCCGCCTGCACGGGCACTCGTTCCGCGCGGAGGTGCACGTCCGCGGGGCGGTGGGGGCGGACACGGGCTGGGTGATGGACTTCGCCGACGTGAAGGCCGCGTGGCGGCCGCTGCACGACGCGCTGGACCATCGCTACCTGAACGAGGTGGAGGGGCTGGAGAACCCGACCAGCGAGAACCTGGCGCGCTGGATCTGGCGGCGCCTCCTTCCCGCGCTCCCCGGCCTGGCGCGCGTCGTGGTCCGCGAGACCTGCACCTCCGGCTGCGCGTACGAGGGGGAGGACGAAGAGGGCTGAGGGCGCGGCCGGGCGCCTGTGGGGGAGCCCCCCACGCGGCCGGCCAGGGAACCCCGGCTGACCGGTGGAGGCCGCGCGGGCAGATTGGGAGCGTGGTTCCCGGCGCGCGGTGCGCCGGCCGTCCGCACCCGCGCCCGCAGCGTTCCATGCAGCACACGACCTTCGCGCCCGCCGTCTCCGTTCCGCTGGACCGCGCGGAGATCCACGCCCTGCTCGCGCGCAACCACGTGGGACGGCTCGCGTACCCGCGCGGAGACCGGCTGGACCTTCGATCCATCCACTACGTCTATCATGATGGATGGATCTACGGCCGCACCGTCCCGGCCCGCGACGTGGGCGACGGCGAGCGATGGCACGGGTGGTGGCCGCTGACGTTCGAGGTGGACGAGCTGGGGCACCCGGGGGAGTGGCGGATCGTGACGGTGCACGGGGGCTTCTACACCGTCTCCCCCGAGCACGGCGAGTGGGAGCGGCGGGAGTGGGAGCGGGCGGTGCAGGTGCTGCGGTCGCTGCTGCCGGAGACCTTCACCCCCCACGACCCCTCGCCGGAGCGCACGGTGGTCTTCCGGATCGCCGTGCAGGAGGTGGCGGGGCGCCGCGTGGCGGCTCCCCTGGCGGCGGTGGCCTGACCAACCCACGGAGGCGACACGATGGGCGAGAGGATCCGCGTCCTGCTGGTGGACGACCACGCGGTGCTCCGCGGCGGGCTGGACGCGCTGCTGCGCCTGGAGCCCGACATGGAGGTGGTGGGGCAGGTGGGCACGGGCGAGGAGGCCATCGAGCGCGTGGGCGCCGTGCGCCCCGACGTGGTGGTGATGGACCTGGGGATGCCGGGGATCGGCGGGCTGGAGGCCACCCGGCGCATCGTGGAGCTGGGGCAGGGGACCCGCGTGCTGGTCCTGACCTCGCACGCCGAGGAGGAGCACCTGCTGGAGGTGCTGGAGGCGGGGGGGAGCGGCTACGTGCACAAGAGCAAGGCGGACGACGACCTGATCGCCGCCATCCGCGTGGTCTCGCGCGACGAGGTGTTCCTCTATCCCAGCGCCACGCGCCTGCTGCTCAAGGGCTACCGCCACGCCGACGACCGCTCGCGCGCCGGGCCGCTGGACTCGCTCAGCGAGCGCGAGCGCGAGGTGCTGGGATTGACGGCGGAGGGCTACTCGTCGGGCGAGATCGGGAAGAAGCTCTTCCTCTCCCCCAAGACGGTGGACACCTACCGGTCGCGGCTGATGCAGAAGCTGGGGCTCACCCACCGCGCCGAGCTGGTGCGCTTCGCCCTGGAGACGGGGGTGCTGAAGCCGCGCGGGAAGAAGGCTACGCCGCCGGAAGGGTGAAGTGGAAGGCGCTCCCCTCCCCGGGAGCGCTCTCCGCCCACATGCGCCCGCCGTGGGCCTCCACGATCCCCCGCGCGATCGCCAGCCCCAGCCCCGTCCCCGAGCGGTTCCCCTCGCGCTGCCGCCAGAAGCGGTCGAAGACGTGCGTCAGGTGGTCCGCGGGGATCCCGCACCCGCTGTCGCGCACGGTGAAGCGCACGGCGCCCTCCTCCGCGGGCGAGGCGGAGACCACGATGCGCCCGCCCTCGCCGGTGAACTTGATGGCGTTGCCCACCAGGTTCGCGAACACCTGCAGGACCCGCTCGCGGTCCGCCAGCACCTCCACCCCGCCCGCCTCCCCCGCCTCCCCCTCCGCCGCGACGGCGACGGACTTCTCCGCGGCCAGCGGCGCGAAGTGCTCCAGCGCGGCGCGCACCAGCGTTCCCGCCTCCACCGGCTCGGGGTCCACGCCGAGCCGCCCCGCCTCCACGCTCGCCACGTCCAGCAGGTCCTGCCGCACGCGCTGGAGCTGCCTGGCCAGCTCGCGCACGCTGGCGGCGCGGCCGCGCGCCTCGTCCAGCCCGGCGCCCTCCGGTAGCGCGCGGAGGAGGACCGAGGCGTTCACCACGATGGCGCTGAGCGAGTTCCCCAGGTCGTGCGAGACGACGTGGAGGACGTCGTCGCGCGCGCGCACGGCGGCCTCGGCCCGCTCCCGGGCCTCGCGCTCGCTCTCCAGCAGGCGGCGGCGCTCCACCTCCATCTGCTTGCGGCGGATGGCGTAGCGCAGCGAGCGGGCGACCACGCCGTGGGTGACCTCGCCCTTCACCAGGTAGTCCTGCGCCCCCGCCTGCACCGCCTCCACCGCCACCGTCTCGTCGTTCAGGCCGCTGAGCACCACGATGGGCACGTCCGGCGCCGCCTCCAGGGTGCGGCGCACCGTCTCCAGCCCGTGCGCGTCGGGAAGGGACAGGTCGAGCAGCACCACGTCGGCCGGCGCCGCGGCCAGGGAGACGAGGGCCTCGTCCAGGCGCGCGGCGTGGGTCAGCTCGAAGCGCAGCGAGCCTTCGCGCAGGATCTCGCGGAGCAGGCGGGCGTCGCCGGGGTTGTCCTCCACCAGCAGGATGCGGACGGTGGCGCTCGGGAGGGCCATGCGGCGCTACTCCGGCGGCAGCCGCACGATGCTGAACCAGAAGTCCTCGATGGACTTCACCACGGTGATGAAGCGGTCCAGGTCCACCGGCTTGGTGACGTAGCAGTTGGCGTGCAGGTCGTAGGCGCGCACCACGTCCTGCTCCGCCTGGGACGAGGTGAGGATGACCACGGGGATGTGGCGCAGCGACGGGTCGGCCTTGATGCGCCCCAGCACCTCGCGGCCGTCCATGCGCGGGAGGTTCAGGTCCAGCAGGATCAGGTCGGGGCGGGGCGCGCCGGCGTGCTCGCCCTCGCGGCGCAGGAAGGCGAGCGCCTTCACGCCGTCGTCCACCCAGTGCAGGTGGTTGCGGACCTTCCCCTCCTTCAGCGCCTCGCGCGTCAGGCGCACGTCGCCGGGGTTGTCCTCCACCATCAGGATCTCGACGGGGCGGGAGACGGGGCTGCTCATTCGGTGGGCTTCGGCGCGCGCAGGGTGAACAGGAAGGCGGCGCCCGCTCCCGGGGCGGACTCCACCCAGATCCGGCCGCCGTGGCGCTCCACGATCTTCTTGCAGATGGAGAGGCCGATGCCCGTGCCCTCGTACTCGGCGCGGTTGTGGAGGCGCTGGAAGATCACGAAGATGCGGTCCACGAACTCCGGGGCGATGCCGATCCCGTTGTCGGCCACCGAGACCGTCCACTCGCCGCCCTCGCCGCGGGCGGCGGAGACGTGGACGCGCGGCGGCTCCTGGCCGCGGAACTTCATGGCGTTGGCCACCAGGTTCTGGAGCACCTGCGCGAGCTGCCCGGCATCGCCCGCCACGGTGGGCAGGGGGTCGCGGGTGACGGTGGCGCCCGCGTCCTCCACGGCCGGGCCCAGGTTGGCCAGCACCCGGTCCAGCACCGCGTCCAGCTCCACCGGCTCCAGCGCCACGGCGCGGCTGCCGGCGCGGGAGTACGCCAGCAGGTCGTTGATCAGCGCCTGCATGCGCTGCACCCCGTCCACCGCGTAGCCGATGAACTCGTGGGCGTCCTCGTCCAGCCGGTCGCCGTAGCGGCGGGCCAGGAGCTGGGTGTAGCTGGCGACCATCCGCAGCGGCTCCTGCAGGTCGTGCGAGGCCACGTACGCGAACTGCTCCAGGTCGGCGTTGCTGCGGGAGAGCTCGCGCGCCTGCTCGGTGAGCGCCCGCTCGGCGTGGCGCCGCTCCGTCACGTCGCGCACCACGGCGGTGTAGATGCGCCGCCCGGCCACGTCGATCTTGCTGATGGAGGCCTCGGCGGGGAACACCTCGCCGTCCTTGCGCAGCCCGGTGATCTCGCCGCGGTCCCCCATCTCGCGCGCCGCCACCGGCGTCTCGCCGAAGCGGCGCACGTGGTCGGCGTGCCCGGGGCGGAAGCGGTGCGGGATCAGCATCTCCAGCGGCATCCCCACCGCCTCGCCGGCCGTGTACCCGAAGATGCGCTCCGCCCCCTGGTTGAAGAAGGTGATGCGCTGGGACTCGTCGCACGACACCACCGCGTCGGTGGCGATGGAGAGGATGCCTTCGAACAGGCGCAGCCGCTCCTCGCCCTGCAGGGCGGGAAGGCCGGACGCCGGCGCGTGGTCGCGGGGGTCGGTCACGGGCGGGATGCCGGGGAAGGGGCGTGCGGGAACGGCGTAACGTAGGACGGGCCGCGGGGGAGCGGAAGGGCCCCCGCGGCCGTCGTCCCCCCGCCGTCCGGCGGTCAGGCCATGGCCAGCGGCATGGCGGCGGTGGGCACCATCCCGGGGATGACCCCGGCGGTGCACTCCGCCTCCTCCACGTACGCCGCCAGCCGGTCGCGGATCTGCGCGCGAAGCTGCGAGGGCGGCCGGATCTCCCACCGGGCCAGCGTGGCCAGCGAGACCCGCGCGATGGCGGCCACCTCGTGGCGGGGCAGGTGGGCGGTGATCTGGAGGAAGTCCTCCACCAGGGACGGCGCCGACTGGCGGCGCGCCATGGTCACAGCTCGGGGCCGGGGTCGAGCACCCGGCGCGTGGGTGAGGCCATACGGCAGAGCATCTCCAGCCGGTCGTCGGCGACCAGCTCCCAGTCGGGGGGAACGATCATCAGCCGTCGCTTCTCCTGCGAGCATTCGAAGCACAGCCACTGGTTGGGCATCCCATCGGACGCGACGGAACGACGGTCCGGGTCGGCGCGGCGCTCGGGGCCCGCGTACTCTCCCACCGACCGGCGCCGCTCCTGCCTCCTCCGCTCCAGGGCTACCGGCGACTGCGGCGACACGCGCCACACTCGCCACTCGGTTCCTTCCCTGTCGCGGAACGTTCTCATACGCAAAGGTTTGGGTTCGCGTCCACCTTCCCGACCGGCATAGCAAGCGGCGTGCCCCCGACGGAACGGCGGAGGGCCGGTCGCGCCCCGCGCCCGGCCCTCCCCGCGCTTCTCCCTCCGCCGGCTACCGGGGCAGGAATACGGCGGAGCGCTCGGAGGTCCGCTGCGCCGCGCCGGCCCCCCGCCCGCAGCGAGAGTGCGGTGGGTGCGCCCGTCACGGCTCCCGGCCCTGGAGTACGGGCGGCGGCGCGTCGTCCACGAAGCGGGCGCGCACCTCCGGCGGGGGGATGGGGCACGCGTCGAACCTTCCGAACACGCGGTAGCGGTGGCGCGCGAAGAGCCGGTACGCCGCGTCGCGGATCGAGCGGGGGACGACCACGCCCACGCGGGCGAGCGACCACGGGAAGCCGAGGTACCCCGCGACCCGCAGCGCCGCGTCGGAGTGGGTCAGCACGCGCTCGGCGCCGTCCTCGCCCTCCTCCACCCACACCACGGTGTCCATCCCGGCGAGATGCGGATGGCGGGCGACGACGCCGGCGGCGAAGGGGCTCTGCAGGGCGGCGAAGCGCAGCGTGTTCCGCCGGTCGTGGCGGAGGATGGTCTTCACGGTGGCGTCGCAGAACCCGCAGACGCCGTCGTAGAGCAGGACGGGAGGCGTGGGCGGCATGGGCGGATCCGGTGGGGGTCGCGCGCGCCGGCACGCCCGGCACGCGCAGGGGAGTGTACGCCCCCGCGCGCCGCTCCGCGAGGAGATGTCCGATGGCGGGGGCGGCGGGACGGCCGCGGACGCCCGCGGCGAAGCCTCCCCGCCTCGCCGGCGAAGCGACGGCCTCCTCCGCCGGCCCTCCCCCCTCACCCCTCCAGCAGCCGCAGCGACGAGCGGCTCTCGCGCTCCACCTGGGCCATGCGGCACTGCTGCGGCGCCTTGTCGGGGCGCCAGCGCAGGAACCTGGTGCCGTGGCGGAAGCGGCCTCCGCTGAAGTGGTCGTACTGCACCTCCACCACCAGCTCCGTCTTCAGCGACTCCCACTCGCCGGTGCGCTCGGTGCTCCAGCGGCTGGGGCCGCCGGGCGCCTTGCCGGTGAAGCCGGGGGCGCCGCGAAGCGCCTCCAGCTTCGGCGTCAGCGCCGCCCGCTCGTCCGCCTTCATGGTGGAGGTGAAGCCCACGTGGTGCAGCAGGCCGTCCTCTCCGTACAGCCCCAGCAGAAGGGAGCCCACGATGCGCGTCTTGGAGCCGTAGCGGAAGCCGCCCACCACGCACTCGGCCGTGCGCATGTGCTTCACCTTCCGCATTCCCGTGCGCTCCCCCGAGCGGTAGGGCTCGGCGACGAGCTTCGCCATCACGCCGTCCAGCCCGCCCTCTCCCCCCGTCAGCCATTCCCGGGCGCGCTCCAGGTCGCGCGTCATGGGGGAGAGTCGCACCGCGCCGCCGTCCTGGCCCAGGAACTGGCCGGCGAACGCCTCCAGCTTCTCGCGCCGCTCCTCCAGCGGGCGGTCGGTCAGCGGTCCGCCGCGGGGGCCCAGGAGCTGGTCGAATGCGATCAGCGAGGCGGGGTGCTTCTCGGCCAGCATCTTCACGCGCGAGGCGGCGGGGTGCACGCGGAGGAGGAGCTCGTCGAAAGAGAGGAAGTCGTCCACCGGCACCACGATCTCCCCATCGAGAACGAAGCGCTTCGCCTTCAGCGCCTTGAGCGCGGCCACCACGTCGGGGAAGTAGCGCGCGAGCGGCTTGCCGGCCTTGGAGCGGATCTCCACCTGGTCGCCGTCGCGGAAGGCCAGGCAGCGGAAGCCGTCCCACTTGGGCTCGTACCACCACGCCGGGCCCACGGGCAGCTCGGGGACGGACTCGGCCTCCATGGGCGCATAGTCGGTGGGGACGGGCAGGTCTACAGCCACGGCGACAGCTCCACGCGGCCGCGCTTCCCCAGCAGCGGCCGCCACGGGTCCCCGTCCCGGCGAAGTCGCGCGGGCACGGTGTGCAGGGTGAAGTCCTCGATGCGCGCGCCGCCCTCCAGCTCCTCCCACGACACGGGGGTGGAGACGGTGGCCTCCGGCTTCGGGCGCACGGAGTAGACGGAGGCCAGCGTGCGCCCCCACGCGTTCTGGTTGTAGTCCACCAGGACGCGCTTGTCCGGCCGCTTGGCGATGCGGTACTCCGCCGTCACCAGCTCCGGGTGCCGCCCCGCCATTGCGAAGGCGAAGGTCTTGGCGAAGGTCCACACCTGCTTCTGCAGCGGGCCGCGGACGATGGGCACGTACACGTGGACCCCGCGCGAGCCCGTGGTCTTGGCCCAGGCGCGGATCTTCAGCGCGGCCAGGGCGTCGCGCACCCGCAGGGCGGTCTCCACCACCTGCTCCCAGGTGGCGCCGGGCGTGGGATCCAGGTCGAAGTGCAGCCAGTCGGGCCGGTTCACGTCGTCGCAGCGGGCGTACCACGGGTTCAGGTCGATGCACCCCAGGTTCACCAGCCAGAGCAACGACGCCAGGTCCTGCGCCATGGGAAAGTCGATCACGCTCCCCGACCCGTGCTCGATCGAGCAGGTCTCGATCCACTCGGGGCGCCCCTCCGGCGCGCGCTTCATGAAGAAGAACTTCCCGTGGATGCCGTTGGGGAAGCGCTTCATCACCATCGCCCGGTCCTTCAGGTGCGGCAGCAGGTGCGGGGCGACGGCCTCGTAGTACCGCAGCAGGTCGCCCTTGGTGATGCCGCGCTCCGGGAAGAACGGCTTCCGCAGGTTGGTCAGGCGCACCGTGCGCCGCCCCACCTTCACGTCGCACGCGCTCCGGTCCGCCGGGATGATCGAGTCGGGCTCGTCCTTCGCCGCCATGGGCCTCCTCCGCCGTCTCTCCGCTCTGCCGTGGGAGGGGCGGGAGGGGCAACTTCGGTGCCCTCCGTCGGCCATCACGCCGTGCTGGTGCGGCGACCTCCGCGCGGGTACTCTACATCCGGTGGACGTCCGCGTGGCGTCGTCTCCTCCCGCATCCCGCGGAGCCCCCGGATGCGCAGCCCCGCCCACCGCACCCGCGCCGAGCGCCCTGCCGCGGCGAAGACGGGGGAGCAGCAGGGAGGGAAGGCGTTGCGCCAGGGCGTGGCCGACTACTTCGCCCAGATCGTCTGGGCGGGCATCAACAAGGACGACGCGATGCGGAAGCGGGTGGAGGGCACGTTCCACCACCCGGACAAGAAGGTGCTGCTCCCGGATTACGAGCCCTACCGCGAGGCCGCCAACGGGGAGCGGCGGGCCGGCATCGTGGGGCTGCCCAACCTGGCCGGGGCGTTCTTCCAGGGCGGCTGGACCTGATCGGCAGGAGATGACGGGCGACGGAGGTGTCCTCTCACCGGGGCGAGCGATGGAAGACTGCGGCGTGGGGCGGCTGCTGGAGCGGCGGCTGGCCGACTGGAGCGGCCTTGGGGAGGGATGCAGGGAGGCGGACCTAGCGAGGTCGCTGCCCTTGCGCGAGGGGGAGGGGATGGCGCACCTGGGGTCGGGGGCGGAGGAGTACCGCTTCCGGGTGATGGCCCCGCCCGGGTTCGTGGACGCCGTCTTCCTCTACTTCCGCGGGGACGTGCTGGCCCTGGTGCGCACCGACTACTGGTCGCTGGACGCGGCGGAGTGCGCGGCGCTGCTGGAAGCGCTGGGCGAGCCGGAGCACCGCATGGAGCTGGTGTGGAAGAACGACGCGATCCCGGACGGCGACCGGGTGTGGCCGGGGCGGGGGATCGCCCTGGGCGTGATCCCGGAGACGGGAATCGTCGTCCGCGTAGCCCTGTTCCCCCCCTGCACCCTGGCCGACTACGAGGCGCGCTACCGCTCCACCGAGCCCGTCCGCGAGTTCCGCGAGCGCGACTGACCCGCTGCGCCCTCTCTTCCCGAAGTCTCCGCACGCTCCCGCGACCTGCGAGGCACCCATGCAGAGGTCCTCCCGGCCCGATCCGTCGAAGAAGCCCGCTCCCGGCAAGCCCGCGGCCGAGGCGGCGGCGCACGAGAAGAAGGGCGAGCCGCCGGAGAACCCCGTGTGGCAGTCGCTTGCCCTGCGCGTGGTGCCCGCGCAGGCCAGCCGCGCCGACGCGGGCGCGGGCGCGGGCGACCCGTACGAGGCCGAGGCGGATCGCGTGGCCGACGCGGTGGCGGGGGGTGGGACGACGGCGGGGGCGGACGATGGTGGCGGGAAGGACGGCGGGCCCCCGGTTCGTCCGCTGGGAGCCGGCGCGGCGCCGTCCGCCGTCTGGCTGCCGGAGG
>JASLAX010000081.1 GCA_030146875.1 Longimicrobiaceae bacterium
GTTGGTTCGCCCGCGGACCAGGCGCTCCAGCGCGTCCCGGTCGCCATCACGCAGATGGATGACTCGAATCGGCATTGGCATGCGAGACAATATACTGCCCCGCTCGCTATAATGCACTACATTTCTGCAACATCACACTAGTTCCCGTACGCGCGCACCGCGAAGCCGCACGGCGCGGAACTGCACGCCGTCATGGTCATGCGGACGCGGTAGGAGCCGGCGCGAACGGCGTCCAGCCTCACCATCGGGGCGTCGTCCTCCAGCGAGTCGGAGCCCAGCTTGGAGCCGTCGGGCCCGAAGACCACCATGTCCACGTTCGAGCAGTCCGCGTCGCAGACCCCCACCAGCATCACCGTGGACGCCGCGGGAAGCTGCACGGTCACGTCGGTCGACGCCCCCTGGGCCAGCGCCCCGCGAAGCGCCGCTCCGCGCGGCGTGAACCCCTGCCCGGCCATGAGCGAGGTGGTGCTGTCCACCAGCATGCTCAGCAGGTCGGACCCCGACGACGACGCGGGCGTCGGAGACGGCGTGCCGCCGGCCGCGACCTCGAGCGTGTAGTCGCCCGTGGAGCCCGCCGAGAGCGAGTTGGCGCGGATCACGTACGCCCCGTTCGCGGGCAGCGTCAGGACCACCCGCGAGTCGGTGCCGCCCGCGCCGTCGTCGTCCGTGCCCAGCGACTCGAACGTGGAGCCCGACATGCGGCCCACCGCCAGGTAGGTGTCGAACGCCTCGGAGCGCAGGGTGACGGTGACCGTCTGCCCCGAGCGGCCGTTCAGCGTGTAGGCGTCGTAGTACGAGTCGTCGCCCAGCTTGGCGTCCGAGGCGGCGAGCGACCCGCGCACCGTCTGGCCCACCGCGATGGGGGTCTGCGCCTGCGCGGGAAGGGCGGCGCCGGCCACCAGCAGCAGAGCGGCGAACGTGGGAGCGAGCTTCATCGGGGTACCGGTCCTTGTCGAGGGGGCAGGTGGGGACCTGCGCGGCGGGGAGAGGGCGCCTGGAGGGTGCTGCGCCCCGGCGGGAGCCGCAGGAACGGGCTCCGCGCGGGCACTCCCGGGGCCCGCCGTGGGGCCTCGCCGAGGGTGCGCGACGTGATGGTACCGCCCGGCGCCGCGCAGGTTCCGCCACCCCGTGGCCGGGTGTGGTCGGTGCTCCGCCGCCGGCGGCGCGGAGGGCCTTCGCCGCCCCGGGGATGCCTGGCCGCGTCCTTGCGAGCCCTGGGCGGGGCCGGAACCATCCCCCAGGCGCGAGAGAGCCATGATCTGCATCCTGCACGGGTACCTGCTCGAAGGCTCCGGAAGCAACCTGTGGACGCGCTCGGTGGTGGAGTCGCTCTGCAGGGCCGGGCAGACGGTGCACCTGATGGCGCAGGAGAACCATCCCGAGCGCTACCCCTTCATCACCGAGGCCCGCAGCTACGCGCCCGACGGCTCGATGGAGACGTTCTACCGGCGCGCGGCGGGCGGCCCCCCGGGGTGCTGCATCCTGCACAAGCCCGTCCTGGGCGACACCCTGCCCGTGTACGTGTGGGACCGCTACGAGGAGTTCCCGCGCGTGGTGCCCATGGTGGACCTGCCCGACGACGAGATCGAGTCGTACCTGGAGCGCAACGTCCGCGCGCTCACCCGCATCGTCCGCGAGAACGACGTCGCCGCCATCCACGCCAACCACGCGGTGCTGATGTCCGTGGTGGCGCAGCGCGTCCGTGAGACGGACGGCGTCCCCTTCTCCATCATGCCGCACGGCAGCGCGCTGGAGTACGCGGTGAAGCGCGATGTCCGCTTCCTGGACCTGGCCACGTCCGCGTTCACGGCCGCGGGGCGCATCTTCGTGATCGGGAGCGAGATGCGCGGCCGGGTCAACGACGTGTTCGCCGGCGTGCCGGGGCTGGAGGCGAAGATGGTGAACCTGCACCTGGGGGTGGACACGGCCCAGTTCGAGCCCGTCGCGCGCGCGGAGCGCCCCCGCAAGGCCGCCGACCTGCGCGCCGCGCTCGCCGGGCTGGAGCGCGGGCGCGCGCCGGAGCAGACCGACGCCATGCTCGCGGGGCTGCGCGGCGACCTGACCGGCGCCGCCCTGGACGACGCGCTGAACGTGGGGCGCGGCTACACGTCCAAGGTGCCCGACGCGGGGCTGGAGGCGAGGCTGGACTCCGTGGACTGGGAGGGCGGCAAGACCCTGCTGTACGTGGGGCGCCTGATCTCCGCCAAGGGCGTGCAGGAGGTGGTCGCCGCGCTGCCGCTGCTGCTGGAGAGGGCGCCGGAGATGCGCCTGCTGATCGTGGGCCACGGCCCCCTGCGCGAGCCGCTGGAGGCGATGCTCTGGGCGCTGGAGCACGGCGAGCGCGCGCTGTTCGAGGCGATCGTGGCCCAGGGGCGGATGCTGGAGGGCGACCCCGAGGGAGAGGGCGGCACCCACGAGCTGACCAAGGTGGCCTTCTTCCTGGATGGGCTACGCGAGCGCGGCGAGCTGGACGCCTACTACGAGTCGGCGCGGCGGCTGGTGCGGCGCGAGAAGGTGGTCTTCACCGGCTACCTGACGCACCGCGAGCTGCGGCACCTGTTCCCCTGCTGCGACGCGGCGATCTTCCCGTCGGTGGTGAAGGAGGCGGGGCCGCTGGTCTTCCTGGAGGCGCTGGCGAGCGGCGCGTTCCCGCTGGGCACCTACTTCGGGGGGATGAAGGCGAGCATCGACGACGTGTCGCGCGACCTACCGCCCGACGCCGCCGCGGCGATGAAGCTGGACCCGGACCCGGAGCGCACGGTGGACGACATCGTCCGCAACGTGCCGGTGGCGCTGGAGATGGGGGAGCGGCACAAGGAGGCGCTCTTCCGCGTGGCGCGCGACCGCTACGATTGGTCGAGCGTGGCGCGCACGCTGGCCGCCGAGCTGGCGGCACTGGCGCCGTCGGCGCCCATCGGCGGCGCCGCGGGGCGCTGACGGCGGGGACCGGGGACAGAAGCACGCGGTCGCGCTCCCGGACAGCGCGCCGCGTGTCGTTCCACCGTCACCCCGATCGCGGCGGATCCCCCGGCCTCAGTTCATCCGCTTCAGCTCCTGGTAGTCGCCGCTGGTCCGCAGGGTGACGGTGACCGGCGCGGATCCGCGGTTCCTCCAGAACCAGCCATGCATCCCGTCGAACGCCGCCACCAGCTCGCCGCGGTCGGACGGCACGGCCTTGCCCTTGGCGTAGCCGTGGTACTTCACCCCCGGCCGGTCCGCGTGCGTGTCGTAGTTCACCACCCCGCCGGCGACCGTCCACTCGTAGCTCACGCGCGCGCCCCGCCGCATCGCCAGCTTGATCTCCTTCCCCTGCCCCGGCGCCAGCGCGACCTCCGTCACGTGGGAGCTCTCCTTCGCCGAGTCCGCCGCCCCGGCGGAAGCGGCGGCGGCCGCCGCGGAGGCCGGTGCCGAGGGCGTCGCCGCGGGCGTCGGTGCGGGCGCGGGGGAAGCCTTCGCGGCGGCTTCGGCGGCCTCGGCCTCCCGGGCCTCCTTCGCCAGGGCCATCTTGATCTCGCCCATGCGCGTGAGCCCCAGTACGCGCCCCACGCGGGTGGGGTCGATGCCGTACTCGGCGGGCAGCACCACCGTGACGAGAAGGACCGCCGCGACGGCGGCGGCGATGGCCGTGGAGCGCAGCAGCGCGCGCGACGAGGGCAGCTCGCTCTTGGGGGGAACGTCCGCGTTGTACATGCGCCTCAGCCGTTCTGGGTGACGAAGAAGCCCGCGAGCTGGTACCCGATCAGCACGAACCCGGCGGCCATCACCGCCACGTTGGCGGCGTACGCGTGCCGGGTGAAGCTGCCGGTGCGGCGCCAGAAGCCCATGGCGATCAGGATGGCGCTCAGCGCCAGGATCTGCCCGATCTCCACCCCCACGTTGAACGCGACCAGGTTGGGGATCAGGCCGTCGGGAGACAGGTCGAACTCCAGGATCTTGGTGGCCAGCCCGAAGCCGTGGAACAGGCCGAAGACCAGAGTCGCGACCCGCGTGTTCGGCTGCACGCCGAACCACCGCCGGAACGCGCCCAGGTTGTCCAGCGCCTTGTAGACGACGGAGAGCCCGATGATGGCGTCGATCAAGTAGGAGCTGACCCGCACCTCGGTGATCACGCCCAGCAGCAGCGTGGCCGAGTGGCCGATGGCGAACAGCGAGACGTAGATCCCGATGTCCTTCAGCCGGTACAGGAAGAAGATGACGCCCAGCAGGAAGAGCAGGTGGTCGTAGCCGGTGACCATGTGCTTGGCGCCCAGGTACGCGAACGGCACCAGCAGCACTCCCGAGCTCTCCTGGATGTAGCCCCGGTCCCCCGACGCCACGCCGTGCGCCAGCAGGTCGCCCGGCGCCGCGAGCTGCCAGACGGCGGCCGCCGCGAGCAGGAAGAGGAGCACCTGGCGGCGCAGGTCCAGCGATCCTGGCCGTGCCGGTGAAGTCGTTCTCACTCCCACCTCGGTCTCACGGGTTCGTCTCTGGAGCGCCCCAAGCTAGAGTCGCCGCTCCCGGTCCGCGAGTTCGCCGGTGCCGGGATGACGGAGGGAGTGACCTAGGGCGTCTCCTCGGCCTCGTCCGCCAGCCTCTCGGCGGCCTCGTCGTACAGGGGCGCGAACTTCTCCTCCTGCTCCAGGGTGCTCTGCGCGGCCGGGGCCGTCCCGACCTCGTCCCCGCCGCCGCGGCCGCGGAGCACCGCCCAGAGGAGAAGGGCGCAGAGCAGGGCGACCGCCCCCACCCGCGCCGCCTTCGGCGATCCAGCCCACTTCCGGCGGGCGGACTCCCACCACGCCGGCCGGGAGCGGGCGCGGGAACGGGTGGACGGCACGTCGAGCGGGATCCCCGTCGGGCCGGCTCCCGGCGCCAGGACGGTGCGGTCGCTCTCCGCCGCCCGCGACCACGCCTCGGCGAAGGCCGCGGCATCCGGATACCGCTCCCCGGGCGGAGCCCGCAGCGCCCGCTCCACCACGGCGCGGAGCGGAGCCGGCACCCCGCCCCACCGCCCGCGCGCCGAGAGCGGGACGTCCTCACCCGAGGCGATGCGGGCACGGTCGTCGGCGTCGAAGGGACGCTCCCCCGCCAGCAGCTCGTAGGCGATCAGCCCGAGCTGGTAGACGTCGGACGCGGCGCTGAGCGGCGCTCCCGCGCGCTGCTGCTCGGGCGACGCGTACGCGGGGGTGTGGGGAACGGGGCCCACGCGGGTCAGGTCGTCGTCGGGGCCGGCCCCGAGCGCCTTCGCGATCCCGAAGTCCAGGACGCGCACGGACGCGTCGGCGCCCGCGCCCGCCACCAGGATGTTGGCGGGCTTCACGTCCCGGTGCACGATCCCCGCGCGGTGGCCGGCCGCCAGCCCCCGCGCGGCCCCCAGGAGGACGTGCACGGCCCGGGCGGTGCCGATCTCCCCGTCGCCCAGCACCGCCTTCAGGTCGCGGCCGTCCAGGAGCTCCATCACGATGAAGTCGAGGTCGCGATCCGGGTCGGTGCCGTAGTCGTAGATCTGCACCACGTTCGGGTGCGGGGCGATGCGCGCGGCGTTCGCGGCCTCCCTGCGGAAGCGCTCCCGCATCTGCGCCCGGTCGCCGTGGATGGCGGGGTCGTGTCGGATCACCTTCACGGCCACGTCCCGCCCCAGCGAGCGGTCGCTGGCGCGGTAGACGGTGCTCATGCCACCGTGCCCGATCGCCTGGTGGACGTCGTAGCGGCCGTTGAGAAGCTCGCCCGTCAGCCCTTCGGGAAGCGCGTTCATGGGGTTCGGCTCAGCACTTCCGGGGTGGGGGCTGCCGGCCCGGGGGCAGGTTCGGGTTCCCGTCGCGGCATTCGCCGGGCCCGGGGCGGTGCCCCGCCGGGATCCCGGCACCTCCCTGCCGGGAGCGGCCCCGGTCGTCGTCCCCTTTTCCGCCGCGCGTCCGCTCGGAGCCACGGGACTCGCCGGGCTCGTCCTCGCCCTCCGTGGTCCGCGAGGCGGCGGCGCTCCGCCGCGTGAGGAGCGTAATCCGGTCCGCGTAGAGGTACCCGCCGGTGATCCTCCCCGCCACGCGCAGCGAGTCTCCGTGGGACACGCGCCTCATGGAGGCGGATTCTCCCGCCTCGTCCACGACCTGCGTGGCGGGGGACAGCACCACGGGAAGGTCCGCCAGCTTCCCACTCACCGGGCGCACCAGCAAGGCGTCGTCGCGCCGGCTGATGGCGAGCACGCGGACGCTCTCGTCCACGCGCTCGGGGAGCCGGGCGGGGTCGGCCATGCGGATGCCGTTGACGGTCACCCACTCCGCTCCCTCCAGCCGGATCGCCCCGGGAAAGGCACGGTCGCGCCTCCGGTCCAGGCGCACGCGGTCGAGCGAGAGCGTCGCCCCGGCGGGAAGGTCGCGGATCTCCATCCGGGCGATCTCCTCCCGTCCGGCACCCACGCGCAGGTCGACCGCCCCCGGGGCGACGGCGGGGAACGCGAACGTGTCCCACACGGCCTGGGCGGGCTGCGCGCCGCCGGCCACCCAGAAGAACAGGGGCTCGTCCTCACGCAGATCGGCGAGGTTCCCGCGGAGCCCGGTTTCCCGCTCCGAGCACGCACCGGTCACCACGACCAGCGCGAGGAAGGCATAGAGGCGTCTCATGCCTTGGAGTGGGGCAGATGCCGTGCCGGGTCGAGCGTCGCGCCGTCGCCAACCGGAGAAGTCGGACCGGCGGACGTGCGGAAACGACGGCGGGTGCCACCTTTCGATGGCACCCGCCGTCGTCCTCAGCTCTACCCGCGCGCGTCAGCCCGTGGCGGGACGCTGCCTCCGCGACGCGCGCCGGATCCAGAGCGCGGACCCGACGGCGGAGGCCGCGCTCAGCAGCGTGGTCGCGCCGACGAAGCCGGCGGCCACCATCCACACCGGCGTGTCCGAGGCAGGGTCCCCGATCAGGACCGGGATCGAGCCTACCAGCAGCCCGGCGAGCGCCCCCCAGGCCGCCACGCGGCCGAGCGGCAGGTCGTGGAGCCCGCGGCCTCCCGCCGCCATCCCGAGCACCGCGCAGGAGGCGAGGGCGCTCAGGAAGCCCGGGTACGCCCCGATCGCGACCCACATCTCGTCCATGGACCCGTCCGGGTCCACGACCAGCCCCGCCACCACGGCCAGCGGTCCCCAGACGGCGGCCCAGGCCAGTCCCATCAGCAGCGCACGTCGCACGCGCGTCATCCAGCCCGTCTTCATCGGTTCCTCCAGGGTTCTGGCACCGTCGCCCTCGGGTGAGAGCGGTCGGCGAGGGCCACGGTCAGCCGGTGCGGCGTCCGCTGATCTCGCGCCCGCGCTGGTGCATCAGCGCGGAGGTCGCGCGTCCGTCCTCGACCGTGAACTGGACCCAGATGTCGTCCGCGGTGCCGTGCAGGAAGCGGTGCTCGCCGGCGGGGCGCAGCGTCGTCTGCGGCCCCATCCCGACCAGCTCGCCGTGCAGCTTCCCGTCGTCGCCCACCCACACGCGGAGCTGGATCGTGCGCGACGGCGCCTGCAGCGAGTAGGTGCCCGCGTACATGGCGAGCCCGGCGGCGGCCGGCTGCACCTGCGCGGCGGTCGGAGCCGCGGGCGCTTCCCGGCCCGTGGTGGAGCAGGCGGCGGCGCCGACGGCGAGTGCGAGTGCGAACAGGCGCTTCATGATGATCCTCGTGGGTGGTGGACGTCGCGCCGGTGAGGTGCGGCGGTCTCCGGCGCGGGTCGGAATGTGTGAAGTACTTTACAACGCAAACTATCGATCCGCAAGGGCTCCGTCGGCCTAGCTTCGGACCCGCCCGCCGTCACGCCGTCGCGGCCGCGCGGGCGAGGAGCGTCGACGCCCGGAGTGGGCCCGGCCGTCGACGCCCCTCCGTCACCGCACCTTCGGCAGGGTGCGCTCCCGCCCGTCCTGCCGCATCACCACCGCCGTCGCGCGCCCGTCGGCGCCGAGCGTGAACGTCAGGGTGATCCCGGCGTCAGCGGCGGCGAACGTGGCGCCCGAGACGTGCGTCAGGGTGCGCCGCGCGCCGGCCGGCGGCTGCCCGTAGAGCCTGCCGCCCTCCAGCACGATCCCCAGCGTGCGGCCGGGGGCGATCTCGTACTCCCCCGCCAGCCCCTCCAGCCGCGGCGCGGAGGCGGCGGGGGCGGGCGCGGCGGGCGATTCCGCAGCAGAGGGCGCGGCGGCCGGCGGCGCGGACGCCTGGGCCGGGGCGCTCCCCGCGGCGCGATCGCCCAGCCGCGTGAACGCGATGCCGCGGACGAGGGGGTTGCCGTAGTCGAAGCCCACGACCTTTCCGGCGGCGTCGCGGCGCAGGCGCACGATCATCAGGCTCCGCATCCAGGTGTCGCGCTCCACCGGCGTCAGCTCCAGCGACCGCTCCGGCGAGCGCTCGAACCGCATCACCAGGCCGCCGGCTCCGGGCACGACCTCCAGCACCGAGCCCATCTCCTCGCTGCGGTAGCGGCCCTCCACGCCCCGCAGCTCGGCGGCGCTGGGCGTCCAGGGGCGCGCGCGGCGATAGCGCGTCACCTCTCCCTCCATCGAGTGGATCTCCAGCACGTCGGCGGTCGGGAAGACCATCTCGAACGCGTCCTGCGAGCGGAAGAACAGGTCGGCGCGCAGGCCGCGGAACCGATCGGGCGCCAGCGCCACCAGCGGCGGGCCGTTGGCGACCCGGATCCGGCCCTCGCTCGTCACCAGGCGCAGGGGCTCGCCGGTGCGCTCGTCGAAGTACAGCCCCGCCCTGCCGCTCACGTCCACGCCCGCCGCGCCGACGGCCGCCGCGGCCGCCTCGGCCCGTGCCGCCGGGGGAACCGGGGGCAGGTAGAGGTCCGAGACGCGGGCCGCGAGCGCCGTCGCCGAGACCGGGTCGAAGTTGCAGGCGACGGCCACCGAAAGGCCGTGCTCCGGCACGCGGCCCATCCAGGTGCTGAACCCCGCCGCGCCGCCGGAGTGCGAGATCACCGTGCCGCCGGGCGTCCGGTCCACGATCAGGCCGCGCGCGTACTTGAGCTGCCTGCCGCTGGCCAGCCGCGCCGGCTCCTGGAGCTTCCGCGTCACGGACGGGCCCAGCTTCTCGCTCGCCAGGGCCTCGTTCCAGAGGAGAAGGTCGCCCACGGTGGAGACGATGGCGCCGCCGCCGCGGTTGCTGCCCAGCCGCATGAACGGCTTCCAGCCGGCGCCGTCCTTCTGGTAGCCCAGGGCGCGGTTCCCGGTGGCCTGCAGGATGTCGGGGACGTACGACGAGTGCCGCATCCCCAGCGGCTCGAAGAGGCGCCTGCGCGCGAACTCGGCGAACGTCGTTCCGCTCGCGCGCGCCACGATCTCCTTCAGCAGCACGTAGCCGCTGTTGGAGTACGCCCACTCCTGGCCGGGTGCGAAGTTGACGCCGCGCTGGCGCAGGATCAGCGGCAGCACCTCGGTGCCCTCCTCCGCGATCGGCATCAGCCCGGTCCAGTCGCGCAGGCCGGAGGTGTGGGTGAGCAGGTGGTCGATGGTGATCGTCTTCCCGTAGTCGGGAAGCTGCGGGAGGTGCCTGCGGACGTCGTCCGAGAGCGAGAGGCGCCCGTCCTGGGCCAGGAGCAGGATCGCCGCGGCGACGAACTGCTTCTGCGTGGAGCCGATGTCGAAGAGCGAGGTCTGGTCCAGCGGGGCGCGCCGCTCCACGTCGCCCAGGCCGTACGCGCGGTTCACGACCACCCGTCCGCGCTGCGAGACGCCGACGGCGCACCCCGGCGTCTGGGCCGTGGCGAAGCTGAAGATGCTGTCGAGCGCGGCGGTCCGGTCCTGCGCGTACGCGGGCGTCCCCACGAGCAGGGCGGCGGCCGCGACGTATCCGAGTCTTGCCATGCGTGTCCTCACGAAGCGGGAAAGGGTTCCTTCAGACGGAGCGGGACGACGGCAAAGCGAACGGGGCGGCGGACGCGGCCCGGGCGGGCGGGCCGGCGCGTCCCGGCGGGCGCGCCACGTCGGGGAACGAGCCGCGGCCGAAGAACACGTGGCGCGCGGCGGCGCGGAACGGGGGCAGGCGGAGCGCCGCGCAGGCCACCTCGGCCGCGAGGGGCGAGCGCACCGCCGACAGCAGCCGGCGGACGAGGAGCCGGGTGCGGAAGCGGGCGCGGAGGGCGGCGCCGTCGTACGACGCGAGCACGGCCGCGTCCCCGGTGGCCAGGAACTCCGCCGCCACCTCGGCCGCGAGCGTGGAGAGGCGGAGGCACGGGTCCAGCCCGCCCGCCGTGAGCGGCGACACCGCGCCCGCCGCGTCGCCCGTCAGCAGCCCGCGCGCGCAGGCGATGCGCGGCAGCACCCCGCCCACCGGAATGCGTCCGCCGCGCCGCTCGTGCGCCACCGCGCCCCGCAGCCCGAACCGCGGCGCCACCCGGGCATGGAAGCGGCGGAGCGCCTCCGCCGGGCGAAAGCGCGAGGCGTAGCCGCCCACGCCCACGTGCACCTCCTCGCCGTCGTCCACCACCCAGGCGATGTAGCCGGGCGCCA
>JASLAX010000082.1 GCA_030146875.1 Longimicrobiaceae bacterium
GTTGGTTCGCCCGCGGACCAGGCGCTCCAGCGCGTCCCGGTCGCCATCACGCAGATGGATGACTCGAATCGGCATTGGCATGCGAGACAATATACTGCCCCGCTCGCTATAATGCACTACATTTCTGCAACATCACACTAGCGGCGATTCGTGATCAGCTTCTCAGGAACGCGCTTCCCAAATGGGGTGCTTGTAATGCGGGTATACCTACTCGGAGCGGAGGCGGATCGGTACCGCCCTCTAACCGTTCTTCACGACGGTGGCGTCCGCCAGTTATCAGCGCTGCATGATCAACCCGCGCCGCCGGGATGGGTGCCGGTGAAGGTCGAATGGCTCGATGAAGGGGATTCTCTTCGGAAACCGATTGCGGATTATCCAAGCTTCGGTGGCGTTCCAGCACTCAGGCAGAAGGCTCTGGAGTATTTGACAGATCTTCTCGAGCCGTATGGGGTGATTCTGCCGCTACAGATGAGCGATGAAAGCATGTTCGCTTACCAGGTGACGCATGTGGTTGACGCACTTGATGAGGATCGATGCGAACTGACGCGCTTCACAACCGGCAGAATCATGGGCGTGCAGCGATTCGCTTTCTTCGTCGATCGTATTGAAAGAGCGGCGATCTTCAAGGTGCCGCAGCTCCGAGCAGACATGTTCGTCACGGACGTATTCGCCGAACGCGTAAGGAGATTTGCTCTCACCGGATTCGTGCTCAAGGAGGTGTGGTCCCATGAAGGAGCATGAAGAAGCTAATACCTGAGTGGGCTATCGGGAGGCGAGCGACACCAATCAGGCAGTAGTCTTACGCTGTCCGCCACGGCCCCGACCCGCAACACACGGCAAAGCACGCAGGCAGGATGAATAAACGCCCATTCGTTCACATCGTTCTCTCCAGCAGCAGAAGTGCCTACGATCCCCCGCTCGTCATCCTCCAAGCCGACGAAGCCCTCCCCCGCTGAGCGCTGGCGGGCGGGGGCGGCGCGCGTGCGGCGGCTGCTCAAGCCGCCGCGGCGGCTGCGGTTCGCGCGCTCGGGGAAGGTGTTCACGGGCGGGGCGCTGCTGCTGGGGGTGGCGGCGATCGCCACGGGGAACAACCTGCTCTTCCTGCTGCTGGGTGCCATGCTGGGCTTCATCACGCTGAGCGGCTGGCTCTCGGAGCAGATGCTGCGGCGGGTGGAGGTCCGCCGCCGTCCCGTGCGCGGGATCGTGGCGGGGCAGCCGGCGCGCATCACCTACCAGCTCAGGAACGGCAAGCCGCGCCTGCCGTCGTTCGCGGTGGAGGTGGCCGAGGCGGGGATGCCCGGGAAGGCCTGGATCCCCGCGATGGAGCCGGGCGAGAGCGTGACCGGCAGGGCGGAGGCCACGTGGGGGCGGCGCGGCGTCTATCCCCTGGAGACGGTCACGCTCTCCACCTCGTTCCCGTTCGGCCTCTTCCGCAAGGACCGCGACGTGGAGATCCCCGGCGAGGCCGTGGTCTGGCCGCGCTCCGACCGCAACGTCCGCATCCCCCGCCCCGCGGGGGAGCGGGTGCGCCGCGCCGGGGAGGCGGCGGCCGGCGCCGCGGGCGCGCGCGGCGAGTACCGCGCGCTCCGCCCGTACCGCCCGGGCGACGACCCGCGCGACGTGCACTGGAAGACGACGGCGCGCATGGGCCAGCCCGTGCTCCGCGAGTACGAGCGCGACCGCGCCGACGTGCTCTGGATCTGCCTGGACCTGCGCGCCCCGGACGGCGGCGCGGCCGAGGCGGCGGCGGAGACGGCCGCCTCCCTCGCCGCCGCCTGCCTGCGCCGCGGCGAGGTGTTCGGGCTGGCGACGGCGGACGCGCGGGTGCCGGCGGGGACCGGGCCCGCGCAGCTCGAGCGAGTGCTGGACGCCCTGGCCCGCGCGCGCTTCCGCACGCAGGCGCCGCGCCCGCAGCCCCCCGCCGCCCCGGGGGAGTGCGTGCTGGTCACCACGCGCCCCTCGGGCACCGGCGCGTGGGGCGACACGATCGTGGTGGAGCGGGAGGCGCGGTGAGGATCTCGCTGCTGCACCGCCGGCTCTGCGCCGGCATGTCGCTGGCCGCGCTGCTGGCCTTCGCGGCGGGCGAGGGGCCCACGCCCACCGTGCTCGCCACGGGGGCGGGGCTCCTGCTCGCCCTCTTCTGGCAGGCGTCGCCGGGGGCCAGCGCCTGGATCGAGCGGGCGACGCGAATCGGCGTGCTGCTGATCTTCGCCGCGATGATGTACATCTCCTTCGTGCTGGTGGCGGACTTCATGCCCGCGGTGATGGGGATGCTGCTCTTCCTGCTGGTGGGGGAGAGCCTACGGGCGCTGGAGGCGCGCAACGACATGCGCCTCTACTCGCTCTCGTTCGCGCTGCTGATCGCGGCGACGGCGTACTATCCCGGGCTGCTCTTCGCCTTCGCATTCGTGGCGTACGTGGCGCTCACCACGCTGGCCATGATGGTGGGCTTCCTGCGCCGCGAGGCCGAGGGCTTCCGCGTGCCGCACGTGCGGATGGGGCGGTCCTTTCTGGCGGCCACCGCCGCCCTCTCCGGGCTGACGGTGGTGATGAGCGTGCTCGTGTTCGTCGTCTTCCCCCGCCTTCCGCGCCAGTGGAACGTGCAGGGGCGGCGCGGGGCGGGGGAGCAGATGGTGGGCTTCGGCGACGAGGTGTCCATCGGCGAGCACGGCGGCCGCCTGTCGCCCAACCCGCAGATCGCCTTCCGGGTGGAGTTCCCCGGCGCGGCCCCCCTGCCGCCGCACGAGCGGTACTTCCGGGGGCGCTCGTTCGACCGCTTCGACGGCGTGCGCTGGACGCGCTCGGGCTGGCCCGCCGTGCCCGCCACGGGGTGGCGGTACCGCGGGGCGTGGCGGGGGCCGCTGCGAACGGCGCGCATCTACGGGGGCCCGCCGGGGGCGAACGTGCTCTTCGGGATGCACCCCGTGCTGAACGTGGTGCCGCGCTCGGCCATCCGCGCGCGCTTCGACCCCACCGGCGACCTGGCGTACGCGGGGACGGACGCGCCCGTCTACACCGTCTCCTCGCTCCCCGCGGCGCCCACCGAGGAGTCGCTGCGCGAGGAGAGCGGCCGCTGGAACCCGTCGCTGCGGTTCTACCTGCAGCTCCCGGCCGACCTGCCTCCCCGTATCGGGCGGCTGGCCGACTCGCTCACGGCGCCGCACGCGGGGCGGGCGGAGAAGGCGCGCGCCGTGGAGCGGTGGCTGCGGACGGAGTTCGGGTACACGCTGGACCTGCCGCGGAACGAGCGCGAGGCCACGCTGGAGAGCTTCCTCTTTCGGCGGAAGCAGGGCCACTGCGAGTACTTCTCCACCGCCATGGCGGTGATGCTGCGCTCGGCGGGGATCCCCGCGCGCAACGTGACCGGCTTCCTGGGCGGGGAGTGGAACCAGTTCGGGACGTACCTGGCCGTGACGGAGAACGACGCCCACTCCTGGGTGGAGGTGTGGTTCCCCGGCGCCGGGTGGGTCCCCTTCGACCCCACGCCGCCCAGCCGGGCGGGGGTGGTGAGCGACGAGACCGAGGCGTCGTGGGCGTGGCCGGCGCGGCTCTGGCTGGACGGGCTGGAGCACCGCTGGTACAAGTGGGTGCTGGACTACAACCTGGACAAGCAGCTCGCCCTGTTCCGCGGCGTGGGCGACATGTTCTCCGGCCGCTCCGGCCCGCGCGAGACGCGGCGCATGGACCCGCGCGAGCTGCTCCCCTGGGTGGCGGCGGCGGTCGCGCTCGCCTCCCTGGTGGTGCTGCTGCGGCGGAGGAGGGCGGCGCCGCTGCCGCGCGAGGCCCGCGCCTACCTGGCCCTGCGCCGCGCCTACGACCGCGCCGGCCGGCTGCCCGCGGACGGGGAGCGGGGGCCGCTGGCGATGGCCGAGGCGCTGGAGCGGGAGCGGGCGCCGGGGGCGCGGGACGCGGCGCGCGTGGTGGAGCTGTACCTGCGGGCGCGCTTCGCCGGGGAGGAGATCGGCGAGGACGGGCGGCGCGAGATGGAGGAGCGCTCGGCCGCGGCCCGGCAGGCGCTGCGGCGCGAGAAGCGCAGGCCGGCCGGGGTCTGAGGCGGCGCGGTGGCGCGATCCTCGCAAGGAGGGCAGGGCAGCGGAGCCGCCCCGGACGGAGCGGCCGGACGGACGCGGCGGCCCCTGCCGGGCCCGGAACGGAGGACGAGGCGATGGTGGAGAAGCGCTACGAGGTCGAGGTGGTGTACCGGCAGTCGGTGCGCTACGTGGTGGCGGCCGAGGACGACGAGGCCGCGGAGCAGGCCGCCGCGGCCCGCTGGCGCGCCGGCGACGACGGCGTGCCCGAGAGCGCCCGCTGCGACCTGGAGTCCGTGCACGCCGTGGAGGTGCCGGGCGACGACCAGCAGGCCGCCGACCAGGAGGAGGCCTTCCGCTTCCTGCGCGACCGCGAGCTGGTGATCGAGCACCTGGACGCCGACGCCTTCAACCCCACCGTGCACGACGCCGTCTCCGCCCAGGAGGTGGCCGCGCGCCTGGGGTGGGCGCCCGCCGACGGCGCCGAGGCCGACGCGCAGCGCGCCGTGCGCGCGCTGGACGGGCTCTGCCAGCAGCGCCGGGTGGTGTGCTTCTCCCGGCCGCGGGTGCGCCACGGCGAGCGCGGCGAGATCCGCCTGTTCTGCACGCCGCAGCACCTGGAGCGCCTCTCCGCCCTGCTGGTGGAGGAGGTCCCGGAGCCGGTGGCCTAGCGCCACGGGCGCTGGACGACGACGCGCCGGCGGCGCCCCTCCCGGGGCGCCGTCGGCGTTTTCGCGTTCCGCCCGGCGCGTCCCGCGCCGTCCACACCGTCCGGGTGCCGCGGGGGCGTTCCCTCGGACGGAAGGCGTGCCCGCCACGCCGCTCCCCCCGGCCCGCCCTCACGGCG
>JASLAX010000174.1 GCA_030146875.1 Longimicrobiaceae bacterium
CCCCCGCCACCGGGGACGCGCCGACGGCGCCGTAGCGGCCCCACGCGACGGTGCAGGGAAGGCGTGTCCCCGGGCCGGGCACGCCTTCCCCGTTTTCCGGAGGCGTCGGGAGAGGTAGGTTGGCGGGGAC
The DNA here is from genome assembly GCA_030146875.1 of Longimicrobiaceae bacterium. Classification (GTDB taxonomy): domain Bacteria; phylum Gemmatimonadota; class Gemmatimonadetes; order Longimicrobiales; family Longimicrobiaceae; genus JASLAX01. The sequence goes on from JASLAX010000174.1 coordinate 131, forward strand.
GCCGCCGCTCCCCCCCCGCCGGAGGCCGAATGCTGCACGTGACTAACGGCGACCACGCCGCCGACGCCATCCGCGCCGCCGGCATCGCCGGCCCCGTGCTGGCCTGGCGCGACGTCCTGCACGACGGCCCCGTGCCCGCCGGGCTGGACGACGACGCCCTGCGCCGCGTCCGCGCGCGCTTCCTGGCGGGCAACGGCTGGACGGACGAGGGCTCCGCCCGCGCCGACATGGAGGCCCGCGACACCGCCCTCCTCCGCGCCGCCGCAGACGAGGACGAGGTCGTGCTCTGGTTCGAGCACGACCTGTACGACCAGCTCCAGCTCCTCCAGGTCCTGGACCTCCTCGCCCGCTCTCCGCGCGCGGCGAGGCTCTCGCTCGTCGGGCCCGCGGAGTACCTCGGCGCCGCGGCCCCCCACCGCCTCACGGCCCTCTTCGCTGAGCGGGAGGAGGTCGGGGACGTCCGGCTGGCCCTGGGCCGAGCGGGCTGGGAGGCATTCCGCGCCCCCGATCCGCGCCAGGTGGAGCGGGTCCTGGCCGCGGGGACGGACGACCTTCCCCACCTGGGCGCCGCCCTGCGCCGCCACCTCCGCCAGCTCCCCTGGACGCACGACGGCCTCTCGCTCGCCGAGCGCCGCGCCCTGCAGGCCGTCGCGGCGGGGCACGACACCCCGGGGGCCGCCTTCCGCGCCTGCGCCGAGGACCCCGTCTGGCTGGGCGACTCCACCTTCGCCCTCCATCTCCAGGCCCTGAGCGGAGACGACCCCCTCCTCACCCACGCCGGCGGCACCCCCGTCCGCGCGCGCCGGGGTGACGACGAGCGCGCCTTCTGGAGCTGTCCCCTCGCCCTGACCCCCCTCGCCCGCGCCGTCCTGGCCGGCGAGGAGGACGCCATCCGCCGCCGCGGCATCGATCGCTGGCTCGGCGGCGTTCACCTCGTCGGGCGCGAGGTGGCGTGGAGGTGGGACGAGGAGGCGGGGCGGGTGGTGGGGCGGCACGAGGCCTGACGACGGGCGGGGACGGCGGCCCCGCACCGGCGGTTGAAACCGCTGCAACAACTACACGAAGTCCGCCTTCGCGGACTGGCCTGCCGACGGCCGGACCCGATCCTCCGTCCACGAGACCGGCGCTGGCGGACTCGCGGGAAACACCTATCCCTCACTGGAAGGCAGCCACCGTCGGGGTGTGTGCCGAGACGGTGAGAGATCGCCTCCCCCACCTCCGCGCTCTCCGCGCCTCCGCGTGAGACCCGCCGTTGCAGCTCTCGCGAACTCCGTGAACTCCGCGAACCCCGCGTTCCAACCCGCGGGCTCGGCGCGAGACGAGAGCCCGCGCCAATCACCAGCATCCCCATCCCTGGCCGCATCGCCCGCACGGCCGTACTCTTTCCGCGCGAATCCCGGCCGGCGCTGGCGCCGTAGTGGGGCCAGCCCCCCGCGGGTGGCACGCATCCTCCACGGGACACGCCCGGAGCAGATGCGCGTACGCGAACCGGAGCGGAGATGGAAGACGGGCGACCGACGTTGCAGCCGATCCCGGACGAGCAGAGCAAGCAGGAGCAGCTCGACCGGATGAAGTTCCGGGCCACGGCGCTGCTGGTGGCGGCCGCGGTCCTGTGGGTGATCGCGCTGGTGCTGGAGGGCCGCTGGCCGGGGGTCTCGTACCTGCGCGCCACCGCCGAGGCCGCCATGATCGGCGGGGTGGCGGACTGGTTCGCCGTCACGGCGCTGTTCCGCTACCCGCTGGGGATCCCCATCCCCCACACCGCCATCATCCCCTCGCGCAAGGACCGCATCGGGCGGTCGCTGGGGAGCTTCGTCCAGAACAACTTCCTCTCCCGGCCCGTCATCACCGCCAAGCTGCGCCAGGTGGACGTGGCGCGGAAGGCCGCCGCGTGGCTGGCGAACCCCGACCACGCCTCCGTGGTGGCCCGCCACGCATCCGCCGCGGTGACGGGCGTGGTGCAGGTGCTGCGCGACGACGAGGTGCAGGACCTGATCGAGCAGAGCATCGTCTCGCGCGTGCGCTCCACGCAGGTGGCGCCGCTGCTGGGGAACGTGCTGGGGCTGGTGAGCGCCGGGGGCCGCGACCAGGAGCTGTTCGACTCCGCCATCCGCCTGGTGGCGCGGCTGATGAACGAGAACCGCGAGGCGCTGCGGGACAAGATCGGCCGCGAGACGCCGTGGTGGGTCCCCACGCCCGTGGACGACAAGATCTACCAGAAGATCGTCACGGCGGTGGAGGGCACGCTGCACGAGGTGGCCGCCGACCCCGACCACCCCATGCGCGAGCGCTTCCACGAGGCGGTGGAGGAGTTCGTGACCAAGCTGCGCTCCTCGCCCGACATGATCGCCAAGGGCGAGCACGTGAAGGAGGAGCTCCTCCAGCACCCCTCGGTGCGCGCGTGGTCGGGCTCGCTCTGGTCCGACATGAAGGAGTCGCTGCTGCGCCACTCCAACGACCCGGACTCGCAGTTCCGCCGCCGCGTGGAGAAGGCCGTGACCGCCTTCGGCGAGTCGCTGCAGAAGGACGAGGAGCTGCTGGAGAAGATCGACGGCTGGGCCGAGTCCGCCGCCCTGTACGTGGTGGAGCAGTACCGCCACGAGATCGCCGACCTGATCTCCAGCACGGTGGCCGCGTGGGATCCCGAGGACACCACGCGCAAGATCGAGCTGCAGATCGGCAAGGACCTGCAGTTCATCCGCATCAACGGCACCCTGGTCGGCGGCGCCGTGGGCCTGCTGATCCACGTGATCTCGCAGCTCGCCGGCCGCTGAGCCGGGCCGCGTCCTCCGCCCCCACGGCGGAGGACGCGGCGGCCGTCTCCCCCCGCCCGTCCCACCCCCTTCAGGAGAATCGATGAGCCACGATGCGGACGTGATCGTCGTGGGCGCCGGCCTGGCCGGCCTCGTCGCCGCCGCCGAGGCGGCGGACGCGGGGCGGCGGGTGATGGTGCTGGACCAGGAGCCGGAGCAGTCGCTGGGGGGGCAGGCGTTCTGGTCGTTCGGCGGGCTCTTCTTCGTGGACTCGCCGGAGCAGCGGCGCATGGGCATCCGCGACTCGCGCGACCTGGCGCTCTCCGACTGGCTGGGCACCGCGGGGTTCGACCGGCCGGAGGACCGCTGGCCGCGCGCCTGGGCGGAGGCGTACGTGGACTTCGCGGCGGGGGAGAAGCGCGCCTGGCTGCACGCGCAGGGGATGCGGTTCTTCCCCGTGGTGGGCTGGGCGGAGCGGGGCGGCTCGCTCGCCACCGGGCACGGCAACTCCGTCCCCCGCTTCCACGTGACGTGGGGCACGGGGCCCGCCGTCCTCGCCCCCTTCGTCGCGCGCGTACGCGAGGCGGCGCGGCAGGGGCGGCTGCTCTTCCGCTTCCGTCACCGCGTCTCCGGGCTGACGACGACCGACGGGGTGGTGGACGGGGTGCACGGCGAGGTGCTGGAGGCCAGCGGCGTGGAGCGCGGCGCGCCCAGCTCGCGCACGGTGGTCGCGGAGTTCTCCCTGCGCGCGGGAGCGGTCATCGTCACGTCCGGCGGGATCGGCGCCAACCACGACCTGGTTCGCGCCAACTGGCCGGCGCGGCTGGGGACGCCCCCGGCGCGGATGCTCACCGGCGTGCCCGACCACGTGGACGGGCGGATGCTGCAGGTCACGGCCCAGGCCGGCGGGCGCGTCATCAACCCCGACCGCATGTGGCACTACACGGAGGGCATCCAGAACTGGGCACCCATCTGGACGGGCCACGGCATCCGCATCCTCCCCGGCCCCTCGTCCCTCTGGGTGGACGCGCGCGGGCGGCGCCTCCCGGCGCCCTGCTTCCCCGGCTTCGACACCCTCGCCACGCTGGCGCACGTGCGGACGACCGGGCACGACCACACCTGGTTCGTGCTGACGCAGAAGATCATCGAGAAGGAGTTCGCGCTCAGCGGCTCGGAGCAGAACCCCGACCTCACGGGGAAGAGCGTGCGGATGGTCCTCGGCCGCGTCCTGCCCGGCGCGCCCGCGCCGGTGGAGGCGTTCAAGGAGAAGGGCGCGGACTTCGTGGTGCGGCGCACCCTGCCCGAGCTGGTGGCGGGGATGAACGAGCTCACGGGAGAGGCGCTGATCGACGCGGGGGAGATGGAGACGGAGATCCGGGCGCGCGACGGGCAGCTCACCAACCCGTTCGGCAAGGACGCGCAGGTCACCGCCATCCGCGGCGCCCGCGCCTACCGCGGCGACCGCCTGATCCGCGTCGCCACGCCGCACCGGCTGCTCGACCCCGCCGCCGGCCCCCTGATCGCCGTCCGCCTGTGGGTGCTCACCCGGAAGACCCTCGGCGGCCTGGAGACGGATCTCTCCGCCCGCGCGCTGCGGGCGGACGGCGAGCCGCTGCCGGGGGTGTACGCGGCGGGCGAGGTGGCGGGCTTCGGCGGCGGCGGGATGCACGGCTACCGGGCGCTGGAGGGCACCTTCCTGGGCGGGTGCATCTTCTCGGGACGTACGGCGGGACGGGCGGCGGCCGCGACGGTGGGGTGAGGGCGGCCGCCGGTCAGCGGGAACCGGGAAGCTGGTGCTCGATCAGGCGGCGCACCCGCTCGTTGGCCGCGCGCCCGGGGTAGCCCTCGAGGCGGGGCTGCGGCGACCCGACCACCGGCCGGGTAATGGTGGGTCGCACGTCCGGCTGAGACCGCCCCGCGAGCCGCCGGAAGGCTCTTTCCAGGCTCTCCATCAGCCCGGACTTCCGCGGAAGGTCTATGGGGACCTCCCTCTTCTCGTCGATGAGCGGCGGCTTGAGGTTCGACGTCCGATGCCAGCAGGCAGGAGGGCTGGGAGGCGTGAGAACACAGAGAGAATCCCCCCGCGGGAATGCAAGCTCGCGGAGGACCCAGCTTCCCGTGAAGCCCACGGTTCCAACTCCGCGCTCGCCGAGCGTGCGGGCGAGGTGCCGCTGAATCTGCCACGCCAGGTGCTCAGCGGCGATCAGGCGCCCGGCGCGCAGGGCCCGGACGTGCTCCTCGTGAAGCCTGCGGAATTCTGCCTTCGCAGCCTGCACGGAGGTGAGGGCCGCGGCAACGAGGACCGAATCGTCGGACAATGGGTGCGCCCGCCTGAAGGCCTGCGACCCGCTGCCTTCCGGGGAACGAACGGGCACGTTCGACGCCCAGGCCCTCGCCTTTGCGGCCACGCTATCGTAGCGCGCCTCCTCCTCGCCGGCGCGCATCTCCACGATCACGACGAGCTCCTCGATCTCCTCGCGGGTCACCGAGAACGTGCTCGTGTCCGGGAGCGTGGTTGTCGAAGGACCCGCCTCCGCGCGGATCCCCGCCGCCGCGTCCGGCTTCACCGCGGGCTCCGCCCGCGCGGCGAGGATGGCCGAGCCTCCCTGCAGAACGGCGGCGAGGACGGCGCCGAACGCACCGACGTACGCGACGCGAAGCGCGGTCGGATGGCGGGTGGCGAGCGAGTCTCGCATGGGCCTGGTGTTCGGGGTCTTCTTCCTGCCCAAGGATGCCGTCCAGGCGGATCGTCGTGAAGGCGGGAGGGGGTGCGGCAGACGCACGCTGGCGCGGGCTCAGCACACAGTAGGGGCATGGAGAGGCCGGAGGCAAGCGCTTCGTCCATGGTCCTGGGCGGTCGCGTCGCGACTGAACCGAAACCCGCCACCCCCTCCCCTCCCGTCCCCGCGATCCGTTAGCTTGGAGGCACCGTCCGGAACGGACGGACCCACCCGCGGCGCGGAGGCCCGCGTGACCACGGCTCTGGCAGGCGCTCCCCCCTCGGCGGCGACGCTCGCGGCGACCCGCATCCTGGACCACGACCACCCGTCGGTCCGGGAGCTCGCCGCGTCCATCGCCGCCACGACGGACGGCGACCGCGACTTCCTCAGCGAAGCGCACCGCCGGGTCTCCGTCCTCGTCCACCCCGTCTACACGCTGGGCGACGACCGGCCCGCCAGCGAGACGCTGCGCGCTGGATCCGGCGCGTGCACGCAGCGCATGGCCGTGCTCGAGGCGCTGGCGCGCGCGGCGGGGATCCCCACGCGCGTCCGCGGGCTGTGGATCGACGGCCGCTTCTGGTCCCCGCGCTTCCGCCTGACCCGCGCCCTCATCCCCGGCCGCGTGCTCCTTCCCTGGCCGCAGTTCCACGTGGGCGGCGAGTGGGTGGACTTCGACGAGATCCACGCGCCCGCCGCCGAGCTGGCCGCCCGCGGTGACGGCGCCTTCACGAACGACGGCGAGACCATGTTCGAGGCCGTCTCCCACGTCTCCGTGGACTTCCTGGGAAAGACGCGCGGCTGCGGGGCGGCGTGCGCCGCGTCGCGCACCGACCTCTCCGGGATGGTGCGGGGGGATGCGGGGACCTTCGACACGCGCGACGAGCTGTTCGCGCGCCACGGGCTGCTGCGGCGCACCTGGCGCGGGGCCGCGTTCGAGGTGGTCTTCGGCGGACGGAAGAGCGCGTAGGAGCGCCGTGTCCGACACCCTCCTCCCGCCCGGCGCCGGCCCGCGCGTGGTCGTCTCCTCCCTCTCGGGCGGGGGGGACGGCGACGCGGCGCTGCGGCGCAGCGAGGCCCGCTACCGCGCGCTGGCCGAGGCCAGCACCCGGATGGTGTGGACCACCGACCGGCACGGGATGGTGGAGGACATGCCGGGGTGGCGCGCCATCACCGGCCAGACGGCCGACCAGGTGCGCGGGGTGGGGTGGCTGGAGGCCATCCACGCCGCCGACCGCGAGCGCGTGTCGCGGACGTGGTGGGACGCCTACGACTCGCGCGGCGTGTACGTGTGCGAGTACCGGATTCGCCTCGCCTCCGGCGGCTACCGCTGGTACCGGGCGCGCGCCGTGCCGGTGCTGGAGCCCGGCGGCGAGGTCGTGGAGTGGGTCGGCGTGCTGGACGACGTGGACGAGCGCCGCCACGCCGAGGCGCGGAAGGCGATGCTGGAGGAGGCCGGCCGCGTCCTGGGCACCTCGCTGGACCCCGGGGAGACGCTGGAGAGCGTCGCGCGGCTGGCCGTGCCGCACTTGGCGGACGGGTGCGCCGTGGACCTGGCCGACGAGCGCGGGGCGCTGCGCCGCGTCACCGTGCTGACGCGCGACCCGGCGAAGGCGGAGCTGGTGCGCGAGCTGGAGCGGCGCTTCCCCACCCCCATCGACTCCCCCGCCGGCCACACCACCGCCTTCCGCACCGGCCGGCCGCAGCTCGTGGAGCGATTCACCGACGACCTGCTGCGCGCCGCCTCGTCCTGCGACGAGCACTTCCGGCTCTGGAAGGCGCTGGACATGCACTCCGCCCTCTGCGTGCCCATGTCCACCCGGGGGCGGACGATCGGCGTCCTCACCTTCGTCTCCACCTCGCCCGACCGTCACTTCGGCGCGGCGGACCTGGACGCCGCGTCGGCACTGGGCGAGCGCGCCGCGTCCGCCGTGGACAACGCGCGGCTCTACGCCCAGGCGCAGGCCGCGTCGCGCGCCAAGTCCGACTTCCTGGCCACCATGTCGCACGAGCTGCGCACCCCCATCCACGCTTCCATCGGCTACGTGGAGCTGCTGGAGATGGGGCTGCGCGGCGAGGTGTCGAACGCGCAGCGGCACGACCTGCACCGCATCCGCGCGAACCAGCAGCACCTGCTGGCGATCATCAACGACATTCTGGGGTACGCTCGAATCGAGGCCGGTCAGGTGCACTACGACCCGCGCGAGCTGGACGCGGGAGAGATCCTGCAGGAGGCGGGCGCCATGGTGGAGCCGCAGGCCCGCGCCAAGGGGATCACCCTCTCCATGGCGGACTCCGCGGGGGTGCGCGCGGTAGCGGACGGCGACAAGCTGCGCCAGGTGCTGCTGAACCTGCTCTCCAACGCCGTGAAGTTCACCCCGCCGGGCGGGAGCGTCCACGCCGCCGCCGCCGCCGACGAGGACGCCGTGCGCCTGAGCGTGCGCGACACGGGGATCGGGATCCCGGCCGAGAAGCAGGCGGCGATCTTCGAGCCCTTCGTGCAGCTCGACCAGGAGCTGACGCGCGTGGCGGAGGGCACCGGGCTGGGCCTGGCCATCTCCCGCGACCTGGCGCGCGGAATGGGCGGCGAGCTGCACGTGCAGAGCGCCCCCGGCGCCGGGTCGACGTTCACCCTGGTGCTCCCCCTTCCCCCCACCTGAACCCGCGCACGCCCATGCGAGCGAAGCGAGCCGTACCCCTGCTGCTGGCGTCGGTTCTCACCCTCGGGTCCGGCTCCTGCTTCCCCGCCTGCGGCTGCATGTTCCCGGAGACGGGCCGCGTGCTGGGCACCGTGCGCGACGCCTCCGGCGCGGGCGTGCAGCACGGCGTCCTGCAGCTCCGCGCCGTCATCGAGAGCCGCACCCCCACCCGCACCGCCACCTCGGCCGCGGACGGCACCTACGCCTTCCGCTCCACCCAGGTCCACGGCGCCTACGAGCTGACCCTCACGCCCCCTCCGGGCCGAGTGCTGGCCCCAGGCCAGGTCAACCCCCGCCCCATCGACCTGGACGAGGAGGACGTCGTGGAGGACTTCGTCGTCATCCCCGCCCCCTGACGCGCGTTCTCCCCCGGCGAGCAGCCGCGCGGGCACGCTCCCTCCTCCCCTCTCCTCACGCGCCGTGGCCCCGCTGATCGTCCTGGCCCGCTCGGACTCGTTCTCGTCCCTCTGGCCCGAGCTGGCCGGCGGGGCGGGCGTGGAGGCCGTGGTGGTCGCGGGGGCGGACGAGGTCCGCGCCGGACACGAGCCCCTGGCGCTGATCCTCTCCGTGGCGGGGGTGGAGGAGGAGGCCGAGGGGCTGCTGCGGGAGTTGGCCGCCGCAGGCGCGCCCCCGCCCATCGTGGTGGGCGCCCGCGCCGACCACCGCCTGGCCGCGGCGCTCGTGCGCGCGGGCGCGGCGGACTACCTGGCGCTACCGGGCGACGTGGACGCGCTGCGCTCCGCCGTGGCGGACCGCGCGCGGCGGCGCTCGCAGGCCGAGTCCGGGGGTCGCCTGGCGGTCCGCGAGCGCGCGGCGTTCGACTTCGGCCGCATCGTGGGCGAGAGCCCGCTGCTCCGGGCGGCGCTGGACCGGGCGGCGCGCATCATCCCGCGCGACCGCGCGACCGTCCTCATCACGGGGGAGACGGGGACGGGGAAGGAGCTGCTGGCGCAGGCCATCCACTACAACGGCCCGCGCGGCGCCGCCCCCTTCGTGGAGCTGAACTGCGCCGCCGTGCCCGCGGGGCTGCTGGAGTCGGAGCTCTTCGGCCACGAGAAGGGGGCGTTCACCGACGCCCGCGCCGCCAAGCCCGGCCTGTTCGAGGCGGCGGACGGGGGAACGCTCTTCCTGGACGAGATCGGCGACCTGCCGTTGACGCTGCAGGGCAAGATCCTGAAGGCCCTGGAGGAGAAGAACGTGCGCCGCGTGGGCGCCGTGCGCGCGCGGCTGATCGACGTGCGCATCGTGGCCGCCACGCACGTGGACCTGGCGGATGCCGTGCGCCGCGGCGCCTTCCGCGAGGACCTGTACTACCGCCTGAGCGTCATCCCCATCCACCTGCCCCCGCTGCGCGAGCGCGGCGGGGACGTGGTGCTGCTCGCCGAGCACTTCCTGCGCACCCTGGCGGAGCAGTACGGGCTTCCCGTTCCCGCCGTGGGCCCCGAGCTGCGCCGCGCCCTGCTCTCGCACGACTGGCCGGGGAACGTGCGCGAGCTGCGGAACGGGCTGGAGCGCGCCCTGCTCCTCTCCGACGGCGAGCCCGACCCCGCCGACCTCTTCGCCCACGCGCCGTCGTCGCGCCCCGCGTCCGGCGTGGGAGGCGGAGGCGGCGTGCTGCCCTGGCCGGCCAGCATCCCCGAGCTGGAGCGGGCGGCGGCCGTCGCGATGACCGAGCGGATGGCGGGGAACAAGAGCGCCGCGGCCGACGCGCTGGGCATCTCCCGCTCGCGCCTCTACCGCCTGCTCGGCGGCGAGGACGCCGAGGGCGAGGAGTGAGGCCCGCGCTGTCGCGCGGCGCGACACCCGTTCCACCCCGCGACAGGGCCGCCGGCGCAGAAACAAGCGGCGGCGCGGGCCGGGGAGGGGCGCGCGGATTGCTCCTCCCCCGTACGGCCCGCCCGACGTGCACCCGAGAACGGACCGACATGCGCTCCCAACGACGTTCCATCCCGCTCCTCCTGGCCCTGGCCCTGGCCGCCGCGATCCCCGCGTGCGACGGCTCCTTGTCGGGCCCTGGAAAACAGGTGAGCGAGGACGAGCTGGTCTTCGCCCGCGCGACCCCCGGCGCCCCGCCCCTGGAGAGGTACCAGGTGTCGTTCTGGGCGGTGGCCGGCGAGGGGCGCGAGGTGGAGATCGACTACGCGGCGGTGGGGCGGTACGACGGCGACGAGTGCCTGGAGTTCAAGGTGCCCGGCAACGCCCTGCTCTTCCACCCGGACGGGCGCCGCGTGCAGCGGGGCGACTCGGTGCTGATCACCATCCGGGTGGTGGACCCCATCCTGTTCAACTTCGAGTTCTCCCCCTCGGGGCTGCGCTTCGACCCGGAGCACCCGGCCGAGATGCGGGTCTTCTCCAAGTGGGTGGACCGCGACGTGAACGGCGACGGGCGGGTGGACGACGAGGACGAGGAGCTGGACGAGAACTTCGCCATCTGGAAGCAGGAGGCGCCGGGCCAGGACTGGTTCCGGATCGGCACCGTGCGGCGCAAGGACGTGGACGAGTTCCGCGCCGAGATCACCGGCTTCACCAAGTACGCGCTCGCCACCGGGCGACGCGGCCGCGCGTCCGCGGAGTAGCGACGCAGTGAGCGACCCCCCCTCCCCCGGCTCCCTCACCCTCGACGAGGCAAGGGCGCTCTGGACGGCGCGGGACTGGCGCACCCTGGCCGCACGGGGCGCCTCCCTGCCGGACGGGGCCCTGCTCGCCGAGCCGGAGCTCGCCTTCCGCTTCGCGGACGCGTCCCTGCGCCTGGGGGACGCGCCGCGCGCGCTCGCGGTGGCGCAGGCGGTGGAGCCGGAGGTGGCGCGGGGAGGGGACCGCCGGCTGCGGCTGGAGATCGTGAACCACCTGGGGGTGGCGCTCTTCGAGTCGGGCCGCGCGGACGACGCGGGGGCGCGCTGGGAGGAGCTGCTGGAGCTGGCCGACGCCTGGGACGACGAGGAGTTCGCCGCCCGCGCCTGCAACAACCTGGGCGTGGTGGCCAACGTGCGGGGCCGGCGCGACCTGGCGCTCACCTACTACGAGCGCGCGCTGGCCTCGTACCAGCGCCTGGGATACACGCGCGGGCTGGCGCAGACGCAGCACAACCTGGGCATCTCGTACCGCGACCTGGGCTTTGCGGACGAGGCCGACGCGCACTTCCTCCGCGCCATCGAGATGGCGGAGGCGGCGGGGAGCGAGGACGTGGTGGCCCTGGCCGAGACGGAGCGCGCCATGCTCCGCGCCCGCGCCGGGGACGGCGCCCTGGCCGCGACCATGGGCCGCCGCGCCCGCGAGCGCTTCCGCCGCATCGGCGACCCGACCGGCGAGGCGCAGGCGATCCGCGTCCTGGCCGCGGCCGCCCGCGGCACGGGCGAAGAGGATTCCGCCGGGGCGCTGCTGGACGAGGCGCTGGGGATCGCCCGCGCGCACGCCGACGCGCTGCTCCACGCCGAGGTCGAGCGCGACCGCGGCGAGCTCTTCCGCGACCGCGGCGACGGGGCGTCCGCCGTCGCGTCCTTCCGGGAGGCGGCGGAGCGGTTCCGCGGCATCGGCGCGGTCGCGGAGTCGGATGAGGTGGAGCGGATGGCGTCGGAGCTCGGATCCGGCTGACGTCGCGCGCCGGGAGGACGGGATTGCACGCGGAGACGCGGAGGACGCGGAGACGCGGAGGGGGTCCGTCGCACGACGCGCCTCCGTCTCGTGCCGAAGCGACGGAAGCAGGGGAAGTTTTGGGAGTTCAGGGAGTTCTGGGACCGGATCGGGGGCGCGGTCCGGGGACGCAACCCCGAACTCCCTGAACTCCTTTTAGTCTAAACTCCCTCTCCCAAAAGCGTACCCGGCCGTACGCGAAGTCCGGTGCGGAGGCCGGCTGGCCTGCAGTTCTCCGCGTCTCCGCGTCCTCCGCGTCTCCGCGTGAAAGAGGGGGACGGCGGATCGCGCCGGAAGGCTGCTCCGCGCGATCTGCGTGTGACGAGAAAAGGCAGGGTGTCCCGACACGGGACACCCTGCCTCTTTCGTTCTTCCGCCGCGATTGCCGGAGGATGTTGCCGCGCAACGGGATCGGTGGAGAGCGGCGGCGGGAGCGGCGATTGCCCTCTAGCGGACCGTCCAGAGGGCCCCGCTCCCAGTCCCCAACCGCCGCGCCGATGCCGCCACGCACCTCCAGCCGACCGGCCTCCCCCCGAGGGGACGCGTCAGGGAGCGACCTCGTGGAACGAGAGGTCCTTCTCGCGGTCGATGGTGGTGCGCATGGTCCACTCCGTGTCGAAGAGGATCAGCGGCTTCTCCTTGGCGTCGAAGACCATGGTGCGGCCGTAGCCTCCGCGCGCCACGCGCTCGATCTCGGCCATGGGGCCCTCGACCCAGCGGGCGGCGGTGTAGCCCATGGCCTCCAGGCGCGCGGTGACGCCGTACTCGTGCTCCAGGCGGTGCAGCAGCACGTCGAACTGCAGGCGGCCCACGGCGCCCACGATGGGGGCGGGGCCGGTGATGGACTCGGCGTAGAAGACCTGCGCGGCGCCCTCCTCGGAGAGCTGCTGCAGGCCGGTGTCGAGCTGCTTGCGACGCAAGGGGTCGCCGATCATCACCCGCGCGAAGTGCTCGGGCGAGAAGCGGGGGATCCCCTGGAACTCCAGCCCGCCGTCGGCCGAGAGCGTGTCGCCGATGCGCAGGTTGCCGCGATCGTGGATGCCCACCACGTCGCCCGGCCACGCCTCCTCCACCAACGTGCGCTCGCGCGCCATGAAGGTCGTGGGCGAGGAGAGGCGGATGGGCTTGCCGGTGCGGACGTGCTTCACCTGCATCCCGGCCTCGAAGCGGCCCGAGCACACCCGCACGAAGGCGATGCGGTCGCGGTGCTTGGGGTCCATGTTCGCCTGGATCTTGAACACGAAGCCCGTGAAGGCCGGGTCCTCGGGCTCCACCGTGCCCGTGGTCGACTCCCGCGGGGCGGGGGGCGGGGCCAGGTCCAGGAAGCGGCGCAGGAACGGCTCCACGCCGAAGTTGGTGAGCGCGCTGCCGAAGAACGCCGGCGACACCTTGCCGGAGAGGAACTCCTCGGGGGAGAAGTCGCTCCCCGCCATGTCCAGCAGCTCCAGGTCGTTCAGCAGGCGCTCGTAGGCGTCCTCGCCGATCGCCGCCACCACGCCCTCGTCGTCGATCCCCACCGTGCGCGCCTCGGCGCGGCTCTGCCCGTGGTCCTCGCCGCGGTCGAACAGGTGGATGCGGCGGTCCCCCCGGTCGTACACCCCCAGGAAGCGGTCGCCGGCCATCACCGGCCACATCATCGCGTAGCACCGCATCCCCAGCTCGCGCTCCACGTCGTCCAGGAGCTGGAGCGGGTCGGCGCCGGGGCGGTCGCACTTGTTCACGAAGGTGAACACGGGCGTGCGGCGCAGCCGGCACACCTCGAACAGCTTGCGCGTCTGCTCCTCGACTCCCTTGCGGTTGTCCAGCAGCATCACGGCGCTGTCGGCCGCCATCAGCGTGCGGTAGGTGTCCTCGGAGAAGTCCTGGTGGCCGGGGGTGTCCAGCAGGTTCACCTGGAAGCCCCGATAGCCGAACTGCAGGACGGAGGAGGTCACGGAGATGCCGCGCTCCTGCTCCATCTTCATCCAGTCGGACGTGGCGTGGCGCGCGGCGCGGCGCGCCTTGACGCTCCCCGCCAGGTGGATGGCCCCGCCGTACAGCAGGAGCTTCTCCGTGAGCGTCGTCTTCCCCGCGTCGGGGTGGCTGATAATGGCGAAGGTCCGCCGGCGGCGGACCTCTTCCGAAAGCTGGCTCATGGTCCGGCGTGGAGCTCGGAAACGCGGGCGGCGCCCGGACGGGCGCCGCGAGGAGGTCGGGTCCTGTGGCGGCGAAATCTAACACCGCGCCTCCCCCCGAACAACGGAGTCCGTCCCCCGCCGAGACGGCGGCCAAGCAGGCCAACGTCACCGCGGGCGGCACCACCACGGTGGACTGGGCGATCGCGCAGACGGGCGGCGGCGGCACGCAGCAGGACATCCAGGTGCTGGGCGCCGCGTTCAACCCCTCGGAGGTGACGGTCGCCGTGGGCACCACCGTGCGCTGGATCAACAACCTCAACACGCCCCACACCATCACGCCCGACGTGGCGGGGCAGGCGGGCGCCTGGCCGTCGCAGAACATCGACGGCGCGGGAACCACGTACTCCTTCACCATGAACACCGCGGGAACCTACAACTACCACTGCAACATCCACGCGGGGATGACCGGGCGCGTGGTCGTCCAGTAGCGCGGAGATCGGCAGTAGGTCGAAAGGAGCGAGGCCCCGCGGGACGTCGCGGGGCCTCGTCCGTTCGGGCGGAGGGTGGTGGTCCCGTCGTGGACGGGCTAGCGGTTCGGACCGCCGCCCTCGCCGAAGCCGCCGCTGGAGTACCCGCCGTAGCGGTTCGGCTGCGGGCGGAGGCGGCGGGCCGGGTCCATTCCGCCGGGGTTCCGCCCCTCCGCCCATCCATACGACCGGTCGTAGCCGCCGCCGTCGCGCAGGCCGGGCGACTGCGCGTTGTACTGGCGGAGGAACTGCCGGTCCGGGCGCACCCCACCGTCGTTGCGGTAGTCCCCGTCGTAGATCAGGTCCTCGTGGCCGACGGGGCCGTGCCCGCCGCGCGCGCCCTGCCAGCCCCCGCGCCCGCCGCCCGGCCGCATATCGCCGCGGTGGTGCTGCTGGAACTGGTCGAAGCGGTCGTGGTAGTTGCCGTCGTAGCCCAGGCGCACCCGCCCGCCGCCGCCCCCGGGTCCGTAGCGCCCCTGCGGCCCCCCGGCGCCGCCCAGGTCGCGCGCGTGGTCGGCGCGGTACTCGCCGTACGCGGCCTGGTGGCGGCCCCCGGCGTCGGTGCGCATCCCGTGGTACCTCCCGCCGGCGTAGTTGGGATCGGCGGAGTCCTCCTCGTACCGCATGGGGCGCATGGAGAAGTTGCCCCGCTTCCAGTAGGCGTCGTCGTAGCGCATGTCGTCCCCTCCGTTCGCGTCGCGTCCGCCGCCGCCGTTCCGCGGCGGCCCGCCGTGCTACCCCGCAAGCTTCCGGCCGGCGCGGACGTGACGGGGTCGGCAGGATCGGAGCGGCGGGCGCCTGTCGGCCGCCGGCGGCCCTTTCTACATTCCGGCGACCTCTGGTCCGGCGGGCGCTCTGCACGTGCGGAGGCCCGCCGGCCGTTCCGTTTTCCGCCTAGTGAGCCGGAGCGTTCCCATGCAGATCGACCTCTCGAACCTCGACCTCCTCACCGCCGACGAGATGCAGGCCGTGGACGGCGGGCTGGTCCCCGTCGTCGTGGCCGCGGTCGGGCTGGGCGTGGTGGTGTGGTACGTCTTCGTGTACGACCCGCAGTAGGCCGTCTCCATCCGGCGGGGGGCGTCCTGCTCCCCGCCGGTGCCTTCGGAGGATCCGGGGCCCTTCAGTGACGATCGGCTCCGGGGACGTCCTCCCCTTCTCCGCCGCCGTGTCCCCGCTGCCTTCCTTCATCGGCTGAGCCGGCCGGGGGCTGCCTCCGCCTCCCCCGCGGCGTACATTCCCCCCTCCGGGCGAGGGGACGGGCCCCTCCCCGGCGGCCCCCTCACCGCTTCCGTCCGATGCCCCAGCCCATCGTGCAGGTCGACGCCTTCACGGACCGCCCCTTCGCCGGCAACCCCGCCGCCGTCTGCGTGATGGACGCGCCCGCCGACGCCGGGTGGATGCAGCGGGTGGCGCGGGAGATGAACCTCTCCGAGACGGCGTTCCTGCACCGCCGGGACGACGGGTGGTCGCTGCGCTGGTTCACCCCCTCGGTGGAGGTCGACCTGTGCGGGCACGCCACCCTGGCCAGCGCGCACGCCCTGTGGGAGGGCGGGCACCTGGCCACGGACGCGGAGGCGCGCTTCCACACCCGCAGCGGCGTGCTGACGGCGCGGCGCGACGGCGCGTGGATCGAGATGGACTTCCCCGCCAAGCCCGAGACGGCGGCCCGTCCCCCGGAAGGCCTGGCGGAGGCGCTGGGCGTGGAGATCCGGTACTGCGGGCGGAGCCAGTTCGACTGGATGGTGGAGGTGGAGTCCGAGGAGGTCCTGCGCGGCCTGAGGCCCGACGTCACCGCGCTGCGCCGGGTAGAAGCGCGCGGGATCATCGTCACCGCGCGGCCCTCGGCCACGGAGGGGGTGGACTTCGTGTCGCGCTTCTTCGCGCCGGCGGCGGGGGTGGACGAGGACCCGGTGACGGGCTCGGCCCACTGCGTGCTGGCGCCGTACTGGGCGGGCAGGCTGGGGCGCACGGAGCTGACCGGGTACCAGGCGTCGGACCGGGGCGGCGTGGTGGGCGTGGCGGTGCGGGGCGACCGTGTGCTGCTGCGTGGCCAGGCCGTTACGGTGATGCGGGGCGAGCTGATCTGACCTTCCAACCGACCACACCATGTCCGAGCGCACGCTGATCTCCACCGGCACCCCCTGGGAGCCGATCGTCGGGTACTCGCGCGCGGTGCGCGTGGGGCCGCACGTGCACGTGGCCGGCACCACCGCCACGGACGCCGAGGGCGTCCTGGTCGGGACCGGCGACCCGTACGCGCAGGCGGTGCAGGCGCTGCGCAACGTCCAGTCGGCGCTGGAGAGCGCGGGGGCCGGGCTGGAGCACGTGGTCCGCACGCGCATCTACGTGACCGACATCGCGCGGTGGGAGGCGGTGGGCCGCGCGCACGGCGAGTTCTTCCGCGACGTTCGGCCCGCCGCGACGATGGTGGAGGTCGCGCGCCTGATCGACCCCGCCATGCTGGTGGAGATCGAGGCGGACGCGTACGTGCCCGGGAGCTGAGGTCCGTCGCGCCCTGCCCGCGCAGGGACGCGGAGTTCGCGGAGTCCACGGAGCTCGCGGAGAAGTGCCACGGCGCCCCTCTCCGCGTTCCGGCACGTGCCCCCGCGGTGGCTCCCTTCCGGCGAAGGGGAGGAGTTTTCTGCGGTCCGACTGGCGCCAATCGACTTGGGTGGAGGCTCATATCGTACCAAGACGTGCATAGGGCGCCCAGGGCGGAATCAACTGCACGCCGGAGTCGTTATCCGTCCGCTCACCATCGTAGCCGCCTGGGGCTACCGCGCGGTACTGCTTTCCGGTACGAAACTGGGGGTCTCCGTCGCCTGACCACCTCCCCAGTGAAGTACGGGTCGGTAAGGGTTAGATTAATCCTGAGATAATGTCCGGTTAGGTGCTTGCCTTAAAGGACAACTCCTGCTAGATAGCGAGTGTCGGTCGCACCCGATCCCACTCCAAGGAAAGGAAGTCTTCCCATGAACAAGCTGGCCCTTGATCTGAATGCACTGCGCGTCGAAACGTTCGAGCTGTCACCTGTCCAGTCGCGCGAAGGCGGTACCGTCCGAGCTTACATGTATAACAGCGAAAGTGTGATACCGATTGATTGGCAGCTTCCCGGACCCACCGGAGTAACTTGCTATGAAGTAACTTGCCGTAACACCTGCGATGCGTCTTGCTATGGCACCTGCGCGTATTCTTGCGACCCCACCTGCCGCGCTGCTGACACCTGTGCCTGCTGGCCACCGGAGTGATCAATCGGGGGGATCTCCCCGCCACCGCTCCCTTGGTTAGGTGAACAAGCAGCCCGCCGGATGGATTTCCGGCGGGCTCTCTGTCGGCTTTGCCGTCGGTATTCGCCCCGGAACCGCGTGCAAGCTGAATCCGTCTCGATTTAACACTCAGTCTGCGTCGACCGCCCGGCTGAGATTCTCTGTAGTCGTCAGTGTATAGCCCGAGATCTGAGCTCGACACGCGCCCCGCGACCAGTTAGAACCCGCGTGGTGGTGTGATTGGTCTGCTAGGAGGGCGAATCGTGACGGATCTTGTAGCATCAGCAGTTTAAGCTCTGGTAATCCTGACGTGTCCATCGCCGGCAACCCGGCGGCTTCGGCCTCGCGATCCACGACGAGACGGCACCTCTTCGAGCGCATCCGCGACGACACCGGACGACTCGCGGTCCCCGGCGAGCGGCCGCGACGCCCGAGCCGCTTTCCGGCTGGGGAGGACGGCGGCCCGCCACCCCCCGAACCTTCCCGGCGCGCGGCGGGTACACCCTCCCGTCTCCGCGAAACCCCGCGGCATCCCCCGCCGTACGGGGCGGCAAGCACCGCCGCCACCGCGCCGGATCCCTCCGCATCCGAAGAACCCCGGTCCATGCTCGCCATCGTCACCGCGCTGCTCCTCGCGGCCGCTCCCGCCGCCCAGGACACCGTTCCCGCGGCACGCCCCGTCGCCCCCCCTCCGCAGAACGCGGACGAGGTGGTGCGCCGCGCCCGCGAGTACCGCCGGCAGGCGGACCGCAGCGTGGCCGCGTACCGCGCCCTGGCGCGCGAGCGCACCTCCGTGGGGTTCCGCACCCGGCTGCGCGACCGGCTGCTGTACGGCAGCGAGACGGCCGCGCGCGTGGACTGGCGGCGCGACGGGGCGGCGAAGGTGCAGGTGCTGGGCGCCCGGCGGCGCGCGATGGACGATGATGACGAGGGTGCGGACGAGATCCGCGGCGAGGCGGCGCGCCTGGCGTTCGACCCCTCCGACGACCGGCTGCGCGTGGGCGTCTTCGACTCCACCACCCTGCGCCACCCGCTCGCCCCCGGCAGCGAGGCCGACTACCGCTTCGCCCTGGGCGACACGCTCACCCTGCGGCTTCCCGGCGGCGAGCCGGTGCGCGTGATCGAGGTGAAGGTCATGCCCCGCCGCCTGCACCACTCGCTCCTGGCGGGGTCGCTCTGGCTGGACGACCGCAACTACGGCGTGGTGCGCGCGCTGCTCCGCCTCTCCCGCCCCTTCCGCGAGGAGGCGCGCATCGGCTCCAGCCGCAGGGGAAGGCAGCGCAACATCAGCATCGGCATCGGCAACGACACGGCGGCGGCCCGGCGCCGCCAGGAGCAGGGCGAGGAGCGCGGGCGGGGGCTGACGCTGATGGCGGCCGAGGTGGAGCTTCGCTTCCTGACGGTGGAGTACGGGCTGGTGCGCGGGCGCTGGTGGCTGCCCACGCTGTTCGCGGTGGACGGCGTGGCGACGGTGAGCCCCCTGGGCGCGGTCCCGTTCCGGATGGAGCGCTCGTACTCGCAGTACGAGGTGGCGACGGACGGCGAGCCGCTCGCCCTCACCCCCGCGGTGGCGGGGCCGGACTCCGGGATCGTGAAGACCTGCGAGAGCCAGCGCGACTGCGTGTGCCGCGCGGGCGTCTGCCGCCGCGTGGTGGTGGAGATGCCCGCCGACACCACGAAGCTGGCCCACGCCGAGGAGCTTCCGCCCTCGTTCGCGGACGCGGGCGACCAGGTGCTCTCGGGCAAGGAGGCGGACGAGCTGGCCGACGAGCTTCGGCGGGTGGTGGGCTCGCCGTGGGAGCTGCAGAGCCCGGACTGGTCCCGGAATCCCTTCCTGGTGCGGTACAACCGGGTGGAGGGGCTCTCCGTGGGAGCGCGGGTGGGCGCCGACTTCGGCGGGATGGCGGCGGACCTGACGGCGCGCGTGGCCACGGCGTCCGGCGAGCCCGACGTGGAGCTGGGGCTGCGGCGCGAGACGCCGGGCGGGCGCCTGCGCCTGGCGGGCTACCGCCGCCTGGTGGCCGCGGACCCGGCGTCGCGCGCGCTGGGCTTCGGCAACTCGCTCAACGCGCTGCTCTTCGGCCGCGACGACGGCGACTACTTCCGCGCGCTGGGCGTGGAGCTTCGCGGCGGTCCGGCGCGCACGCAGGCGGGGGGGCTGGAGTGGCGCCTCTTCGCCGAGGCGCAGCGGAACGCGCGCGCCCGCGCCGACTGGTCGGTGGCGAGCTCGCTCGGGACGGACGGCTTCCGGCCCAACATCGCGGCCGACCGGGCAGACCAGGCGGGCGCGTCGCTCCTCTGGCGCGGCGCCCGGCCGATCGGCGAGTGGGGCAGCCTGGGCCTGGAGGGATGGATGGAGGGCGCCACCGGCGACTTCCGGTACGCGCGCCCGTCGCTCACCCTGCGCGGCACGGCTCCGCTGCCCCTGGGGCTGGTGGCGCTGGCGGAGGGCGGGGCGGGATGGTCGTGGGGCGACCTGCCGGAGCAGTCGCTCTGGAGGCTGGGCGGGCCCGCGTCGCTGCGCGGCTACGACGCCAGCGTGATGACGGGCGAGACCTTCTGGCGCGGACGCGGCGAGGTGGCCGCCCAGGCCCGCGCGGCGCGCCTCTCGCTCTTCTCCGACGTGGGCTGGGCGGGTGCCCGCGACGGGTGGGCCACCTCCCGCCCGCTGCTGGGGGTGGGCGTGGGCGCCAGCTTCCTGGAGGGGCTGGTGCGCTTCGACGTGTCGCGCGGCGTGCGCGGGCCCACGGGGTGGCGGCTGGACCTGCACGTAGACGCACCGTTCTGAGCGGACGTCCTCCGACGAGCGCGAAGGGGCGGGCCGAAACGGCCCGCCCCTGCGTGCGTGCGGGTGCGTCGGCTACAGCTTCTCGATGCGGAAGCGCTGGTTCGCGTTGCGGTGCTCGTCCCACTGGATCAGCCCGGCGGCGTTGCCGGTCCCCCCGCCGCTGATGTCGAGCGCGCGGCCGGAGTGCTTCGCCTTGATCAGGAAGTCGCCGTCCCCGAGGTTCTGGATGGAGAAGCGCTGGTTGGCGCCGCCGTGCCACGGCCACTGCCACACTCGCGCGCCGTTCCCACCGTTGCCGCCCTCCACGTCCATCACCAGGCCGCTGTGGACGGACTGGATGCGGTACTCGGTGCCGTCGCGGTCCAGGGGGATCAGCTTCCAGCGCTGGTTGGCGCCGTTGTGCCGGTCCCACTGGTAGACGATGGTGCCCTGGCCGTTGTTGGCCACGTCCAGCACCCGCCCGCTGTGCTTGGCCGTGATGACGTACTCGGCGTTGGGGTCGAAGGTCATGGAGAGGCTGCTGGGCGGCGCCTGGGGCTGGCCGCCGCCGCTCACGCCGAGGTCGCCGAACGGGTTGCTCATGGATGTTCTCCGGTTGCGGACGGGATCGTGCGGAAGGATCTGACCGGCGCCCCGGAACGCTCGCTCCAGGGTGCACCGAGGGAACGATCCGCTGGCACCCCTGCGCATCCGCGCCCGCAGCGTCGTTCGGGAAGCGTGGTTCCCGACGCGGAGGGGCGCCCTCACCCGGGGCCGCCCCTCCGTCGTCTCGCCTCGCCCCTGCGCGATCCACGTCCTTCCCCGTCGCGCCGGGCGGCATCGGCCCCGCGCCGGAGGCATCCCCGACGCCGCCGGATGCGCCGAGGGGGTCCCCGCGCCGCGGGGACCCCCTCCTCTGCCGTCGCCGCCGTGCGGGCGTGGCGCCCTAGCTGCCGCGCTTGGTGGTGATCAGGATGGCGCCGTTCGAATGGCCCGTGCCGTAGAGCGTGGTCGCGTTGCTCGCGTCCAGGCGCTGCACGCGGGTCACGTGCGAGGGGCTCAGGTCGCGCAGGGTCGCGATGGAGCCCTGGGCCATCCCGTCCACGTACACCTTGATGCGGTCGTCGCCGCCGGTGCTGCCCAGCCCGCGGGCGCGCAGCCACCCCGGGCGGGTGGACTCGATGACCTCGTACATGCTGTTCTTGTTGGCGGCCTGGATCTGCTCCTCCGTCAGCACGTTCCGGTCGACGCGCGCGGGGCGCGTGGCGGGCGCGGACTGGGCGTGGACCACGGTGGGCGCCGCGGCGGCGAGCAGCACGAGCGCGAGGGCGGTTGCGAGAGTCTTCATGGCGTCGGCTTCGGTTCCGGAGGGTGGAGCGGGAGGGACGAGCGTGGTCCGGCGCTCAATATAGCATCGTAAGGAGCGCGGCGCCACCGTCTTACCTCGCGTCGGGCGCGTGCCGGCGGGGGTGCGGCGGAAAACGTGCGGCGGGTGGCCGGCAGGCGTCGCGCCCGTCCGCCCCGTGGCGCGAGACGTGAGAGCGCCCTCACCCCTCCGGCGGGCCCCATCCTCCTCCCCCCGGGGTCTCCAGCACCAGGCGGTCGCCGGGCTCCACGTCGCGGCCGTCCACCGGGGCCAGCGTCTCGCGCGTGCCGTCGGCGCGCACCAGCGTCTGCCGCCCCGTGGCGCCGGGCTCTCCCCCCTCCATCCCGTACGGCCTCTCCACCCGGTGCTGCGTGAGCACGGAGAGCTGCACGGGCGCCAGGAACGTCGTCTCCCGCACCACGCCGTCTCCCCCCTTCCACCGCCCGCGCCCGCCGGAGCCCGGGCGCACGGCGAAGCGCTCCACGCGCACGGGGTAGCGGTGCTCCACCACCTCCGGGTCGGTGATGCGGGTGTTGGTCATGTGCGAGTGGACCGCGTCCGCCCCGTGCCAGCCAGGCCCCGCGCCGATGCCCCCGCAGACCGTCTCGTAGTAGCCGAAGCGGGCGGCGCCCCACAGCACGTTGTTCATCGTTCCCTGCGACCCGGCGGCCAGCCCCAGCGCGCGGAGCAGGGCGTCCACCAGCCGCTGGCTCACCTCGGTGTTGCCGCCCACCACGGCCGGAGCCAGCGCGGGGTCCAGCGGGAAGTGGGGGGAGAGGAGGCCCGGCGGCACGCGCAGCTCCACGGGGCGGAGGAGGCCCTCGTTGAGCGGCAGCGGCTCGCGGACCAGCAGGCGCAGGACGTACAGCACCACGCTGCGGACGATGGCGGGCGTGGCGTTCAGGTTCCCCGGGTGCACCCCCGCCGAGCCCGCGAAGTCGATGATGGCCGAGTCGCGGGATACCTCGATGCGAACGCGGAGCGGCGAGCCGTCGTCCAGCCGCTCCTCCGCCTCGCGAACGCCGTCCGGCAGGGCCGAGAAGGCGGCGCGGACGCGCTCCTCCGCGCGCCGCTGCAGCGCGGCCATGCGGGCGGCCACCTCCTCGCGCCCGTGGGCGCGGGCCAGGGCGCGCAGGGCCTC
>JASLAX010000197.1 GCA_030146875.1 Longimicrobiaceae bacterium
CCGAGCGTGTGCGCGGCGAGCACGGGCTCGACCTCCTCGGCGAGGAACTCGTCGACCTGCTGCGGCGCGCGCCCGACGAAGCGCGACGGGTCGAGGGCGAGCCGGAGGTCGTCGAGCGACACGCCGAGCGCGGCGAACGACGCGTCGCCGGCCAGCCGCTCGAGCATGTCGTTGCGCGCGCCGTCGTCCTTCACCGCGCGCGCGGCGGCGACGCTGTGGCCGCGGATCACCTCGTGGACCTGCTGTCGGTCGGCGCCGGCGCGGACGGCGCGGACGAGGATCTCCTCGGTCGCCATGAACGGTAGCTCGTCGTCGACGCGACGGCGGATGCGCGCCGGGTGCACCTCGGGCCCGCTCGCGATGTTCGTCAGCAGCACGAGGATCGCGTCGGTGGCGAGGAACGACTCGGGGATCGCGAGGCGGCGATTGGCGGAGTCGTCGAGCGTGCGCTCGAAGAACTGCACGGCGTGCGTCTGGTTCGCGTTAGGCTCGAGCGACTGAACGAAGCGCGCGAGCGCGTTGATGCGCTCCGCGCGCATCGGGTTGCGCTTGTACGCCATCGCCGACGAGCCGATCTGCTCCTTCTCGAACGGCTCCTCGATCTCGCCGAACGCCTGCAGCACGCGCATGTCGCTCGCGAACTTCGCCGCGCTCGCCGCGACGCCGGCGACCGCGCCGAGCACCTGCGCGTCGACCTTCCGTGTGTACGTCTGCCCCGTCACGGCGAGCGCGCGCGAGAACTCCATCTTCGCCGTCACGCGCCGGTCGAGCTCGCGCACCTTCTCGTGGTCGCCGTCGAACAGCGAGAGGAACGACGCCTGCGTGCCCGTCGTGCCTTTCACGCCGCGGAACGGAAGCGTGGCGATCCGGTGGTCGAGGTCCGCGAGGTCGAGCAGGAGGTCCTGCATCCACAGCGTCGCGCGCTTGCCGACGGTCGTGAGCTGCGCGGGCTGGATGTGCGTGTAGCCGAGCGTGGGCAGGTCGCGGTGCGTGCGCGCGAACTCCGACAGGTTCGCCACCGCCGCCACGATGCGCCGCGCGACCAGGCGCAGGGCTTCGCGGTGCTGGATGAGGTCGGTGTTGTCGCCCACGTAGGCGCTGGTGGCGCCCAGGTGGATGATGCCGCGCGCCTCCGGGGCCTGCTCGCCCAGGTGGTGCACGTGCGCCATCACGTCGTGGCGAAGCTCGCGCTCCAGCTCCGCGGCGCGCTTCAGGTCGAAGTCGTCCAGGTGCTCGCGCAGCGCGGCCACGGCCTCGGGCGGGACAGGCAGGCCCAGCTCGGCCTCGGCCTCCGCCAGCGCCAGCCAGAGCCGCCGCCAAGTCCCGAACTTGAAGCGCGCGGAGAAGATCCGCGACATCTCGGGCGAGGCGTAGCGCTCGGTGAGCGGGTTGGAGTAGCGGTCGCTCGACATGGCCTCAGCCCTCGGGTTCGGTATCGGGGTACGTCACGGCGCGCAGGAAAAGTCCCTCCGGCGGCGCGGGCGGGGAGGTCTCCATCCCCGGCTGGTTCGCCAGCAGGGCGGCCATCTCCGCGAGGGGACGGAGCCCCAGGCCGATCTCCACCATCGTCCCGACGAGATAGCGCACCATGTGGTGCAGGAAGCGGTTGGCCGCCACGTGGAGCTCCACGCCCGCGTCCTCCCAGCCCTCCCAGCGCGCCTCGGTCACGACGCAGCGGTCGCCGCGCTCCTCCTGCCCCGCCTTGGCGAAGGCGCGGAACGAGTGGTCGCCGGGGAGCAGCGCGGCCGCCTCGGCGAGCAGGGCGCGGTCGGGCTCCTTCCCCAGCGCCCAGCACCAGCGGCGGCGGAACGGCGAGCGCGCCGCCTCGGTCGTTCCCACGCGGTAGACGTAGGCGCGCGAGACGGCGTCGTAGCGCGGGTGGAAGCGCGGCGCGGCCTCGGCCGCGTCCACCACCCAGACGTCCCGGGCCAGCAGCGCGTTCATGGCGCGGCGGAGGGCGTGGGGCGTCCACCCGGCCGGGACGTCGGCGGACGCCACCTGCCCCAGGGCGTGGACCCCGCGGTCCGTGCGGCCGGATCCCGTCACGCGGCAGGGCGCGTCGGTCAGGCGGGAGAGGACGCGCTCCAGCTCTCCCTGCACCGTCCGCTGCCCCGGCTGGAGCTGCCACCCGAAGAAGTCGCGCCCGTCGTAGTGGACGGTGAAGCGGATGCGGCGCGGGGCGGTCTGCATGGGGGCGGAAACCTAGGCTCCTCCCCGCCGCTGTCAAGCGAATCTCCCCCCGCCCGGGGCCGTGCGCTCCATTGACGGGCGCCCGCGGAAGCCCCTAGTATGGTGAGCCCCCCTGCGCCCGAACCCTCTCCGCGGCACCCCGCCATGCGCTTCTCCGTCCGGCTCCACGACGCGGTGGACATGGACACCGTCCTCCGCCGCCTGCTCCCCCTTCTGGCGGGCGCCCGCGGCGACCGGCGCGTCACCTTCGCGGCGCTGGACCCCACGCTGCGCCTGCTCACCAGGCGCTGGACCACCACCGCCGCGGGCGAGGTGGAGGAGGCCGAGCTGGACCTGGCCCCCTCGCTGCTCCACTCCCTGCTGGAGACCGACGCTTCGGGCGACCGCGCCCTGCGCCCCGCCGACTCCGCCTCGTCGTGGGTGCTGGATGCGCTCTTCCCCGGGTTGGAGCCGGCGAAGACCTGGGTGCGCGCCCGCGCCGTGGCCCACGAGGGCCGCTGGCTGGGCGTGCTGGCCATCGCCGACCCGCGGCGCTGGTGGCTGCCGAAGGGGAACGACGACTCGGTGCTGGCCGGGGGCGACGTGCTGGAGCTCTGCCTGGGCCGCGCGCTGGTCCTGCGCGAGCGGGCCGCGGTCGCCGCGACCTCGTCCATCGAGTTCATCGCCGAGGTCCCGCCGTCGGAGGCCGAGCCCGTGCCGTCCTACCTCTCGGTGGACGACACCGAGGCGCTGGCGGTGGCCGACCGGGCGGCGGAGGAGGCCGTCGCCGCGCTCCGCTCGCGCCTGGGGAAGATGGAGGACGCCACGGCCAGCGCCACCGAGATGCTGATGGAGGCCCACGTGGAGCTGGACCGCCGCACCTCGCGGCTCCGGCGCCAGGCCCGCTTGATGTACCTGCTCCGCCGCCTGCTGCAGCGCAACGCCGAGGGCATCGCCCCGCACGACCTGGCGCAGGAGATCGTCCGCACCGTCTCGGAGGCGTTCGAAGGGCGGCGCTGCTCCGTCCTGCTCCTGGACGGTGCCGAAGGGGCGGAGGAGCTTCGGCTGGGCGCCGCCGTCGGCCTTCCGCCTCGGGTGTCGGACGCCGACGTGCGGGTGCCGCTGGACGGCGGGATCAGCGGCCACGTGGTCCGCACCTCCTCCGCCGTGGTCGCCCGCGACCACGACGAGGCCGCCACGCACCCGCTGATCCGGGACGAGCTCTACACCGGCGACGCGTTCGTCTCCCTCCCGCTCTGCTGCCGCGGCCAGGTCTTGGGCGTGCTGAACCTCACGAACTTCCGCGAGGGGACGATCGACGACACCGAGCTGGAGCAGCTCCGGCTGGTCACGCTCTGCGTGGGGCTGCTGATCGACCACGCGCGGCTCACCGAGCGCCTCTTCGCCACGGAGGGCCGGTGACGGAGGCCGCCGCGCCGGTGGAGGCGGACCTCGCGGAGCTGATCCGCAGCGCGGCCGCCCGGCCGCTCTCGGCGGCGGAGGCGGAGCGGGCGTTCGGGTTCGTGATGGACGGCAACGCCACGCCGGTGCAGATGTCGGCGCTGCTGGTCGCCATCCGCGTCCGCGGAGCCGTGCCGGAGGAGGTGGCGGGCGGCGTCCGCGCCCTGCGCCGCGCCATGGTGCCCGTGCCGACGGACCCCGAGGGGCTGGTGGACACCTGCGGCACCGGCGGCGGCGCCCTGACGACCTTCAACATCTCCACCGCCGCCGCGCTGCTCGCCGCCGGGGCGGGGGTGCGGGTCGCCAAGCACGGGAACCGCTCCTTCACCTCCCGCTGCGGCAGCGCCGACGTGCTGGAGGCGCTGGGCGTGCGCCTGGAGCTCTCGCCCGAGCACGAGGCCGAGGTCCTGGCCCGCTGCGGGCTCGTCTTCATGTTCGCGCCGCTGCACCACCCGGCCATGCGCCACGTGGGACCCGTCCGCCGCGAGCTGGGGATGCCGACGATCATGAACGTGCTGGGCCCCGTCACCAACCCCGCCGGCGCCCGCCGGCAGGTGGTCGGCGTCTCCGACCCCGCGCTCCTCCCCCTGATCGCCGGGGCGCTCCACGAGCTGGGCCACGACCACGCCCTGATCGTGCACGGCGAGCCCGGCCTGGACGAGCTGAGCCCCCTGGGCACCACCCGCCTCTTCGACGTGGGACCGGACGGCGTGGAGGAGGGCGTGTTCGACCCGGCCGAGCTGGGGTGGAAGGGCTTCGCCGCCGCCGACCTGGCCGGCGGCGAGCGCGACGACAACGCCCGCAGGGTGGTGGACGTCCTGCGCGGCCGCGTGGGAGGCGCCGCCCGCGCCGCCGTCACCCTGAACGCCGGCGCCGCGCTCTACGTGGCCGGCGTCGGCGCCTCCCTGGTGGACGGAGTCGCCCGCGCCGAGGCCGCCCTGGACGCGGGCGCCGGCTGGGAGAAGCTCCAGGCCCTCCGCGAGGCCACCCGGGCCACGGCCTGACCGCGGCAGGCCCCGCGCTGGTCTCCGCGGACGCAGCCTCGGCTCCGGCCGGGAGCCCCCGGTCCAAAGGCGAATCCCATCCACCCTCGTCGCTCCATCCCCCGCCGGATTCCCGCCGCGCGTCCGAATCCGTATCACCCGTGTCGTCAGGTGCTTGCGGGGCGGGGAGCACCCCCTGGCCGAACGCGCCTCCCGGCCGTACCATCCTTCCCTCCCGACGGCCCCGAACCGCGCCCTCGCTTCGGTGTATCTTCGCTCATGCTTTCCGAGCTTCGCATCCGCAACTTCGCCCTGATCGACCGGCTCAGCGTCCGGCTCGGTCCCGGGCTGAACGTGCTGACCGGCGAGACCGGGGCGGGCAAGTCCATCATCGTGGGCGCGCTCTCGCTCCTGCTCGGCGAGCGTGCCTCGTCCGACGTGGTGCGCGCCGGCGAGCAGCGCGCGTCGGTGGAGGGCGTCTTCGACGTCACGGGGCTGGAGGCCGTACACGGCCTGCTCGACGAGCGCGGGATCGAGCCGGAGGACGGCCTGCTCGTCCTCAAGCGTGAGGTGGCGGTGGAGGGGCGCTCCCGCGCGTGGATCAACGGCTCGCCGACGACCGCCTCCGTCCTGGGCGAGGTCGGACGGGCGCTGGTGGACCTTCACGGCCAGCACGAGCACCAGACGCTCCTGCACCGCGACGAGCAGCGCGCCATCCTGGATGCCTACGCCGACGCCGGGGCGCTCCGCGCGCGCGTCGCCTCCGCCTACTCCGCCGCCGCCGCCGTGCGCCGCGAGATCGAGGCGCTCGAGACCCGCCGCCGCGAAGCCGCGCAGCGCGCCGACTTCCTGCGCTTCCAGGCCGACGAGATCGAGGCCGCCGACCTGCGCGCGGGGGAGGAGGACGAGCTGGAGGACGAGGCCCGCCGCCTCTCCCACTCCGAGGAGCTCACCGCGCTCTCCACGGGGCTGGCGGAGGGGATCAGCTCGATGGAGGACGCGCTGGTCGAGCGCGTGGCGGCGCTGCGGCGCCCGCTGGAGCAGCTCCTCCGCATCGATCCCTCGCAGGAGGGCGAGCTGCGCGACCTGTACGACTCGGCGTACTACTCCCTGCAGGAGCTGGGGGAGCGGATGGAGCGCTACGCCTCCACCATCGAGCACGACCCCGCGCGCCTGGACCAGATCCGCCGCCGCCAGGACCTGATCTACCGTCTGCGCACCAAGCACGGCGGCACGGTGGAGGAGGTGCTGGAGATCGGCCGCGCGGCCCGGGCGGAGCTGGACCTGGTCGACGGCGCCGAGCTCGACCTGGCCGCCCTGCGGAAGCGCCTGGCCGCGGCGGAGGAGGAGCTGACCGCCGCCGCCGCCGAGCTGACCGCCGTCCGCGAGGCCGCCCTGGAGCGCCTCGCCGGGGAGGTCGGCGCCGTGCTCCCCGAGCTGGGGATGCCCTCCGGCGTCTTCCGCGCCGTCCGCATCCCGCTCCCCGCGCCCGGTCCCCACGGTGCGGAAGAGGTGGAGCTGCGCGTGTCCGTGAACCGCGGCTTCGATCCCAAGCCGCTCTCCGCGGTGGCGTCCGGCGGCGAGCTGTCACGCATCATGCTGGCGCTCAAGACCATCCTGGCCCGCCTGGACGCCGTCCCCACGCTGATTTTCGACGAGGTGGACACCGGCATCGGCGGGCGGGTGGCGCTGCAGGTGGGGGACAAGATGCGCGGCGTGGCCGGCAGCCATCAGGTCTTCGCCATCACCCACCTGCCGCAGATCGCCTCCCGCGCCCACCAGCACTTCCTGGTGGAGAAGGAGGAGCGCGACGGCCGCACCGCCACCGCCGTCCGCGCCCTGGACGACGACGAGCGCGTGGAGGAGATCGCCCGCATGCTCGGCGGCGACCCCGAGAGCGCCGTCTCGCTGGAGCACGCCCGCGAGCTGCTCGGCCGGGGTGTCCGCGTGGCGTGACGACCGCTCGGCTGCAAGCGCGGTGAGGGGCGGATCCCGGGTGGGATCCGCCCCTCTTTCCGAATCGAGGTCGCGACAACGACCCTGCGCACGCCTGTCTCGACCGAGGCCCTGCTGCCCTGCACCCACCTCTGGCCGGTCGACCACGTCGGCTGTCGAGCCTCCCGGAACCCAGAACGCAGTCGTTCCGGAGGGACGATCGCCGTTCTTGGCCGGGGGCTTTACGCCCCGGGAGTGCGGAGCGTCGGAGGAGGCGTCGTCGTGGGAGGACGCGTCGTGGTAGGAGGGGCGGGAGCAGGAGCCGCGGGAGCCGCCGTGGTGTCCGCCGGGCTCTCCGCCGGCGCGGGGCGCGGGCGGCGGCGGAAGGTGTGGTAGAGACGGCCGGAGAGCGTCAGCACCGATGCCTTCGGCGCGGCGTCGCCGCCCACCAGGGCACGCTGGACCATCACGCCCACCTCGAACGGGAAGGCGGCGTCGCCCGCCCGGTGCGCGCCGAGCGCCGTGTAGCTCGCCCCCAGCCCCAGGAGGTGGGACGTCCACCCCTCCGTCGTCTCGAAGCCGCCCAGGAAGACGCCGCCGTCGCCCGTCACCGTGGTCGCTCCTGCGCGGTGCATCGCGTACCGCCCCGCGAAGGCGATCTCACGCGTCAGGCGGTAGCGGGGCGTCACCTCCACGCGGGCGCGGACGCCGGGCTTCAGGGTCACCGTGGTGAGCGTGGAGGCCGGCGGGAACGGCTGGCCCTCGGTGAACACGCGGCGCTCGCCGTCGGCCCCCAGCAGGTACTCCACCCGCGCGCCGCCGCCCACCCACCACCGGCGCGAGAGCGCCGCGTCGCCGTCCAGCTCCACCGCCACGCCGGCGTGCCCGCCGGCGTAGGGAAGCTCCAGCAGGTTCGCGGGATTCCGGGACGCGCCCGTGGGCAGGCGCGCGGAGAGGCCGACGGCCGCGCGGATGCCGCCGGCGGAGTCGGGCACCTCGGGTCCGGGGAACGGGTCGGAGAGCTGGTAGCGGAGCCCCACCTCCACGTCGCCCAGGCGCCACGAGTTGCGGTTGGTCCGCAGGGGAACCAGGCCGAAGTCCTCCCCCATCAGCAGCGTGTCCAGCCCCCCCGTGGTCAGGGCGCTCACGGGGAGGATGGCGGTGTCGGCGGTGGCGGCCAGCAGCCGCTCCTGGATCGCACGCCCCGCGGCGGAGGTGGAGGTGGGGAGGAAGCGCGAGGCGCCGAGCGCCGCGAAGCCGGCGACGCGGCCGAAGCGCGTGCGGTTCCCGAGCGTGTCGGGGTTCGCGCCCAGCGTGCCGCCCTCCAGCAGCGAGGCCAGGACGCTCGTCCCTCGCCGCTCGAAGGGGACGACCACGCGGGCCGAGAGGCCGCGGCGGATCCCCGCCTCCACCGTCAGCGGCACCTCGCGGGCGTCCGCCGCCAGGTCCAGGCGCAGCGAGCCCAGCAGCAGGTTCTCGGGCGTCGCCGTGAACGGCGTGGGCCCCGCCGTCGCGCCGTAGAAGCGGTTGAGCTCCGTCTGCAGGGGGAGCAGGGATGGGAAGCGGGTGGCGGAGAGCGGGCCGCCCACCCCGGCGCCCAGCGCGCCGCCGAAGCGCTCGCGGTAGCTCGCGTAGTGTCCCGCGACCTGCACCGATACCGTCCCGCGCGGAATCACCTGCGCCTGGCCGGCCTGCGCCGCGCCGCGCGCGGGGAGCAGGAGCAGGGCGGCGAGAACCAGGGTCGGGGTACGCGGCGGCTTCATCGGTCGGCGGGCTGGGGTCGCGCGCCGGGGCGTCCGGCGCGCGAGGAGGGTAGCGCGCCCGCGCGCCGCCGTCAACGCGCTCCGCCGGGGCGTGGGGTGGGAGCCCAGGGGCGATGTGGACCGGCGCGCGGCGAGGGGTTGACCCCCGGGAGGGGGGCGATTATACTTGCCCTCCGTTTCGCCGCGGGCATAGCTCAGTTGGTAGAGCGCAACCTTGCCAAGGTTGAGGTCGCCGGTTCGAGTCCGGTTGCCCGCTCTGGTGCCCGCATCGGGTAACGGCGCCGTGGCCAAGTGGTAAGGCAGAGGACTGCAAATCCTCGACCCCCGGTTCGAATCCGGGCGGCGCCTCTGGGCCGTCGGGATTCCCGAGAAGGAACCGGGGGGTTGACGATCCGATGGCAGGTGGTTAACTTGTTGGTGTAGGACGTCTTGGGAATAGCCACGCCCCGTTCGTCTAGTGGCCTAGGACAACGCCCTCTCACGGCGTAAACAGGGGTTCGATTCCCCTACGGGGTATTTGAGAACGTGTCGCGGGGTGGAGCAGCCTGGTAGCTCGTCGGGCTCATAACCCGAAGGTCGCGGGTTCGAATCCCGCCCCCGCTATTTTGGTCCCCAGACTGGGGGGAAAAGGGTCAGGGCCCCGCAGGCAGCAGCCCACCCTCTGGCGCGGACGCGGGTACCCCCCGGTCCGCGATAACGGTCGATTAGCTCAGTTGGTTAGAGCGCTCGCCTCACATGCGAGAGGTCCGGGGTTCGAGTCCCTGATCGACCACTGAAGAAGCCCCGCCGGTGATCCCGGCGGGGCTTCTTCGCGTCCGCCGCCCGCGACGCGCCGGCGCGGTCCCGAGGCGCCGCCGCGCTGACCGCGCATCCCTCCGGCGGCGGGAGTGGCGATGTGGCCCGCACCTGCCCTGCCTCGTCCTCTCCCGGGAAGCGGAACTCCCGCGCCCTCTTCGACGTAGAGGAAGGCGCGAGCCCCGCCCCCGCCGGGTACGAGGCTTGCTCCCGTCGATCCGACGGCTCGTGGACCCCGCACAGACGGACATGACGACGTGAGACTCCGTACGCTGCTTCCGCTCGCCGCCCTCCTCGCCTGGGGGCAGCCGCTCCGCGCCCAGGACGACGCCGGGCTCCGGCTGGACCTCAACATCCCCGCCCAGCGCCTGGTGGTGTGGGACGGCGACACGCCCATCAAGCGCTACGTCGTCTCCGTGGGCCTGCTGGGTCACGACACGCCCACGGGCGACTTCACGGTGCAGCGCGCCGAGTGGAACCCGTGGTGGCGTCCGCCGGCGCGCGAGTGGGCGCGGGACGACAAGGTCACCCCGCCGGGGCCCAACAACCCCATGGGCCGGGTGAAGCTCTTCTTCGCGCCGTACTACTACCTGCACGGCACCCCGCACGAGCGCGAGCTGGGCACGCCCGCCAGCCACGGCTGCGTGCGCATGCGCAACGCCGACGTGATCGAGCTGGCCACGCTGCTGCACCGCCGCGCGAACCCCACGGTCCCGGCGAGCGCCATCCCGGCGATCCTGCGGAGCCACAGCAACACGCGGTGGGTGAGCTTCCGCTCCACGGTGCCGCTGGTGATCCGCTACGACCCGGTGGTGGTGCAGGGCGACTCGCTCCGCATCTACCCCGACGTCTACGCCCGACGCGCCGTCCACACCGAGGCGGTGTACCAGGCGCTGATGGCGGCCGGGTACGACGCTTCGTCCGTCGGCCGCTCCGCCGTCCGCGACGTGATCCGCGCCGCGGCGGCCAAGAAGGGCACGTACGCCGTCCCGCTGCGGGAGGCGTTCGGCGAGCTGGCGGCGGCGCGGACCGCCTCCACGGCGGGGCGCTGAGGCGCCGGCCCGGCCGATGACGGCGGCGGGAAGGTCCCTCCTCCCGCTCGGCGTCCGCCAGCGAGCGGCGGCGGAGGAGATGGTGCGGCGCGTCCGCGCCGTCGTTCCCGCCCGGCTCTGGCGGGCGTTCCTGTTCGGGTCGCGGGCGCGCGGCGACGCCCGTCCGGACTCCGACGTGGACGTACTGCTCGTCTGGCACCGGCTGCCCCCCGACCGCGAGCCCCAGGCGAGGATCGCGGAGTGGGTGGCGGAGGAGGTGGCGGAGCGGAGCGGCGTGCCCGTCACCTGCTGGTCCGTCTCCCGCGTCGACCTCCTTCCCGGCAACCGCACGCCGATGCTGGTGGACGCGCTGGACGACGGGATCCCCCTCTGGCCGGCGGGGGCTCCTCCGCTCCGTGTCCCCTTCACGCCGGCGGACGCCCTTGGGTGCGTCGGCTCGCTGCTGCGCCGGGTGGAGGAGGGGAGCGACGACGTCGGCCGCCACCTCCTCCGAGGCGAGGTGGGGGAGGCCGCGCGGCGGACCCGCGACGACCTGGTGCGGATGGCGACGGCCGCGCTCCTCCTGGTGGGGGAGACGCGCCCGCGGCGGGCGGAGACGCTCCGCCGCCTCCACGCCCGCCTGGTGAGGAGGGGAGAGATGGCGCCGCTGGACCCCGCCGTCGCCCGGTGGGCGGCGTCGTCGTACGGGCCCGCGGGGAAGGACGACGAGCAGCCCGTCGCCCTGCCTCCGGTGGGCCTCTCCGCGGCGGCGAGGGAGGTCGATCGACTCCGCTGCTGGGTGCGCGGCCGGGCGGCCCGACTCGCCGCCGGCGGGCGGTAGGGTGCCCGGCACCGGACTTGCTGGCTCCACGCACGTCCGCGCGGCCCGCGCGGACGTGCTCCGACCGTAGAGAGACGCGGCACCGATGAAGCTCTTCCAGCCGAACACGCGCGAGCGCAGGACCCTCGGCGCCGTCTTCAGCATCGCCTTCGTGATGGCGGTGCTGCTCACCGCGTTCTTCCACACCCAGGTGGTGAGCGGCGAGCAGTACGCCGCCCGCTCCGAGGAGAACCGCCTTCGGCCCATCCCCATCCCCGCGCCGCGCGGCACCATCCTCGACCGGAACGGCGAGGTGGTGGCGACCTCCGTCACCGGGTACTCCGTCTCGGTGCTCCCGGGCGACAGCGCCACCATCGCCACCACGCTGCGCGACCTGACCCCGTTCCTGGGGCTGTCGAAGACGGACGTGGAGAAGCTGACGGAGCAGCGGAACCGGAAGCCCAACGACCTGCTGGAGGTGACGATCAACGCCACCTTCTCGCAGGCGGCGGCGATCGAGGAGCGGCGCGCGGCGTTCCCCAACCTGATGGTGGTGGAGCGGCCGCGGCGGTACTACCCGGCCGGGCCGGCCATCGGGCACATGATCGGCTACGTGACCGAGATCTCGCCCGACGAGCTGAAGAAGCCGGAGTACGTGGAAGCCGGCTACCAGCAGGGGCGGCTGATCGGCAAGCAGGGGGTGGAGCGGCAGTACGAGCTGCGGCTGGGCGGCAAGGACGGCGCGCGCTTCGTGGAGGTGGACGCGATGGGCCGCGTGGTGAACCCGCGCTCCACCATCGAGGCGCTGGCCCCCACGCCCGGCAACCAGCTTCGGCTGACGGTGGACCTGGCCCTGCAGCGCTACATCCACCAGATCTTCCCCGACACCATGAAGGGCGCGGTGGTCGCCATGGTGCCGTCGACGGGCGAGATCCTGTCGCTGTACTCGCACCCCACGTTCGACCCCAACGACTTCGTGGGCCGGATCCCGGCGGCGCTCTGGCGCGCGCTGAGCACCGACCCCGACAAGCCGCTGCTGGACCGCACCATCAACGCGCAGTACCCGCCCGCGTCCACCTTCAAGGTGGCCACGGCGGTGGTGGCCATCCAGCGCGGGCTGGCGACCGCATCCACCCGCCTGCCCATCTCGTGCAACGGCGGGATGGCGTACGCGGGTCGCTACGCCCGCTGCTGGTACCGCAAGGGCCACGGCTCGCTGGACCTGGCGCAGGCGATCGAGAACTCGTGCAACGTCTACTTCTACCAGCTCGGCATCCGTCTGGGGCTGGCGGAGCTGACCCGGGCGGGCACGCGGCTGGGGTTCTCGCGGCAGACGGGGCTGGACCTTCCCAACGAGAAGAGCGGGCAGTTCCCCACCGGGATCGACTGGTACCGGCGCGCCTTCGGTCACACGCCCACGCCCTCGGAGGTGATGTCGCTCGCCATCGGCCAGGGACCCAACGCCCAGACGGTGCTGCGGATGGCGTACTTCTACTCGGCCATCGCCGGGACCGGCACGGCGCCGCGCCCCCACATGGTGACGGGCGAGACCGCCAACGACTCGGTGCAGGGGATCGACCTGGGGCTGAACCGCGAGGGGCTGGAGGCGCTGTGGAAGGGGCTGGCGCTGGTGACCGAGCCCGAGGGCACGGCGCTGCAGTCGTCGCTGGCGCGGTACAAGCTGTACGGAAAGACCGGCACCGCGCAGAACCCCCAGGGCGACGACCACGGCTGGTTCGTGGGCTTCGCGGGGGTGCCCGGCCGCTCGCCCGAGATCACCGTGGCGGTGATCGTCGAGCACGGGCTGCACGGCGACGCCGCGGCGCCGCTGGCCGCGAAGGTCGCCAACTACTACCTGGACCGGAAGCACGGCCACCCGTTCGACCCCGAGCCCACGCTGGGC
Source organism: Longimicrobiaceae bacterium (assembly GCA_030146875.1). GTDB lineage: Bacteria > Gemmatimonadota > Gemmatimonadetes > Longimicrobiales > Longimicrobiaceae > JASLAX01. The sequence goes on from JASLAX010000197.1 coordinate 12,861, forward strand.
GAGCGCTGGCGGAGCAACCGCACCCCATACGGCGTGTGGGACCCGCCGGGCCGCGCGCTGGTGCCCCCGAGCGGGGCGCGGCCCGCGTCCGCGGCCACGGCGCCGGCGGGGCGGCGGACGCGCCGGTGACGGAACGCGGAGAGGGGCCGCGGACGCGAGGGTGAGCGTCCGCGGCCCCTCCGCTTTTGGCGGCGCGGCGGCTTGACTCACCGCACGGGGGGTGGCAAGTTGTCCGCCCTCGGCCCGGGCGGAAGGACCGCCCGGCCACGGATCCGGAACCCATCCATGGCGACCAAGACCAAGCGTCCCCCGGCGATCCCCCACGGCCTCTCCCGGGAGCAGCTCCTGGAGATGTACCGGCTGGTGCGGCTCACGCGCTCGCTGGAGGAGAAGCTCGAGAACCTCTTCCGCCAGAGCAAGGTGGTGGGCGGCCTGTTCCGCTCGCTGGGGCAGGAGGGCGAGTCGGTCGCCACCGCGTACGCCCTGCGGCGGCGCGACGACGGGACGGGCGACATGCTCTCCCCGCTGATCCGCAACCTGGGCTCGATGATCACCATCGGCGCCCGGCCGGTGGAGGTGGTGCGCCAGTACATGGCGAAGGGCGACTCCCCCGCGCGGGGCAAGGAGCTCAACATCCACTTCACCGACTACCGGCGCGGCTTCATCGGCCAGATCTCGCCCCTGGGCGACCTGATCCCCGTGATGGCCGGCGTCACGCTGACCTTCAAGCAGCGCGGCGAGGACCGGGTGGGGATGGTCTACATCGGCGACGGCGCCACCTCCACCGGCGCCTTCCACGAGGGGCTGAACTTCGCGGCCGTGCGGCGCTGCCCGCTCGTCGTGGTCGTGGAGGCCAACCAGTACGCCTACACCACCCCCACGCGCCTGCAGACGGCCTGCCAGTCCTTCGTGGACAAGGCGCCCGGCTACGGCATCGCCGCGGAGAAGGTGGACGGCAACGACGTGCTGGCCACCTACGGCGCCGCCCGCCGGGCCGTGGACCGCGCCCGCGCGGGCGAGGGCGTCACGCTGATCGAGGTGGAGACGTACCGCCGCAAGGGCCACGCGCAGCACGACAACCAGTCGTACGTGCCGGTGGAGGACATCGAGTGGTGGGCGGCCAACAACGACCCGCTCGACCGCTACGCGAAGACGCTGACGGAGAGCGGCTGGTCCACCGCGCGGGAGCTGGCTCTGATCGACGCCGCGGTGGACGCCGAGCTGGACGCGCAGATCGCCGAGGCCGAGGCGTCTCCGCTCCCGGACCCACTGGCCACGCTGGACGACGTGTACGGAGACGGGCCGGTGAACGCCCCCTGGTTCCGCCACGATCCCGCCGACCCCACCCGAGCCTGAAGCGCATGAGCACCGCGACCGTGGAGAAGCCGGAGCACGTCCGGCTCACCGAGCAGGGGAAGCCCGTCACCCTCCTGGAAGCCATCCGCGAGGGGCTGTGGGAGGAGATGGAGCGCGACGAGCGCGTCTTCCTGATGGGCGAGGACATCGGCGCGTACGGCGGCGCCTTCAAGGTCACCGAGGGGATGCAGCAGCGCTTCGGCGAGCTACGCGTCATCGACACCCCCATCTCGGAGATCGGCTTCACCGGGGCGGCGGCCGGCGCCGCGCACATGGGGATGCGCCCGGTGGTGGAGATGCAGTTCATCGACTTCATCTCCTGCGCGTACGACATGATCACCAACTACGTGGCCACCTCGCGCTACCGCGGGTCGGGCGCGCAGCCGCTGGTGATCCGCGGCCCCTCGGGAGGCTTCGTGCGCGGCGGGCCCTTCCACTCGCAGAACCCCGAGGCGGCGTTCCTCCACACGCCGGGGCTGAAGATCGTCTACCCGTCCACCGCCTACGACGCCAAGGGGCTGATCAAGGCGGCGATCCGCGACGACGACCCGGTGCTGTTCTTCGAGCACAAGTGGCTCTACCGCCGCCCTCAGCTCCGCGAGGTCCTCCCCAACGAGGACTACGTGGTGCCCATCGGCAAGGCGCGCACGCACCGCGAGGGGAGGGACCTGACCATCGTCACCTACGCGGCGATGGTGCACAAGAGCCAGGAGGCGGCCGAGATCCTGGAGAAGGAGGACGGCCTGCGGGTGGAGATCGTCGACCTGCGCACGCTGCTGCCGATGGACGACGACGCCATTGTGGAGAGCGTGAAGAAGACGTCGCGCCTGCTGATCGTGCACGAGGACACCCGCACCGGCGGCATCGCGGGCGAGATCGCCATGCGCGTGAGCGAGAAGGCGTTCGAGTGGCTGGACGCGCCCATCCTGCGCGTCACGGCGCTGGACGCGCCGGTCCCGTACTCGCCGCCGCTGGAGGACTACTTCCTCCCGCAGACCGAGGACATCGTGAAGGCCGCGCGTCACCTGGCGGCGTACTGAACCTGGAACCACCCCGACCGAGCGGAAGAACCATGGCCCGTGTGGAAGTCCCGATGCCCCAGATGGGCGAGTCGATCGCCGAGGGGACCGTCTCCGTGTGGCTGAAGAAGATCGGAGACAGCGTCCAGCGCGACGAGCCGATCATGGAGATCTCCACCGACAAGGTCGACGCCGAGATCCCGTCTCCGGTGGCCGGCGTGCTGGCGGAGATCGTGGTGACCGAGGGGCAGACGGTCGAGGTGGGGACGGTGGTCGCCTTCATCGAGACGGAGCCCGGCGCCGTGGGCGCCTCCGCTCCGCCCGCCGACGGCGGGGTCCCCGGCGAGAAGCAGACGCTCCTCCCCGAGGCCGCCGTGGGCCAGCGCGAGGAGCCCACCGCAGCGGGCGTCTCCGCCGGCGGCCAGGGCGACGGCGCACCGCCGACGTCCGGCCCGTCCTCCGCCAACGCCGAGGGCGCCGCCGCGTCCGCCCCGGCGGCGCCCGCCCGCCCCGCGTCGGAGCCGGGCTCGCTGGAGGACCGCCTGCGCACGCGCTCCACGCCTCTCGTCCGCAAGATCGCGGCGGAGCACGGGGTGCAGGTGGCCGAGGTGAACGGCACCGGCCGCAACGGGCGGGTCACCAAGGACGACATCCTGCGCCACGTGGAGGAGCGCGGGAAGGCCCCGGCCGCCCCCGCGCAGCAGCCCGCCGCCGCGCCCGCGTCCGCGCCGTCGAAGGCCCCCGCGCAGCGCCCGTCCGCGCCGGCCCCGGCGTACGAGGGCGGCTTCCCCTGGGACGAGTTCCTGGGCAAGCCGCAGCACCCCACCGTGAACGCGGGTCCGAACGACAGGGTGGAGTCGGCGTCGCGCATGACGCAGATCATCGCCGACAACATGGTGCAGTCGCGGCGCATCTCGCCGCACGTGCACTCGTACTTCGAGGTGGACTACACGCGCATCGACCACATCCGCAAGAAGAGCAGGAAGGTGTGGGAGGAGCAGGGCGCCAAGGTCACCTACACCCACTTCATCACCTGGGCGGTGGCGCGCGGGCTGCGCGAGTTCCCCAAGCTCAACGCTTCGTACTCGAACCACGAGGTCATCTACCGCGCCGACGTGAACCTGGGCATCGCGGTGGCGCTGGACCACGGGCTGATCGTTCCGGTGATCCGGCAGGCGGACGAGCTCTCGCTGGTGGGGCTGGCCAAGCGGCTGAACGACATCGCCGGCCGCGCGCGCAACAAGCAGCTCAAGCCCGAGGAGATCCAGGGCGGCACCTTCACCATCACCAACCCGGGGATCTTCGGGACCACCATCGGCTTCCCGATCATCAACCAGCCGCAGGTGGCCATCATGGGCGTGGGCGGCGTGGAGATGCGGCCCGCGGTCATCACCGACGAGTACGGCAGCCACGCGATCGTGGCCCGCAAGCGCGGCTACATCTCGCTGGGCTACGATCACCGCCTGGTGAACGGCGCCGACGCGGACCAGTTCCTCGCCCGCGTGAAGCAGATCCTGGAGACGTTCCCCGAGCAGGCGTAGGTCTCTCGGGTCGCGCCGGGAGGTACGATCTCGTGGGGGAGCGGTAAGATAGAAGGGGAGAGCGGGCCCGGGTCGATTCGTCGGCGCGGGCCCGTTCTGCGTGTGGGGCCCTCACCCGGCGGGCTCGGCGACGCGGCTGCGTTTTCCTCCGCTCCGTGCGAGCCCGCCACCCTCTCCCGCGCGCGGGAGAGGGAATCAGGATGGTCTCGTCGACGGCTGAGATCCGGCTGCGCCCGCGGGCCGGGGGCATGAAGCCCCCGGCTAAGAACCGCGTTCGTCCCTCCAGACGACACATCCGCAGCATCAGTGCGCGCCCAGGCGGTGGTGCACCCCTCTCCCCTCGTGGGGGAGGGGCCGGGGGAGGGGGGTCCCGGCGGATGCGAGCCGAGGCTATCTTCTCCCGCATGAGCACAACCGACACGCTTCCGATTCCCTCGCCCGCCCCCGCGACGGAGGCGCGCGCGCTCGACGTCCGGCGGCTCGGCACCATCGGGTACGGCGACGCGCTGGACCTTCAGGCGGAGCTGGTCCGGCGGCGGCGCGCGGGCGAGATCCCCGACACGCTCCTCCTGCTGGAGCACCCGCACGTCATCACGCTCGGCAGCGGGTCGCACGACGAGAACGTGCTGGTGTCGGAGAGCGAGCGGGCGGAGCGGGGGATCGAGCTGTTCGAGACGGGGCGGGGCGGGGATGTGACCTACCACGGCCCGGGGCAGCTCGTCGGGTACCCGATCCTGGACCTGAAGCCCGACCGGCAGGACCTGCACCGCTACCTGCGCGACCTGGAGGAGACGCTGATCGCGGTCCTCGCGACCTTTGGGCTGGAGGGTTATCGGAAGGAAGGGCTGACGGGCGTGTGGGTGGGCGACCGGAAGCTCGCTGCGATCGGCGTCCGCGTCTCCTCCGGGTGGATCACGTCGCACGGGTTTGCGCTCAACGTGACGACCGACCTGTCGTTCTTCGGCACCATCGTCCCCTGCGGCATCCGGGACCACGGGGTGGGCTCCATCTCCGCCGAGCTGGGGCGGCCTGTGGCGATGGCGGAGGTGGAGGCCGTCGTCGTGCGCGAGATGGCGCGCACCTTCGGCCGCGTAGCGACGGGCGAGATCCCGGCGTCATAGCTGCATGGACGTCGTACGACGACCAGGGGCCGCGGCGCGATGCGCTGCGGCCCAATCTTCATGCTCCACCTCGTGATTTTTCCGTGCGGGAAGGCTTGACAGGAGCGCCGTCGGGCTTAGCTTCCATAATGGTTCCAAAACGCAACCGCGGAGGCCGGGATGACGACGAACCTGACGCTGAAGAACGTTCCTGAGGACCTGTACGAGGAGTTGAAGCGGCGCGCGGCGGAGAACCGCCGGAGCATCAACAGCGAGGCGATCGTCTGGCTGGAGCGGGCGGTACGCGAGCGACCGCTGGATTCCAACGCGTACCTCGCCAACCTGCACCGGGTGCGGGAGGGGATGAAGCTGCCCTACGTGACCGATGAGGAGCTGGACCGGGCGATCGAGGAGGGACGGCCGTGAACGACGCGCGCGAGAGCCTTCCGGAGCCGGAACTCCACCAAGCCGCGCCACGACCCGATAAAGCGGAGCTCCTGCGTGAGATCGACGCGATCCGCGCGAGCCTCAAGGTTCCGCCGCTCACGGCGGACCGGCTCCGCGAGGCGAAGGAGGAGGGTCGGCCGTGATCGTGGTGGACACCAACCTCCTCACCTACCTGTTGCTGCCTGGGACACATCGTGAGGCCGCGGAGCGCATCCTGACGCGGGATCCGGACTGGGCCGCTCCGCCGCTGTGGCGCAGCGAGCTCCGCAACGCGCTGATCGGTTACGTGCGCCGGTCGGAGCTGTCGATCGAGGACGCGGTGTGTTTGCTCGCCGAGGCGGAGATCCTGATGATCCGCAACGAACGGGGGGTGCCCACGGAGAGCGTCATGCGCCTCGCCGCGTCCAGCGGGTGCACCGCCTACGATTGCGAGTTCGTGGCGCTGGCGCACCTGCTCGGCGTTCCGCTCGTCACGTCCGACAAGCAGGTGCTGAAGGCGTTCCCGTCGACCGCGGTCTCGCCGGAGGCGTTCGCCGCCTCCTGACGGCTACTTCCGCGGCAGCGCGCGCGCCGGCGTGAAGGCGAAGGCCGTGGGAGGCATGGGGAAGAAGTCGAGGTATCGCTCCTTCTCCTGCTCCTCCGCGATCCAGCGGTCGAAGCCGGAGTCCACCAGCCCCCCGCTCTTCGTCTGCCTGGACGCCGCCACGATGGCTAGGTGGTTGGCGTACTCGTTCTGCGGGTGGCCGGCGTGGCCCTTCACCCAGCGCCACTGGGTCGAGTGGCGGCGGGCGACCTCCAGCAGGTCCTTCCACATCGCCAGGTTCTCGATCTCGCCGCCCTTGCGGGTCCAGCCGCGGGCCGACCACCCGTGCACCCACTGCGTCATCCCGTCCACCAGGTAACGCGAGTCGGTGGTGAAGACCACGCGGCTCGGGCCCTTCAGCGCGCTTAGCGGCAGCAGCGCGCTGGTGATGGCCATCCGGTTGTTGGTGGTGTCGGGCTCCGACGTCCAGAAGTCGCGCCGCACCCAGCCGCGGTCGGGGTGGAAGAACTCGACCATCCCCGCGGCGCCGCCGGGGCGCGCGCGGTCCTTGAACTGGTTTCCCAGGCACGACTCGTCTGCATAGACGAAGACCAGCGGCTCGCTCATCCTTCTCCCGCGCTCGGCTCCGGTGGGGTGGGGCGGGGAATGTATCCGCGGCCGGCGCGGGGTGCCAGCCGGCCGCCGGCGGAGCGTGCTTGACACGCCGGGTCGCGGGCGTAGATTCCCGCCGTCCCATCCCTGCTGGCCCCTTGGACTTGTACGAACCCTGCCGGAGGGGAGAGTTGGCCGATCCCACGGTGCTGATGCTGGAGGACGGGCGCGCGTTCCGGGGCGAGAGCCACGGTGCCGCGGGCACCGCGTTCGGCGAGGTGGTCTTCAACACCTCCATGACGGGCTACCAGGAGGTCCTGACGGACCCCTCGTACGCGGGGCAGCTCGTGACGATGACGTACCCGCTCATCGGGAACTACGGCGTCACCGCCCAGGACGAGGAGTCGGCGCGGCCGCAGGTGGCGGGCTTCGTCATCCACGAGGCGCCCCCGGCGTACAGCAGCTGGCGCGCGAGCGAGTCGCTGCAGGACTACCTGGCCCGGCATGGCGTGGTCGCCATCTCCGGGGTCGACACCCGCGCCCTCACCCGCCACATCCGCTCCGCGGGCGCCATGCGCGGCGCCATCGCCCCCGCGTCGGCCGATGCGGACGAGCTGCTGGAGGCGATCCGCTCCCAGCCGCCGATGGAGGGGCTGGACCTGGCCGCGGAGGCATCGACCCCCCAGCGGTACGTGGTGCCCACGGCGACGGGGGAGACGCGCTTCCGGGTGCTGGCGTACGACTTCGGCGTGAAGTCGCACTCGCTGCGGCTCCTGGCGCAGCGCGGGTGCGAGGTCACGGTGCTCCCCGCCGACACGCCCGCGGAGGAGATCGCGGCCGCGGGGGCGGACGGGCTCTTCGTCTCCAACGGCCCCGGGGACCCCGAGGCTGTGGGGCACGCGCTGGACACCATCCGCACGCTGGCCGAGAACGACGTTCCCGTCTTCGGCATCTGCCTGGGGCACCAGCTCATCGCGCGGGCGTACGGCGCCTCCACCTACAAGCTCCTGTACGGCCACCGCGGCGGGAACCACCCGGTACGGCGCCTGAGGGACGGGGCGGTAGAGATCACCGCGCAGAACCACGGCTTCGCGGTGCGCGGCGACGAGCAGGGGATCCCCGGGGCGCCGGGCCTGCGCGTCACGCACCTGAACCTGAACGACGGCACCGTGGAGGGGCTGGAGCACGTGGAGCGGCCGGTGTTCTCGGTGCAGTACCACCCCGAGTCGGCGCCGGGACCCCACGACTCGCGGTACCTGTTCGACCGTTTCGTGGACGAGATGGCCCGGCGGGCGGACCGCGTCGGGTCGGGTGCTTGACGAGACTTGCGGCCGGAATTATCCTTTGTGCCGTTAAGTGACTTTCCGCCACCCCCTTACGTCCTTCCCGCACCGCGCCTCGCTCCCCGGCGAACGCCCGTCCCGATCCGTACCCCTCCGGCGACAGGCGAAGGCGCGCCCCGTTCCTCCGCGGGCCCGGGAGGATCAAGCGGTTCCTGGCGATAGGTAGTAGGGTCCGGCCCCCGGCCGGACAGCGGTTCGCCACCAGCGCTGCGAGCCGTCGCGCACTCATTGCGGGGCCCGCGCCCCACGTTCACCCCCCAGGAGGAGTTTCATGACCAAAGCGGACCTCGTACAGAACGTCGCGGACGCGATCGGGCCGGGCGTCACCAAGCGGGACTGCGCCGTGGTGGTGGATGCGTTCCTGAACTCCATCAAGGACGCGATGGCCGAGCACAAGAACATCGAGATCCGCGGCTTCGGCACCTTCAAGGTGCGCGAGCGCAAGAGCCGCCTGGCGCGCAACCCGCGCACGGGCGACCCGGTCGAGGTGCCGCCGCGCGCCGTGCCGGTGTTCAAGCCGTCCAAGGAGCTCCGCGCGCTGGTCGAGGAGCGTCCGCTCGAGGTCTGAGCCGGCTCGGTCCTCCGGTCCGCGGGACCGCGTGGCGCCCGCCCCTGCTCCAGGGGCGGGCGCCGTTTTTGCGTCCGTCGCGGTCGAACCCCGACCGGAGGCAGAATGCCCACGAAGCTCCCCCATCCCACCACCCGCGCCGGCGACCCCTCCCCCGCGCGCCTGGGGCCCTACGAGACCGCCTACGACGTGCGCCGGGGATACGAGGTGCCCGCGCCGCGGGTGGACCGCCCGGCCACCACGTACCTCCGCGGGCGCGACGCCGAGCGCTGAAGCCGGCGCCCTGGCACGCTGCCTGCCTTCCCGCCGGGCGGCCACCACGAGACCCCGAACGGAGCACGCATGCTGATCCAGGAAGTGCTGACCGATCTTCCCGCCGACGAGGTGGTGCGGCGGGCGCGCGAGTTCTTCGCCACCCGGTTCTCTCCGTACGCCGGCTTCACCGAGGAGGCCGGCGAGTCGCACGTTCGCTTCAGCACCGAGGCGGGCGACCTGACCATCGGCGTGGGGCGGAAGGGCGAGCAGAACCTGGTGCGCGGCTCCACCTCGCGCATGCACCACGAGCTGTCGCAGTTCCTGACGACCCTGGCCACTCCCGAGGAGGTCCGGCAGAACGCGCCGGGCCCGGGCGTGTCCGGGGCCGGCTGAGAACCCCGCGGGGGGCGCGGGGTACCACCCGGGACACGTCTCCCGCAGCCCCGCGCCGATGACCGTCCGCACGCTCTTCTTCGCCCTGTACCGCGACCTCGCCGGCGCCGCGGAGCTCCAGGTGGAGCTCCCCGCCGGCGCGCGCGTGCGCGACCTGGTCGACCACCTGCGCGGCCCCGGCGGCCTCTCCTCGCTCCCGGCATCCCCCGCGGTGGCCGTGAACCTCACCTACGCCTCCCTCTCCGCCCTGCTGGGCGACGGCGACGAGGTGGCGTTCATCCCCCCCGTGGCCGGCGGATGAGCGCCTGCCGCGTGGTCTCCGCGCCCATCGACCCCGCCGCGCTGCTCGCGGAGTGCGTCTCCCCGCGCGACGGGGCGGCGCTGCTCTTCCTGGGCGTGGTGCGCGAGAGCAATGAGGGGCGGGCGGTGGCGGACCTGGAGTACCAGGCGTACGAGGAGATGGCGGCGGCCGAGATGGAGCGCATCGCCGCGGAGGCGCGGGAGCGCTTCGGGACCGGCCGGGTGCGCATCGTACACCGCGTGGGCCGGCTGGAGATCGGCGAGGCGAGCGTGGCCATCGTCGTGGCGTCCCCGCACCGCGGCGAGGCCTACGAGGCTTCGCGGTACGCGATCGAGGAGCTGAAGCGGCGCGTCCCCGTCTGGAAGCGGGAGGGCTACGTGGAGGGCGAGCGCGAGTGGGTGGCGGGCTTCACGCCCGTGCCGGCGGAGGGGGGCGCGCCGTGACGCGCCTGGTCCAGCTCGGCGGCGTTCCCGTGGTCCCCGAGTCGCGGCCGGTGCCGGAGACGGGGCCCATGCGGGACGGCTTCGGGCGGCGCGTGGAGTACCTGCGCATATCCGTCACCGACAAGTGCAACCTGCGCTGCGTGTACTGCATGCCGGAGGAGGGGCTGCCCTGGCTGCGCCGCGACGAGATCCTGCGCTACGAGGAGATCGCCGAGGTGGTGCGGGTGATGGCGGGGATGGGCCTGCGCCGCGTGCGCATCACCGGCGGCGAGCCGCTGGTGCGCCGCGACCTCTCCTCCCTGGTCCGCATGATCCGCGCGGTGCCGCAGATCGAGGACGTGGCGCTCTCCACGAACGCCGTCCTCCTCGCCGGCCAGGCGGAGGAGCTTCGCGGCGCGGGGGTGGACCGGGTGAACGTCTCGCTCGACTCGCTGCGCGCCGACCGGGTGGACGCCATCTCGCGCCGCGCCGGGTCGGCCGAGGCGATCCTGGCGGGGCTGGAGGCGGCGGAGCGCGCGGGGTTCTCGCCCATCAAGGTGAACTGCGTGGTGATGCGCGGCCGCAACGACGACGAGGTGGCGGACTTCGCCCGCATCACCCGCGAGCGGCCGTGGCACGTGCGCTTCATCGAGGTGATGCCCACGGGCGACAACCTGGGCGTGAGCGCCGACGAGTTCGTCTCGTCCGACGAGATCCTGGCGAACATTGCCCGGATCGGCGACCTGCAGCCCGTGGCCGGGCCCAGGGGGAACGGGCCGGCGCGCTACTACGCCTTCCCGGGCGCGGCGGGCACGGTGGGCGTCATCACCCCCATGTCGCACAACTACTGCGACCGCTGCAACCGCATGCGCCTCACGGCGGACGGGCAGCTCCGCCCCTGCCTGTTCGGCGACCTGCAGACCAACCTGCGCGACCCGCTGCGCCGCGGCGAGCCGCTGGAGCCGCTGGTGCGGGACACGCTGCGCATCAAGCCCGAGCGCCACTCGCTGGTGCAGGGGAGCGACGCCGGCAGCGGCGGCCTGCGCGCGCTCTCCCAGGTCGGCGGGTAGGGGGCGTCCGCCGCTGTCCACGCCGCAGAACGGTGGGTTCACGCAGAGGGCGCGGAGGAGACGGAAAGGCGCGGAGACGGCGGAGCGGCTTCGCCGGGCGACCGGGCGAGGCCACCTCCGCACGACGGCGTCGACACGAGGAGAGCGGGGCGGCCCATCGCGGGCCGCCCCGCTCTCCTTACTTTCCCGCGCGGAGGTCCGCCTCAGCAGATCTCCGTGTAGCGATGCCGGTGCGACGGAAGGGCCTCGACGTGAACGGCGGAGCCGGGATCCCCCGGCCCCGCCGCTTCCATCGAGACGCCTGCGCCGCGGCGCGGATCAGCAGAAGTCCGGGTCCGTGTAGTTGTTGCACTTGTACGGGATCCCGGTGATGTCGCACTCGTCGCCGCACGAGGCCATGTGGCTGTCGCCGCACTGGTCCGTGCCGCCGCACCAGTAGCTGCCGCCCTCGCCGCCGGGGCAGGTGGTGTCGGTCTGCCAGCAGCACCAGCTTCCGTAGTTGGCCGTACCGCAGCCGGCGCCGCCCTCGGTGGCCTCGTGGCCGTGGACCGTGCCGCTGAGCGGGCGCGCGGCGGGGGCGGTCGAGAACGAGTCGACCTGCAGGGCATCGAGGTCCAGGCTGATCTTCTTCATGGGAAGGATCCTCTCGGTTGGTGGGTGGGAGGGCCGCGCGTTCCGGCCGCGGTCTCCGCCATCACGTTAATCCGGGAGCCCCCGCTCTGGATGGGTCGATCTACCCATCTTTCCATCCACCCCACGTCGCCGGGCGAGCGCCCTCCTGGAGTGCGGAAGGCGGAGCCGGGAAACCCGGCTCCGCCTTCCGGCGAGCATCCAGCCTTCTCGGGTGGTCAGCAGAAGCCCGGCTCCGTGTAGTTGTTGCACTTGTACACGTAGCCCGTGATGTCACACTGGTCGCCGCAGGACGCCATGTGGCTGGGGCCGCACTTCTCGCTCATGCCGCCGCACCAGTAGGTATCGTCTCCGCCGCCCTGGCACTCCGTGTCCGTCCCCCAGCAGCACCAGCTTCCCCAGTTCTCGGTCCTGCACCCGTCGCCGCCCTCGGTGGCGCCGTGGCCGTGGACGGTCCCGGCGAGCGGGCGCGCGGCGGGGGCGGTCGAGAACGAGTCGACCTGCAGGGCGTCGAGGTCCAGGCTGATCTTCTTCATCCGAGCGTCTCTCCGGATCGGAGGGTGCACGGGCGGCGGGAGGAGCCCCGCGGCCTCCCCGGAACGCTACCGAAAGCATACGTTCCGCTTCCATGGGTAGAATCACCCATTGTTGCGGCGCGTTCTCCGCTCGGCGCGATCGACGCGGTTCAGCTCCCCACCGCCGCCGTCCGGGACACGTCGGAGGGCGCCGTCCGGGCCGCCGGCAGGGTGACGACGAAGCGCGCGCCGCCGCCCGGTGCGTCCTCCACCCGCACCGCCCCTCCGTGCTGCTCCACGAGCCGGTGGACGACCGCCAGCCCCAGACCGCTCCCGCCCACCCGCCCGCCGCTCTCGAGGCGCGTGTAGGGCTTCCAGAGCCTCCGCCTGTCCTCGGGCGCGATCCCCGGCCCCTGGTCCGAGACGGCGACGAGCACCCCTTCCCGGGAGCGGAGCGCCTCCAGCCGCACCGTCTGTCCCGGTGGGCCGTACTTCAGCGCGTTGTCCACCAGGTTCACCAGCACGTGCCGCATCGCGTCGGCGTCCGCCTGCGCGATCACCGGGCCGGGCACGTGGGCCTCCACGCGCACCCCGCGCTCGGCGGCATGGGGGCCGTAGGTGGCGGCGACGTCCTCCACCACCTCTCCCACGTCCAGCGGCCGGCGGGAGAGGCGGATGCGCGGCTCCTCCAGGTGGGAGAGGGCCAGGACGTTCTCCACCAGGTCCCCCATCCGCCGCGCCTCGCGGCCGATGACGCCGAGCCAGCGCGCGCGCTCCTCCGGGCCGCCGTCGCGGCGCAGGAGCAGCGTCTCGGAGAACATGCGGATCTGGGCCAGCGGGGTGCGCAGCTCGTGCGAGACGGCCGCGACGAAGGTGCGGCGCGCGCGGGCGATCTCGCGCTCGCGCAGCAGGTGCACGATGGCGGTGGCGCCCAGCAGCAGCGAGAGCAGGGGGAGCGCGACCATCCAGCGGCGCCGCGCGTCCTGCCGCTGCGCGTCCGCCAGGGCCGCGGCCACCTCCGGGCGCAGGACGGTGCGCACCTCGAAACCGCCGGGGTTGGTGCGGAAGATGAAGCCGCCGCGCACGGGGGAGCGGTACTGGCGCGGCGAGCGGTACAGCGTGCGGCCGGCAAGGTCCAGCACCTCCACCGAGAGCGCGGACGCGCTGCTCTCCGCCCCCTCGTCGTAGCGCCAGTCGGGGGAGATGAAGGACGGCGGGAGGACGGGGATCTCGTGCATCACGCGATCGGCGAAGAGGCCGGCCCCCCCGTCGCGCGACCAGGTGAAGCCCAGGATCGCCGCCGTCTCGCCACCGGCCGTGAGCTGCCGCGCCCAGACGATGCTCAGGCCGGTGGAGTCGGGTCCCACCGTGCGGTACCCCAGGGCGGGCTCCTGCTCCCGCCGCAGCCGCGGCAGCCGCTCCCGCACCGCGTGGGTTACCTGCGTCCGCAACTCCGTCCGGGCGGCCGCGCCGCGCCCCTCGTAGCGCCAGGTGCGCGGGTCGATGCGGAAGTAGCCGTGCAGCGGGTCGTCCGTCAGTCCCGCCTCTTGCAGGACGGGGCGCGACTGCGCCGCGAAGTCGTCCAGCGACATCCCCTCGTCCACCGATGCGGCGGTGCGGCCCAGGCCGGGGGCGGCGGCGCGCAGGCGGAGCTCGCCGCCGGCGCGGATCATCCCCTCGCCGAAGGTGCGGGCGGAGTAGGCCATGTAGTCGGCCAGCGCGCGCTCCACCGCCCGTTCGTGCGCGGCCAGCGAGTCGCGCAGGACGAGCGCGCCCACGGCCGCCAGCACCATCGTCCCCACGAGCGAGACGGAGACCAGGGTGATGCGCCAGGCCGGGAAGCGCCGGCGCAGGCGGCGGGCGGCCTGCCGCGCAGTCACCCGCGGCCGCGCAGCAGGGCGCCGACGCGGGCCCGGCTGGAGACGCCCAGCTTCTCCAGCACCTGCTCCGTGTGGTTGCGGGCGGTGAAGGTGCTCACGAAGAGGCGCTCCGCGATCTCCGCGTTGGTGCACCCCTCCTCCAGCAGCCGCGCCACCGCCACCTGACGGGCGGTGAGGCCGAAGCGCGTCCGCAGCTCGTCGTCACTCAGCGCGGGCTGGGCGGCAGCCTCGTCGTCGTCCGACCGGGCGGCGGCGCCGGCCGCGGCCAGCGCGGCGGAGAAGGCGGCGGAGCGGCGGAGCAGGGCCGCCACGCGCGCCATCAGCTCCATCACCCCGAAGGGCTTGGTCACGTAGTCGTCCGCCCCCAGGCGAAAGCCCTCCACCTTGTCCTGCTCCAGCCCGCGGGCGGAGAGGATCAGCACCGGGGCGGAGACCCCGCGCTCCCGCAGCCCGCGCAGCACCTCCTGGCCGTCGCGGTCGGGGAGCCCGAGGTCCAGGACGACCAGGTCGGGTGCGTGGACGGCCGCCGTCGCCAGCGCCTCGGAGGCGCGGGTGGCGTGGCGCACGGCGTAGCCCTCGACCTCCAGGTTCCGGCGCACGCCGTCGGCAAGGTCCAGGTTGTCTTCGACGAGAAGGATATCCGGCATCGTTCGTCAGCGGTGTTTTCGCGGGTGGACGGTGGGTCGGCCGCGAGGGGTTCGTGGAAATGGGGCGCGAAAGGTATAGCGGGGCGGGGGTGGCTGGAATGGCGGACGGCGCGCCGTCCGCGCCATCCCCCGTCTCCTGAGTAACGAAGTTGTCGCGCCCGGTCTGACAGCCTACACTCACGCCCAGCTCCGACGCCCACACCGGACGCCCTCCATCCACGCCCACGAGCCGACGCCGTGACGACGCTGCCCCTTCCCGAGCCGATCCACGTCGCCCTGTACGAGCCGGAGATCCCCGGCAACGCGGGGGCGGTGGCGCGCACCTGCGGCGCGACGGGCTCTCCGCTGCACCTGATCGGCCGCCTGGGCTTCTCGTTCTCGCACCCAAAGGCGAAGCGCGCGCTGATGGACTACTGGCAGCACACGGAGTACTACCGTCACGTCAGCTACGACGACTTCCTGGCCGGTCCCGCCGCGGGGCGGCGGGTGTGGATGCTGTCGACCCGGGGGACGGCGGAGCTGTGGGACGCGCGCTTCGCGCCGGGGGACGTGCTGCTCTTCGGCCCCGAGTCGCGCGGGCTGCCCGACGACGTGCTGGCGGGGGCGGGGGAGGGGAGGGCGATCCGGATCCCGCTCCGCCCCGAGACGCGGTCGCTGAACCTGGGCACCTCCGTGGCGGTGGCGCTCTTCGAGGCGATCCGGCAGGTGCGGGGGTGAGGGGCGGCCGAGGTCTGGAGACGGTGGTTTCCGTGCGCTGACGCGGCGCGTCGGGCCGGAGGCGGGGGAAGGGCCCGCCCGCCGCGTAACACCGGGGAAATACGAGGGAAATGCCTGATTGACACGGGGGATGCGTCTCTCTAAGTTCCCCCGCCGTGCCGCCGGCCCCCGGCGGGACGCTCGACAGACCGATACTCCAGACTTCCAGGACCCATGGACAAGATCACGGTGGTCGGCGCGGGCAACGTGGGCGCCACGGCGGCGCAGCGCGTCGCCGAGAAGGAGCTCGCGCGCCAGGTCGTCCTCATCGACATCGCCGAGGGCATTCCCCAGGGGAAGGGCCTCGACCAGTGGGAGTCGGCGCCGATCGAGGGCTTCGACGCCCGCGTGATCGGCACCAACGGGTACGAGGAGTCCGCCGGGTCGGGGATCTACATCGTCACCGCCGGCATCGCCCGCAAGCCGGGGATGAGCCGCGACGACCTGCTGCGCACCAACGCCGGGATCGTGAAGTCGGTGGCCGAGAACATCGCCCGCGTGTCGCCGGACTCCATCATCATCATGGTCAGCAACCCGCTGGACGTGATGTGCTACGTGGCCATGAAGGCCAGCGGCTTCCCGCGCGAGCGGGTGATCGGCATGGCGGGCGTGCTGGACACGGCGCGCTACCGCTCGTTCCTGGCGATGGAGCTGGACATCTCGGTCGAGGACATCCAGGCGATGGTGCTGGGCGGGCACGGCGACACCATGGTGCCGCTGGTCTCCTACACCACCGTCTCGGGGATCCCCATCACCCAGCTCATGGAGCGGGCGACGCTGGACCGGATCGTGGACCGCACCCGCAACGGCGGCGCGGAGATCGTGGCCTTCCTGAAGACGGGCTCGGCGTACTACGCCCCCTCCGCCGGCGCGGTGCAGATGGCCGAGGCGATCGTGAAGGACAAGAAGCGCATCCTTCCCTGCTCGGCGTGGCTGCAGGGCGAGTACGGGATGAACGACCTGTTCCTGGGGGTGCCCTGCAAGCTGGGGCGGAACGGGCTGGAGCAGATCATCGAGGTGGAGCTGACGGACGAGGAGCGCGTGGCCCTGCAGGCCTCGGCGCAGGCCGTCCTGGACCCGATGAAGCTCGTCTGACGGCGCGGCGCCGCGCCCCCTGAGCGGGAGGCGCGGCGCCCGGCCGGTCACTCTCTCCCTCTGCGTACGGGACCGCACCCAAGATGGCTTACGCGAAACGGGCCTCGTTCGGCGCCGCGCTCCGCTACCGCGGGCGCGAGGGGATGTGGACGTGGATCCTGCACCGGGTCACCGGGCTGGGGATCCTCTTCTTCCTGATCATCCACGTGGTGGACACCGCCCTGGTGATCTACTGGCCCCGGCTGTACGACGACGCCCTGGACCTGTACCGGCTCCCCCTGTTCCGCGTGGGCGAGCTGGGCATCTTCTTCTCCGTGCTCTTCCACGCCGTGAACGGACTGCGCATCATCGTGCAGGACTTCTGGCCCATGGCCATGCGCCACCAGCGGCGCCTGGTGTGGGCCGCGACGGGCGTGGTGGTGCTGGCGATGCTCCCCGTGACCTGGATGATGATGGCGCCGGTGTTCGGGCTGGCGGAGGAGCCGGGCGCGGCGCGCCACCAGCAGGCGGAGCAGCGCGAGCGCAACGAGCGCCTGATGGGCGCACCCGCGGCGCAGGCGCCGGCCGGCGCGGAGGCGGGCTCGTGAGCGGGCGGGGCGCGCCGCGGCGCGGGGGCGGGTACGACCGGGCGGGAGACCGCAGCAACTTCGAGGTGCGCTCGTGGTTCTTCATGCGCATCTCCGGGCTGGCGCTCATCTTCCTGGCCCTGTACCACCTGGTGTAGTGGAACCTGGTGATCGGGGTGGAGCACCTGAGCGCCGAGATGGTGCGCGAGCGCTGGGCGAACCCCTTCTGGCGCCTCTTCAACCTGGCGCTGGTGTCGTTCGCCATGCTGCACGGGCTGAACGGGGCCCGGTACTCGATCGAGGACTACGTGCGCAGCCCGGGCTTGCGCGCGGCCGTGAAGACCGTGGTGTACGTGGTGGTCCTGGGAGCGATGGCGATCGGGATCTTCGCCCTGCTCACCTTCGACCCCGCCACCTTCGCACGTCCATGATCCACTTCCACACCTACGACTCGCTGGTGGTCGGCGGGGGCGGCGCGGGGCTGATGGCCGCCATCTACCTGGCCCGCGACCCCAGCGTGAAGACGGCGGTCATCTCCAAGCTCTACCCCACCCGCTCGCACACCGGGGCCGCGCAGGGCGGGATCGGCGCGGCGCTGGCCAACCTGGAGGAGGACAACCCCGAGTGGCACGCGTTCGACACCGTGAAGGGGTCGGACTACCTGGGCGACCAGGACGCCATCGTGACGATGTGCGAGGAGGCGGTGGACGTGATCGTGGAGCTGGAGCACATGGGGCTCCCGTTCAGCCGCACCCCCGACGGCAGGATCGCGCAGCGCCCGTTCGGCGGGCACACGCACCACTTCGGGAAGGGCCCGGTGCGCCGCTCCTGCTACGCGGCGGACCGCACCGGCCACATGATCCTGCAGACCCTCTTCCAGAACTGCATCAAGGCGGGGGTCGACTTCTACGACGAGTACCAGGTCGTGGACGTGATGGTGGAGAACGGCGTCTGCTCCGGCGTGGTGGCGTGGGAGGTCGACACGGGCGACCTGCACGTCTTCCGCGCCAAGGCCACGCTCTTCGCCACCGGCGGGTTCGGGCGCGTGTGGTCCATCACCTCCAACGCCCACGCCAACACCGGCGACGGGCCCGCGATCGCGCTGCGCGCGGGGCTGCCGCTGGAGGACATGGAGTTCTACCAGTTCCACCCCACCGGCATCTACCGCCTGGGGATCCTGATCACCGAGGGCGTGCGCGGCGAGGGCGGGGTGCTGCGCAACGACCACGGGGAGCGCTTCATGGAGCGCTACGCGCCCACCATGAAGGACCTGGCCAGCCGCGACGTGGTGGCGCGCGCGATTCACAAGGAGATCCGCGAGGGGCGCGGGATCAACGGCAAGAAGTACGTCTACCTGGACGCCACGCACCTGGGCTCCGAGGTGATCGACAAGAAGCTCCCCGACATCGCGGACTTCTGCCGCACCTACCTGGGCGTGGACCCGGTCAAGGAGCCCATGCCCATCCAGCCCACGGCGCACTACGCCATGGGGGGGATGCCCACCGACATCGACTGCCGCGTGCTGAGCGACGCCCGCAACACGGTGATCCCCGGGCTGTACGCGGCCGGCGAGGTGGCCTGCGTCTCGGTGCACGGCGCCAACCGGCTGGGCACCAACTCGCTGCTCGACCTGGTGGTCTTCGGCCGCCGCGCCGGGCTGGCGATGGCGGAGTTCTGCCGCACGGCGCAGCTCCCGCCGGTGCCGGCCGATCCCACGGCGCGGGTGGAGGAGCGCTTCGGCGCCCTGCTCGCCACGGAGAAGGGCGGGGAGCCGGCGGCGAAGCTGCGGGACGAGATGCAGGAGACCATGATGGACAACGTGGGGATCTTCCGCACCGGCCCGGGGATGCAGGAGACGCTGGACAAGGTCCGCGAGCTGAAGCAGCGCTACGCGCAGGTGCGCGTGGGCGACCGCGGCCGCCGCTTCAACACGGACCTGCTGGAGGCGTGGGAGCTGGGGAACCTGCTGGACCTGGCCGAGGTCACCACCATCTCGGCGCTCAACCGCACGGAGAGCCGCGGGGCGCACATGCGGGAGGACTACACCGACCGCGACGACGTGGAATGGCTCAAGCACACGTTCATCCGGGAGGCGTCCGGCGGCGGGTACGAGATCGAGTACAAGCCCGTGACCATCACCCGGTTCGAGCCGAAGGAGAGGGTGTACTGATGTCAGTGGTGACGCTGCGGATCCAGCGCTTCAACCCGGAGGAGGACACCGCGCCCGTCTACCGGGAGTACCAGGTGGAGGCGGACCCCACCGACCGGGTGCTGGACGCCCTGAACTCGGTGAAGTGGTACCAGGACGGCTCGCTCACCTTCCGGCGCTCCTGCGCGCACGGCGTCTGCGGCTCGGACGCCATGCGCATCAACGGGGTGAACCGGCTGGCGTGCAAGGTCCTGATGCGCGACGTGGGCCAGCGCGTGACGGTGGAGCCGCTGCTGGGGTTCCGGGTGGTGAAGGACATGGTGGTGGACATGGAGCCCTTCTTCGCGCAGTACCGCTCGGTGTTGCCGTTCCTGATCAACGACGAGCGCACCCCCGGCCGCGAGCGCCTGCAGTCCATCGACGATCGCGAGCGCTTCGACGACACCACCAAGTGCATCCTGTGCGCGGCCTGCACCACGAGCTGCCCGTCGTTCTGGGCGGACGGCGACTTCGTGGGGCCGGCGGCGATCGTCAACGCCCACCGCTTCATCTTCGACACGCGCGACCAGGCTGCGGCGGAGCGGCTGGAGATCCTGAACGACCGTGAGGGGGTGTGGCGCTGCCGCACCATCTTCAACTGCACCGAGGCCTGCCCCCGCGAGATCCGCATCACCCAGGCGATCGGCGAGGTGAAGCGGGCGATCCTGTACGGCACCGCGCGGGCGTAGTCGCGCTCGTCGCCCTCGTCGGTGGTGGACGATGCAGAGAGGGCCGGATCCCCCCCCCGGGAGCCGGCCCTCTCCAGTCCCTCGCATGTCCGAGTCCCAGTCGGCGGGTTCGCCAGGCGCTGGTGCGGGCCTGCCACGGGGGCGCTCCCCGCCACGCCGTCGATCCGCGGACGGCGGAGGGCGCCGACCGGTGCGGGGGCGCCTCGCCGCCCATAGCACACGCGGCCCGCGGCGAGAGCTCGCCGCGGGCCGCGTCCGTCCTGTCCGAGGGCGTCAGCTCTGCTGGCGCGCCCGGCCGGACTGCACCAGGCGCTGGCGCGCCGTGTTGCCGGGGACGGCGATGTGAGTGGCCGGGTCGTACTCCTTGCCCACCGCGGGGGAGCCCTGCGGCACCCAGATCTGGGTGACCGTGTAGCTGTACCCCTGGGGCATGTAGCGCACGTAGTAGCCGTCCGGGTGCAGGGACCACCGGCCGCCGGGCACCGCGCGGCTCCCCTCGCCCAGCGGCGCCATCCCCGCCAGCACCGCCACCTGCTCGAGCTGCTGGAAGCTGGTGCCGGGGGAGGTGAGCATCTGGCGGAGCTGCGCCTCGGCCTGGATCACCTGCTTCACCAGCGGCGGCACGCGGTTCAGGGCGGCGTCCAGCGCCGGCCCGGGGACCAGGTCCAGCGCGGTGCGGTTGAGCGAGGTGAGCTGGCGCGGGGTCAGCAGGCGCGCGGCCGTCGCCTTGTGCTCGGCCGACAGGTCCTCGAACTTCGCGCGCGCGATGATGGCCCAGAGCAGCGTCTGCACCTGGGACTGCGCGATCTCGGGGTGGTTCACCGAGTTGCGCAGGATGGTGGTGACGGCGTCCTCGGCGGGGCCCTGCGTGGGGGCGAAGATGTACCCGTCGCCGCCGCCCGGGCCGTGCGTGCCGGCCTTCAGGCAGTAGCTCTGGGTGTGCATCTCGAAGAAGCCCGGCTGCAGCACGAACCCGCCGTTGGGGGTGCGCTGGAGCTGCAGCATGGAGCGCTTGGACTCGCGGGGCATGAAGTTGTCCAGCGAGTCCACCGCGAAGCGCGCGTCCGGGAGCGAGGTGGTGATCGGCGGGTCGCCGCGCAGCACCGCGTCCAGGTTCAGGCGCCCGGCCGCGCGCCCCAGGGTGCGGCCCAGGCCGCCGGGGAGCTGCGCGGACGCCGCGTCTACGCAGGCGAGCGCGAGGAGGGTGGCCGCCACGGCGGGGAACGCGCGCCGGGAGAGACCGAGCGACATGGGGACCTCCAGGAAGAGCAATGCGTGGGGGAGATACGGCGTGGACGTCGCCTGAATGGGTAACGCATTCAGGCACTCCGCGCCAGTCCGCGGGCGCGCGCCCGCGTGGAACGCGCCAGGGCGGGAACGGGCGTCAGCCCGCTCGCGCGGCGGGGGGCAGGGCCGCCAGCAGCGGCCCGGGGCGGCGGAACGAGTCGCGCCCCAGGCGCAGCTCGTACGCCGGCAGCGACGCCACGCGGCCCAGCAGGGCCAGCAGCGGCGGGGCGGCGGCGGGATCGGCGAGAAGCCAGGGGCTCTGCCGGACCACGCGCGCCAGCGCGTCGGAGGCCGGCACCGGCGAGCACGCCGTCGGCTCGTCCGCCGCCACGCGCGGGAAGAGCACCCCGGCCAGCGGCGCGGTGCGCACCCAGCGCCCCGGCCAGCGTGCCAGCGGGTCCACGGAGCCCCGCCGGCCGCTGGGAGCACCGTCGTCCCACCCCTCGTCCAGGTGGAACGTGCGCGGCCACCCCTCCGCCGCGGGCCCGCCGCCGGTCGCCGAGAGAACCACGTGGTCGTCGGAGAGGAAGCGCCAGCCGCCCTCCGCCAGGGTGGCGCAGGTGGACGTCTTCCCCGCGTGGGAGTCCCCGACGAGGAGCCAGGCGGACCCGTCCGGGGCCACCGTCGCCCCGGCGTGCGCCAGCGCGCGTCCCGCGCGCCCCAGCAGCAGCGCGCAGGAGACGGTGAGGAGCCAGTGGACGTCCCGCAGGCCGTCGTCGTAGGGCGTGCCGGGGGGGACGGAGATCTCCGCGCGCCCCGCATCCAGCGCCAGCTCGGCCCCGCAGCCGAAGCTCCCGTGCAGCAGCGCCGCGTCGCCGCGGACGCGGCCCCGGACGGTCCCGACGGTCATCGTGGCGGGGCCGTCCGGCTCCGCGGGGGGCGCGCCGGCGAAGACGCGGACCACCGAGGACGCGGGAAGGGCGGGGGAGGAGGCGTACGGGAGCGCCGGGAGCCAGCGCTCCACCAGCGGGGCCAGGGCGGGGTCGCACTCCAACCGCAGCGAGCCGTCGGCCAGGAGGGGGAGGAGGACGGCGGGGGCGGAGGCGGTCACGGGGGGCCCAGCACGGCGTGGCGCTCGGCCTGCGCGCGCGCGGCGGCGGACGGCTCGCCGGGAACCTCGACCCAGGCGTGGGCGGCGATGGCGCCCTCGTCCCCGCCGTCGCGCCGCACCCCCAGCCTGACCACGGCGGGGATGCCGCGCGCGCGCAGCGCCAGGCACGCCGCGGTGCTGCGATAGAGGCAGGTGTCCCGCCAGGGGGAGCCGGGAAGGCGGGCCAGGAGGCCCACGGCGCGCACCGCGGCGCCCTCGGCGCGGCCGCGCGGACGCGGCGGGCCCAGGCGCTCCGGCGGCGCGATCAGCGTGGAGAAGCGCGTGCCCCGCACCCAGGCGGGGGCGGAGAGCGCGGCCCGGATCCCGTCGGCCACGCCCGTGAAGCCCCGGCTCACCCCTCCACCGGCTCCGCGTCGATGAGCCGCCGCTCCGCCAGCTCCGCCAGGAGGCGGTCCAGCTCGGCCCCCGCGGTGTCGGGTTCCACCTCGAAGTGCCGGCAGAGGTCGGAGACCAGCGTGGGGCGGTCCATCCCGCGCTCCAGCCCCTTCCACACCCACGCCCCCGTCTCGTTCAGCCGGTAGTAGCTCTTGGTGTCCATCTGCAGCAGCACGGCCTCGCCCGCCAGGTGGGCGGCCAGCACGGCGGGGGACACCACGTAGCGCCTGCTCTCCATGGGCTCCTCTCGCGCGGGGGGCTCGGCGGCGGTCATGGAACCGCCGCGGCCCGGGTCGCCGCGCCCGGACCGGTGGGGATCTCGTGGACCCGCTCCGGCTTCGCCGGGTCCATCCAGCGGAGCCGGGCCACGCCGGCCACGTGGGCGGTGTAGACCAGGCGGCCGTCGGGGAGCCACGCCGGCTGCGCGTCGGAGCCGGGGCGGGTGGTCAGGCGCGTCAGCGCCCCCGACGCCACCTCCACCAGGTAGATCTCGTCGTCGCCGTCGCGGTCGGTCACGAAGGCCACCCGGCGTCCGTCGGGGCTCCACGCGGGTTCCACCTCGGCCCGCGCTCCCCCCACCAGCAGCGCGGGGGAGCCGCCGGGCGCGACGGTGTAGATGTCCGCGGTGCCCGCCGCGGTGGAGACGAAGGCCACCCGCGACGGGGAGGTGCCCCAGGTGGGCGCCGTCTCGATGGCGTCGCTCCCGCCCAGGCCGGCCGCGAGCGCGGCCGCGCCGCTCCCGTCCGCCGCCGAGGCCGTCCAGATGCGGGGGAGCCCCCCCGCGTCGGTGGCATAGGCGACGCGTGCGCCGTCGGGCGAGAGCGCCGGCGCGGTCTCGCGGGCGTTGGTCCCCACCAGCCGCGTCTCCGTTCCGCCCGCCACGGGGACGGTCCACAGGTCGGCGTTGCCCCGGCGGAAGCTCACGAAGACGATGCGGCCGCCCGCCACGGTGGCGTCCTGGTCGTCGCTGGGGTCGGTGGTGACGCGCGTCAGCTCGCCGCCGTCCAGCGACACCCGCCACAGGTCCAGGTTCCCCTCGAAGCGGCGGTCGAAGACCAGCGTGGGCGGCGCGGCCACCTGCACCGCCAGCTCCGCGGTCTCGCCCCCCTCCGTGGCCCGGACGCGGACGGTGCCCACCGCCAGGAGGCGGAGGGAGTCGCCCGGCAGCAGCGTCGCGGCGCCGGCGGGGTCCACGCTCCACGCCACGCCCCCGGCCGGCAGCGCCGCGGTGCCGCGCAGCGCGCGCAGCGCCACCGTGGAGCCGCGCTCGGCGCGGCCGTCGGCCTCCACCCGCCCCGCGACGCGCTGCGGGTG
>JASLAX010000211.1 GCA_030146875.1 Longimicrobiaceae bacterium
GCCCCGCGGCGGCGCCCGGGGCCACCACGCGGGCCAGGGCGGAGCCGCTCCCGGTGTCGCGGCCCAGGTCCGCCCAGGCGGCCTGCCGGTCGGCGCGGCTCCCGAGCAGCACCTGCACGCGGCGGTGGGACTCCAGCGCCAGCGCGCGCGGGAGCGCGACGCGGCCCAGGAGCGACCACGCCAGGTACTCCCCGGCGGCCTCGGTCCGGTGCGCGTCGGGCCGGGGCCGCCCGAGCCGCAGCGCGTCGGCCGCGGCCAGCAGGGCGGCGATATGCGCGGCGAACGGGTGGCCGGCTCCGCGGCGCTCCACCTCGGCGCGGTCCGGGGCCGACAGCTCGTCCAGGGCCCCTGCGATCAGGAGCAGGTCGCGCACGGCCCCGCGCAGCGCGGGGTGGTGCACGGCGACGTGCACCAGCAGGTGCCAGACGTGGTCCACCGGGTGGAGCCGGAGCAGCCCGCCGCCCCCGGGAAGCGGCACGGCGCGCTCCCACGCGCCGGCGAGGTCCTCGACGTGCTTGAGCGCGACGTGCACCTCCACCTGGATCCCTCCCGGCGCGACCCGCTGGTGAAGCTGGTGCGAGCGCACCCCCTCTTCGTCGCCGCCGCCGTCCGGCGCGTAGCCCATGGCGTCGAGGCGGGCCGCCATGGCGCGCGCGTGGGGCGGCCTCAGCAGCACGTCCACGTCGCGCAGGTCGAGCGCCTCGCCGCCCGCGGCGGCCGGCACCCCGCCCTTCAGCACCACCGCCGGCCACCCTTCCTGGCGGGCGATGCGCGCCAGGAGGGCGACCTGCATCCGCGCGGAGAGGACCCGCGACAGCTCGTGGCGGGCCCGGCCGCGCACCGGCTCCGGCGCCGAGGCCTCCAGGCGCGCGACCAGCGGCATCGCGCATCGCTCGCGCGCCAGGAAGATCCTCCAGGCTTCCGGAGGGGCGTCGGGGGGAGGCGGGGCGGCCTCCCGCGAGGCCAGCACGCCGAGGGCCCACCCGCGGAGGCGAAGAGCCTCGCCCACGGGGCCGGGACCGCGGGAGGAAGGGCTCACGAGACGGGGACGGGGACCGGCCGCGCGGGGGGGGCGGCCGGGCTCCCGCCCGCGTGCCGCGTGGCGGCGTCCAGCGCCGCCACGATGCGCTCGGCCGCGTGGCCGTCCCACCCCTCGGGGCGGGCGGCGCCGGGCGCGGAACGGCCGCCGGCCGCCGCGTCGCGCGCGGCGGCGAAGACGCCGTGCGCCGTCAGCGGCCACGGCGCCATGCGGTTGGTCCCCTCGGTCAGCGTCACCGGGCGCTCCGTCTGCTCGCGCAGCGTGACGCAGGGCACGCCCAGGGCGGTCGTCTCCTCCTGCAGCCCGCCCGAGTCGGTGAGCACCACCGCGGCGCCGTCGGTGAGCGACACCATCTCGCGGTAGCCCAGGGGCTCCTGCAGGACCAGCCGGTCCAGCCGCTCCTGCAGGCCGAACCCCTCCGCGCGCGCGCGCGTCCGCGGGTGCACGGGGAAGACGACGGGCATCTCGCGCGCCACGCGGCCCAGCGCGTCGAGCACCTCGGCGAGCGCGGTCGGGTCGTCCACGTTGGACGGGCGGTGCAGCGTGGCCACCGCGTACGCGCCGCGGGTGAGCCCCAGGCGCGACGGCAGGTCCAGCGCGCGGGCCGCGGGGAGCTGCGCCAGGAGCGTGTCGATCATCACGTTCCCCGCGAACTCCACCTTCTCCTCCGGGATCCCCTCCGCGAGCAGGTTGGCCAGGGCGTCGCGCGACGGGGTGAGGAGCAGGTCCGAGAGCCGGTCGGTGAGCACCCGGTTCACCTCCTCGGGCATGCGCCAGTCGCCGCTGCGCAGCCCCGCCTCCACGTGGGCGACGCGGCTCCCCGTCTCGCCCTTGAGCTTCGCCGCCACCAGGGCGCAGGCCAGGGTGGAGTTCACGTCCCCCACCACCACCACCCAGTCGGGGCGCGTCTCCAGCAGCACCGGCTCGAACGCCTCCATCACCCGCGCGGTCTGCCGCGCGTGCGAGCCGCTCCCCACCTCCAGGTGGTGGTCTGGCTCCGGGATCTCCAGGTCGCGGAAGAACGCGTCCGACATCCGTACGTCGTAGTGCTGCCCCGTGTGCACCAGCACCGCCTGGTGCCCGCGCGCGGAGAGCTCCGCCAGGACCGGCGCGACCTTCATGAAGTTGGGGCGCGCACCCGCCACCACCAGGGCGCGCATCAGCGGGACCGGCGCCCGGCCCGCGCCCGTGGCTGCGTTCTCACCGGCGCGCTCAGTCGGCGGCCACGGGGTCGAGCCGGGGGGCCGCCTCCGTCCGCTCCTGACCCGAGAGCCCCACCACCCGCGCGGGGCCGGCGTAGTCGCGCATGACGCCGCGGGTGTCGATCACCAGCGGGGCGTGGTCGGCCACCGTCTGGTAGCTCACCGGCGAGTGGTCGGTGACGATCACCACCGCGTCGGTCTCGGCCAGCGTGCGGGCGCTGAGCTCCACGCTGCGCATGGGCAGGCCGCGCACGGGGGTATGCCCGTCGTCGCTGATCTCGTGGCAGAACGGGTCGTGGAACGACACCTCCGCCCCCTTCTCCTGCAGCAGGGTGACGATCTCCAGGGCGGGGCTCTCGCGAAGGTCGTCGATGTCCTTCTTGTACGCCACGCCCAGCAGCAGCACGCGGCTCCCGCGCACCGGCTTGCGCTCGTCGTTCAGCGCGTCGGAGACCTTTCGGACCACGTAGGCCGGCATCTCGCCGTTGATCTCGCTGGCCAGCTCGATCATCCGGGTGCGGAACGCGAGCGTGCGCATCTTCCACGACAGGTAGTGCGGGTCCAGCGGGATGCAGTGCCCCCCCAGCCCCGGCCCCGGCGTGAACTTCATGAAGCCGAAGGGCTTGGTCGCCGCTGCCTCGATCACCCCCCACACGTCCACCCCCAACCGCTCGCACGCCTGCGCCAGCTCGTTGGCCAGGGCGATGTTGATCATGCGGAAGGTGTTCTCGTACACCTTCACCAGCTCCGCCGCCTCGGCGCTCTCCACGGGCACCATCGTCTCGAAGACGGCCGAGTAGAGGGCGATCCCGGCGCGGGTGCAGGGGGGGGTGGTGCCCCCCAGGACCTTGGGCGTGTTGCGCGTGTGCCACACGGCGTTCCCCGGGTCCACCCGCTCGGGCGAGAAGCAGAGGAAGAAGTCCGCTCCCACCTCGAGCCGGCGCGCCTCCAGGAGCGGCAGCACCACCTCGCGGGTCGTCCCGGGGTACGTGGTGCTCTCCAGGATCACGAGCTGCCCCGGCCGCAGCGTGTCGCGTACCGCCTGCGCGGCCGAGATCACGTACGACAGGTCGGGGTCCTTGGTCTTGTTGAGCGGGGTGGGGACGCAGATGGAGATGGCGTCGCACTCCGCCAGGCGCGACATGTCGGTGGTGGCGGAGAGCGTCCCGGCGGCGACGAGGCCGGCGACCGTCTCGCCGGGCACGTCCTGGATGTGGCTGCGGCCGGCGTTCAGCCCGTCGACCAGCCGCTGGCTGATGTCGAAGCCGATGGTGCGGAACCCCGCCTGCGCCGTCTCCACGGCCAGGGGAAGACCGACGTAGCCGAGCCCGATGACGCCGACGACCGCGCGGCGGTCCTCGATCTTGTGGAGAAGTCCGTCGATGGGGCTGCTCATTCAGGTAGTTCCACGGGCGAGCGATGGGCGGCGCGCGCCCGGGAGCGGACGCGCGCACGCGAGAGCTGCCGGCGCTTTCAGGAAGCGCCGGAGCAGGCGTAAAGATATCATCCCCTCCCCGGGACCGGAAGACGCGCCCCGCCGGCCGGGAGCCGCGGGGAGGCGGAGGCTACCGCAGCGGCGCGGTGACCCCAAGGGTGGCGTGCAGGTTGAAGGCGTCGCGCCGGTAGTCGCGGTTCACCTCGTACACGCCGCCCGCCCCGAGCGTCACGTCCACGCCGCGCCGGAAGAGCAGCGCCTCGGCAACGACCGCGTGCACCACGTCCAGGCGCTCGTCCGCCGGAACGCCGGCCGCCGCGGTGCCGGTGGCCTCGCCGCGCAGCGCCCGGGTCCACGCCACGCTCCAGCGGCCCCCCGGCCCGTACCGCTCCAGCGCGACGGTCGAGCCCGCGCCGCCGTAGGCCGCGGCGGAGCCGAGCGCCTGCCCGCGCAGGGTGTGCCCCTGCCGGGTGCGGGTGTGCACGTAGAACCGCGCCTGCCCGCGGGCCTGCTCCAGGGGCCCCACCCGCGCGTTCATCACCTCGGCGCGCAGGGCGAGCCACGAGTCGTCCCGCCGGGGCCACACCTTCCGGAATCCGAGGGTGTAGGCGCTGGCGTGGTCGGGCTCCAGCAGCAGGTCGCGCAGGTCCCGGCTGTGGTCCTCGCGCCCGTACTCGCCGTAGACCTCCACGCCGCTGGCGGGGAAGACCCAGCGCGCGAACGCCGAGGCGAGCTGGTTGTCCGGGCTGGAGATCGAGTCCGCGCCCTCGCCGCTCCGGCCCAGCGAGCTCTTCAGCAGCCCCTCGAACGGCTGGAGCAGGTCGCCCCGCTCGAACGCGGGGCGGGAGACGTGGAAGAACCGGGTGGCGCCCAGCTCCAGCCCGTCGATGCCGCGCGGGGTGAACACCACCACCAGCCCCGACATCACGCGCCGGCTGGAGTCGCCCCGCACCGTCGCGTGGGCGGACTGCTCCAGCACCCCCCACACGACCCGCCCGTGCAGGCGGCCCAGCCCCACGCCCAGCGGGCGCGACGTGCCCACGAAGGCGTGCGGGAACCCGCCGGCGTTGCTCCCCAGCACCAGGGGGTGCTCCACGGCCGGGCCCCAGTGCTGGTCGGCGGTGCTGACGCCCAGGGCGAGCGGCCCCAGGCCGGCGCGGAGCGTCGACTGCCCCGGGTCCACGCGGGCGTAGCGCCCGTCGCCGAAGCGCTGGGGCAGGTCGATGGTCCCCGGGTTGTCGCCGTCGGCGAAGGCCTGCTCTCCCGTCCGCCCGTTCGCGCGCAGGTCGAAGGCGGCGTTCTGGGCCACGAACACGGTGGGAGCCACCGTCAGCGACACGCCGCGCCACCGCGCGTGGAACCCGGCGCGCACCGCGGCCGTGGCCCCGCGCCCCGCCCAGACCGCGCCGTCGTTGGAGCCGTGGGGGAAGGCGGAGTTGAAGACGACCCGCACGTCCGGCCGCACCAGCCCGAAGCCCCGCGCCGCGGTCCCGCGCCGCAGGTCGTAGCGGCCGGCCCACGGGTGGGCGGAGTCGGCGGGGAGCAGCCGGTCCACCTCGGCGGGGGAGAAGGAGCGCAGCGACCAGGGGTACGCGGGTGCGTGCCCCGCGACCTGCAGCACGCGCAGGTAGTCCTCCACCTCGGTCCCCACGAACACCTCGCCGCGCACCGGGACGCGGCCGGGCTCCTGCGCCGCCGGCGAGGACGCCACCACCAGCGCCGCCAGGACCGCGAGGGGGGGCGCGCGGAGCGGGGTACGCCCGAGCCGGCGAACGGGCGGAGGCGCCGGGGCGGTGCCGGGGCGCCCGCCGGTCACGTCGCCGCGCACGGGAGGAGCCCGGGGGGCAGGTCGCGCAGGGCGGGGGCCGCGGCGTCGCGCTCCGAGACCAGCGTGGGGGTGCGGGGCCACTCGATCCCCACGTCGGGATCGTCCCATCGCAGGGAGCGCTCCGACTGCGGGTGGTAGCGCTCCGTGCACTTGTACGCCACCACCGAGTCCTCCAGCGCCAGGAAGCCGTGGGCGAACCCGTCCGGGATCCAGAGCTGGCGTCCCCCGTCGGCCGTGAGCACGACGCCCTCCCAGCGGCCGAAGGTGGGGGAGCCGCGGCGCAGGTCCAGGGCCACGTCGAAGATCTCGCCCTGCAGCACCGTCACCAGCTTTCCCTGGGGATGGGGCCACTGGAAGTGCATCCCGCGCAGCACGCCCCGGCCCGAAACGGAGACGTTGTCCTGCACGAAGGGCCCGGGGATCCCCGCGGCGCGGTACCGCTCGTCGTGCCACGTCTCCAGGAAGTGGCCCCGCGCGTCGCGGCGCACCTCGGCCTGCAGCAGCGCCAGCCCGGGGAGCGACGTCTCCAGCACCCTCATCCCTTCCCCGCCTGCAGCAGGTCGAGCAGGTAGCTCCCGTACCCGCTGCTCCGCTGCGGCTCGGCCAGCCGGTGCAGCGCCTCGGCGTCGATGAGCCCCAGGCGCCAGGCGATCTCCTCCGGGCAGGCCACCTTGAGGCCCTGCCGCTTCTCGATCGTCCCGATGAAGTTGCTCGCCTCCTGCAGCGACTCGTGCGTTCCCGTGTCCAGCCAAGCCATCCCCCTTCCCAGGATCTCCATGTGGAGCCGGCCCCGGCGCAGGTACTCCACGTTCACGTCGGTGATCTCGTACTCCTGGCGGGCGGACGGCTTCAGCGAGGCAGCGATGTCGAGCACCTCGTTGTCGTAGAAGTAGAGGCCCGTCACCGCATAGCGCGAGCGCGGGACCGCCGGCTTCTCCTCCAGCCCCACCACGCGGCCGGCGGCGTCCACCTCCGCCACCCCGTACCGCTCCGGGTCCTTGACGATGTACCCGAAGATGGTGGCCCCCTCCCGGCGGTCGGCGGCCCCGTGGAGGATCTCGGCCAGCCCGTTGCCGTAGAAGATGTTGTCGCCCAGGATCAGCGCCACCCGCGAGCCGCCCACGAAGTCCCGCCCGATCACGAACGCCTGCGCCAGCCCCCGCGGCTCCGGCTGGACCTCGTACTCGAAGCGGAGCCCCCAGGCGGAGCCGTCGCCCAGCAGCTCGCGGAAGCGGGGCAGGTCGGTCGGGGTGGAGATCACCAGGATGTCGCGGATCCCCGCCAGCATGAGCGTGGTGAGGGGATAGTAGATCATCGGCTTGTCGTACACGGGCAGGAGCTGCTTGCTCACCACGCGCGTGAGCGGGTGGAGCCGAGTCCCGCTCCCCCCGGCCAGGATGATACCCTTCAATCCGCCCTCCGCTCCGTGTACGCCGCCCGCCCGCTCCTGGGAGGGCGGAAGGTAGCAACCGCCCGCGGCGAGCGAAAGGCGGGCTATGGACACTCCCCGCGGCAGGGTGTATCGTCCCGTGTCCGCGACCCGTCCGGTCCCTCTCGACCGGCCCACCCTGCGTCCCGCCGAGATGCCGATCCGCTCCGCCCGCCTTCTCGCCGGCCTCGTGTTGGCGGCGTTCCCGGCAGCGCTCCCCCCGGCCGCGGCGCAGGTCCCCGACTCGGCGCGGGTGCCGGACTCCGCGCGGCTCGGGGACCCGGCGCGGCTCGGGGACCCGGCGCGGGGGAGGGATCCGGGGCCTCCGCGATGGATCGGCGGGAGCGCGGAGGACTCGGTCCGGACCGCGCAGCTTCTGGGCAGGGCGCCGCTCGCCGGCTGGCTGCTGCGCTCGCCGTCCACGCGGCCCGAGCGGGGCGGCGGCTCCGGCGTGGACCCCATCCTCCCACAGGTGGAGGTGGCCTGGAACTCGGCGATCCCGCTCTCGATGAACGACGGCTCGCTCTGGGCGGGCCGCGGGGCCAGCGTCCGGGTGCGCGGGGGCGTGCGCGCGGAGTGGCGCCGCGTGCGGGTCATCCTGGCGCCCGAGCTGGTGCGCTCGCAGAACCGCGACTTCGGGGTGGTCCCCGGCGAGGCGCCGGAGCGCAGCATCTTCGCCCCGCCCTGGCGGCGGGGGTCGCAGTCGGCGGACCTTCCCACCCGGTTCGGGGAGCGCGCGTTCACCCGGCTGGACCCGGGGCAGAGCTCCGTGGTCGTGCGGCTCGGTGCCGCCGAGACGGGGTGGGCCACCGAGAGCCAGTGGTGGGGCCCGGGGATCCGTAACGCGATCGTGTTGAGCGCGAACGCCCCGGGCTTCCCCCACGTCTTCCTGCGCACCGCCCGGCCGCTCCGGCTGGGAGCCGGCGAGCTGGAGGCGCGGTGGGTGGCGGGGATGCTCACCGAGTCCCCGTACTTCGACCGCGAGGACGACAACGACCTGCGCTCGCTGGGGGCGGCGGCGGTGACCTTCCGTCCCGCGTGGGAGCCCGGGCTGACGGTGGGCGCCGCCCACGCGGTGGTGACGCCCGCGCGGGGGACGGGGGACGTCGCGCGCGGGGCCGCGCACGCCCTGTTCCGGTGGGGCACGGCGTCGGACGGCGCGCGCCCGCAGGAGCGCTCGATGCAGATGGTCTCCCTGTTCGGCCGCTGGGTGCTCCCGGAGAGCGGGGCCGAGCTGTACGCGGAGTGGGCGCGCCACGTCCTTCCCTCGCTCTCGGACCTGCTGGAGGAGCCGGGCCACTCCCAGGGGTACACGCTGGGGCTGCAGTGGGTGCGGCCGCTGGCGGCGGATTCATCGCGGCTGCTGCGCCTGCAGGTGGAGGCGACCGACCTGGACCAGGGCGCCAGCTACCGCACGCGGCCCGGGGCGAGCTTCTACACCAGCGCCGGGGTGGTGCAGGGGTACACGCACCGAGGCCGCTCGCTGGGGGCGGCGGTCGGGCCCGGCGCGTCGTCGCAGTGGCTGGCGGCGGACGTGCTGGGCCGGGGGGGACGGGCGGGCGCGTTCGCCGGGCGGGTGCGGTGGGACCACGACGCCTTCTACACCACCCCCGTGGGGCGCGACTTCGGCGCGCACGACGTCTCGGTGATGGCGGGCGCGCGCGGAGGCGTGCGGACGGCGTGGGGGGAGCTGGGCGGGGAGGTGCTGCACGAGTGGCGGGTGAACTACCTCTTCCAGAGCGTCGGGATCGACGTCGACACGCGCGACGCGGTGGACGTGGGGAACCTCTCCCTGCGGCTGACCTTCACCCCCCGCCGCTGAGCGGCCGCGCCGGCCGCACGCGCGACCGCACCAGCGCGCGCTCCCCGTCGGAGAGCAGCAGCCGCCACGCCACCCCCGCCAGAACGGCCGTCCCCGCCAGGAGGACGGCCGTTCTGGCCTCCAGCGCGGGGAGCAGGGCGGCGGCGGCGAAGAGCGGCGCGGCGCCGGCCAGCAGCGCCCCCGTGCGCCGCAGCGACGCGCCGTCCACCAGCGAGGCGCGCCGCGCCAGCAGGCCCAGGACGGCCGCGTCCACCACCGCGCGCAGCGTCCACGCCATGGCCGCGCCCTCGATCCCCCGCGCCCGCAGCAGGAGCCAGAGCGCGACCAGGTACAGGGGGAGCTCGACCACGTTCAGCTTGGCCGTCAGGTCGGGGCGGCCGATCCCCTGCAGCGCCGTCGCCGGCACCAGGGCCAGGCAGTTGACGAACACGCCCACGGTGATCCAGCGCAGCACCGGCGTGGCGTGCCCCGCGAAGTCCGCCCCCACCCAGAGCCGCAGCCCCTCCGGCGCCAGCGCCGTCAGCGCCAGGGCCACCGGCAGGAGCGCGACGAACACCAGCCGCACCGCGCCGTCGAAGAGGCGCGCCGCGCCCGCCGGGTCCTGCGCGAAGCGCGTGGCGAAGGCGGGGAAGAGGACGCCCAGCAGCGCGCCGGGAACGAGCGCGATCCGCGAGGCCAGCTCGTACGGCGTGACGTAGTACGCCACCGCCGCCATGGAGACGACCGCTCCGATGACGAAGCGGTCCATGTACACCATGACGGTGCTGGCGGCGTTCGCCACCGTCAGCCATCCCCCGTAGCGGAAGAGGGCCCCGACGACGTCGCGGTCCAGCCGCGCGAGGTGCCTCAGCGCGGGAACGGCGGAGAGCGAGAGCG
Organism: Longimicrobiaceae bacterium; assembly: GCA_030146875.1. Classification (GTDB taxonomy): domain Bacteria; phylum Gemmatimonadota; class Gemmatimonadetes; order Longimicrobiales; family Longimicrobiaceae; genus JASLAX01. Next base: position 9,632 of record JASLAX010000211.1, read on the forward strand.
CCGCGTGGGCGATCCAGGCCGCCATGCGGGCCAGCACGAGGACGCCCACCAGGGCGACCAGCGAGCGGGAGAAGGGGACGACGGCCAGGGGGCCCAGGAAGGTGAGGACGCCCAGCGGCAGGCGGATCGCGTTCACGGCGCCGAAGCGCTGGTACGCCTCCAGCACCCCGCGCAGGCCGGCCGTGGACGTGACCAGCGGAAGGGAGACGGCCAGGAGCCGGATCGCGCCCGCCGTCTCGCCGCGCAGCGCGGGGGAGATGCGGAAGACGTCCTCCACCAGCCACGGCGCCAGGAGCCAGACGGTGAGCCCCCCCGCGGCGCCCAGGGCCAGGAGCAGGACCGTCGCCGTCCAGACCGCGGGGGGCACCTCGGCCTCGCGCCCTTCGCCCACGCGCCCGGCGACCAGGTGCGTCAGCGCGCGTCCGATCCCCAGGTCGAAGAGCGAGAAGTACCCGATCACCGCCCATGCGGTGGTGAGCACCCCGAAGCGCTCCACGCCCAGCGCGCGGATCAGCGGGGGGGTGGCCGCCAGCGCCACCACCAGCGGAACGCCCAGCCCGGCGAGGTTGAGGAGGGTGTTCCGCGCGAGGAGCCGCCGTCCCGTCACGGGCGGCGGCGGAGCGCGGGGGTCACGGCAGGACGACCGGGATCTCCACCACCCGCGTCTCGTCCGCCTCGAAGGTCGGCAGGCGCAGCTCCGGCACCACCACCGGCGGAGCGCCCCCCTGCGGACGCACGGTCAGCGTTCCCACCAACTCGCCGGAGGCGAACGGATCCGCCAGCGCCGAGTCGAAGAAGAAGCGCCCGTCGGGGCCGCTGCGCGCCACGAAGCTCTCCGGTGTGGCCGGAACGCCGCCGGTGCGCCGGAACTCCACCTCCAGCCCCTCCAGCGGGGCGCCGTCCGAGGCGCGGACGAGCCGCCCCTGGTACGAGAGGTACGGCCCCACGCCGATGCGGCGCGCGAACGTCTCGTCGGGATCGCTGGAGGTCCGCAGCCGGACGCCCGGGGTCCGCAGCGTGCCCTGCCCGGGGTAGAAGGCGACCACGTCGCCGACCACCTCGCCGGCGGCGGCCGGCACCGGGGTGATCCACGCCCTGCCCTCCGCGTTCGTGGTCGCCGCGAACGGCGACGGCGACGCGGGCACGCCCCCCGTCACGCGGAACTCAACCGCTCGGCCGGCCACGGGCTCGCCCGTGGCCCGAACGAAGAGCTCCAGCAGCTCCCCCACCTTCCAGCCCCGCAGCACGCGCAGGGTGCCCAGCGGGGTCACGTCGCCTCCGCGCGTGGCCGCGATGGGGATGCCGTGCCGGTCGTAGCCCGTCCACGGGGCCTCCGGCCGCAGGCGCACCACCACCCGCGCGGAGTCCGCCCCGGCGGCGTCGATGCGGACCGTGTAGCGCCCGGATGCGTCGGTCACCGCCGTGGCGGAGTCGGTGGGAGCGCCGGCCGGGTCCACCACCACGACGGTCACCCGGACCCCCGGCACCCCTCGGCGGGTCTCCTGGTCCACCACCTGACCCTGCGCGCTGAACGTGGCGCCGCCGCGGCACTCGGTGGTCGCGAAGCAGGGATCGCACGCGCCCGTCCCCCCCGCCAGCAGAAGCGGGAGCAGGAGCGCCGCCATCCGCCCCCCGGGCGTTCCCCCGGCCCGCCGGCCCGGGCGCCCCTCGTTCCGCGTCTCGATCTCCGTCCCCTGCCCCATCTCGACCCTCATCTCTTCACCGGGTGTGCGGCCACGCGCGGGCGTCCGTCCGATCTCGTCGCGGGGGGACGCCGGCTCACCTCGTACCCCCGCCGGCAGGATTCCATCCGATCCGCCCTCCGCCGCCTTGCTCCTCGGACGGCCCGAGAGCGGTCTCCTCCCGCGGCTCGCGCCCCGTCAGCGCCCTGGAGCGCATCGGCCATCCGTTCGATCTCCGCGGCGCCGACGAGCGGTGGTTCGAGTGGATCCCTCCGGGCGGCATCCTCCATCCGGGCTCCGCCGCTTCGCCGGACGCCGGGCCTCGCCCCCGGAGGCGCGCCCTCCGCCCTCCGCTTCCGCTTCCGCATCCACCCTCCGCTTCCCGCTCGCCGCTCGCAGCCGACGGGGGACGCCGCGTCGGGGATCCGGAGGATGGGGACGCGACGCCCTGCTCCACGCCGTTCCCGGTACGGCGGACGATCGATGCCGTCCGACGGACGAGGCGGAGCCTCAGCCGCTCGCGTTCGCCGTCCGCCGGGGGGAGACGTCCATGCCCTCCGCCACGGCGTGCCAGTCGATCCCAGGCGCCACGTTCGGGCTCTCCAGGTGCGTGGCCAGCGACGGCACGGGCGTCCAGAGCCGGCGGCGCCCTCCCGCCAGGAGGCTCCGCCAGTTGTGGATCCACGACTTGGCCACGCACCTGAACATCAGCCGGTCGCGCAGCAGGTACCGCGCCGCCACCAGGGGGTTCCGCACCTTCTCCTTGGTGAGCGCCAGCCAGATGCTCACGTCCGGGTTCCCGTGCGCGTAGGTGCGGAAGGCCCGCTCGTCGCGCGCCAGCGCCGCCCGCGTGGTCAGGAAGGTGAGGGTCGTGGAGTTCGCCGTGCGCCAGTGCCGCCCGCCGAAGGCCCGCAGCTCGTTCCGGTGCCGGTGGATGTCGACCGAGTAGTAGTCGGAGTGGTCGTACGGCGACACGTAGTCGGCGTCGGGGCTCGCGCGGAGGAACTCGAGCGACTCCCGCAGCGCGCTCGGCAGGTACAGGTAGTCGTCCTCGGCCAGCAGGACGTGCTCCGCGTCGCGCTGGGCCAGCAGCCGGTCGAGCTGGATCGCGAAGGTGGCGTAGTTCCCCACCGCGTCCACGCTCACCACCTCCAGGTCGGCCGCCGCGAACGCGTGGCGGAAGAGCGCCTCGTACGCGGGCGGGCATCCGTCCAGGATCGCCCACACCTTCACCCGCAGCCCCTCGGCGGCCGCGTGGAAGGAGCGCAGGCAGAGCTCGGCGAGGCGCAGCTTGTCGCCCGCGTGCAGCAGGGGCGTCTTGGAGACGCCGGGATACACCCGGTACGCCACCGCCAGGTCGTACGCGGCGCTCACTTGCGCGTCATCCCCCGCCACACGGCGCGCGCCCGCTCCCGGTCCCCCCGCGAGAGGTAGCCCATGGCCCGCAGCAGCCGCGTGGGGTAGAAGAACACCGAGAAGCGCAGCCGGTCCGCCGCCCCGTAGCGGCGGCGCGCCAGCCGCACCCGGTTGCGGACCCCGTGCTCGATCCCGAAGGCGGACGGCGCCTCGTGGAGCGGCACCCGGTGGGCGATCCGCCCCGCCGGCTGGTAGAGCAGCCGGTAGCCGCGCTCCATCAGCCGCAGGCAGAGGTCCACGTCCTCCACGTACGCGAAGAAGTCTTCCTCGAACCCACCCACCTCGCGCAGCACCTGGGCGGGGAGCAGCAGGCAGCACCCGGTCAGGAAGGTGACCTCCTCGGGCTCGCCGCCGGACGGCTGCGGGTCCGGCTGCCCCTCGCCCCGGTGATAGCCCAGGGCACGCGCGCGCGAGAAGTCCCCGCCGCCGAACCAGATGCGGTCGGGGGCGTCGGCGTAGACGATCTTGGGGCCCACCGCTCCCACCCGCGGACGGCTGCGCGCCGCCTCCACCAGCCGCGTGACGGCGTCCGGGTCGACCAGCGTGTCGTTGTTGAGGACCAGAACGTAGTCGGCCCCGTCCGCCAGCGCCCGCTCGATCCCGCGGTTGTTGCCGCCGGTGTAGCCCAGGTTCGCCCCCGTCTGCAGGTAGGGCAGGTGGGGGAAGAGGGCGTGCAGCTCGGCGCCGGAGCCGTCGGGCGAGGCGTTGTCCACCAGCAGCACGCTCAGCGCGGGGTAGTCCGACGCCTCCAGCGAGCGCAGGCAGGCCGAGGTGTCCGGCACCGAGCACCAGTTCAGCACCACCGCCGCGACGCGCGGCGCGGCCGTCACACGCGCTCCGTCTTCCACATCACCCCCGCCCGGTAGTCGCGGTAGCCGTGCACCATGGCGCGCACCTGGCCCGCCTTCCCCCGCGCCAGGGTGCGGGCCGCCAGCTTCGCCAGCTTCCACCCCAGGCGCGCCCGCACCGCGGCGCGCTCGGCCGCGGGGACCCACTCGTCCAGGAAGCTCAGGTTGTTGCGCACGTAGTAGTACATCTTGCGCGGCGAGTCGCGGCCCACCGTGGAGGACTCGTAGTGCAGGATGGAGGCGGCCGGGGCCACCACGGTGCGCCACCCGGCGCGCCGGACGCGAAGCGACCAGCTCACGTCCTCGAAGTAGAGGAAGTAGTGCTCCGGCAGCAGCCCCGCCTCCTCGATGGCGCGGCGCCGCGCCATCACGGCCGTGCCGGGAACGTAGTCCACCTCGCGCAGGCCCGCGAGGGCGGCGGCGTCCGCGTCGCCGGGGATGTGGCGGGCCTCGGCCAGCCGCCAGCGGATCTCGCCGCCGAACGAGGTGCCCCGCGGCGCCACGGCGTCCTCCACCCGCGGACCCACGAGCCCGATGCCGGGGTCGGACTCCAGCGCCGCCACCAGCATCCCGACGCTATCCGGCGGGACCTCGGTGTCGTTGTTGATCACGTAGACGTAGTCGGCCCCCCGCTCCAGGGCGCGGCGGATCCCCAGGTTGTTGCCGCCCGCGTAGCCCAGGTTGCTCTCCGCCCGGATCGCCTCCACCTCGGGGAACTCCGCCCGCAGGCGCGCCCAGGAGTCGTCGGCCGAGGCGTTGTCCACCACCACCGGAAAGGTGCCGGGGTGCGACGACGCCAGCACGGTGCGGACGCACCGCGCCGTGTCGGGGTACGACTGCCAGTTCAGGATCACCACGCCCACGGAGCGCGTCATCGGGCCGCCTGGCTCAGCACGCGCAGCGTGGCCTCGGCGGCGCGGTCCCACGAGAAGCGCCGCAGGTGGTCGGGGATGCGGGCGGCGAGCCGCTCGCGCACGCCGGAATCGCCGATCAGCCGCGCCAGCGCCCCCGCCACGTCGGACACGTCGTGGGGGTTCGCCGTCAGCACCGCGTCGCCCCCCACCTCGGGGAGGGAGGAGACGTCCGAGACGACGAGCGGGGTGCCGCAGGCCAGCGACTCCAGCACGGGCATGCCGAACCCCTCGTAGTGGGAGACCAGCGCCCCCGCGGCGGCGCCGGTGTAGAGCGCCGGAAGATCCTCCTGCGGCACGTATCCCAGGAAGCGGACGCGGTCCCGCAGCCCCAGATCCTCCACCAGCCGGCGGGTGCGGTCGAAGTGCCACCCCTCGCCGCCGCAGACGGCCAGGTCCACGTCGATCCCCGCCTCGCGCAGCAGGGGCAGGGCGCGGATCAGCGCCGCGTGGTTCTTCCGCACCTGCAGCGTGCCCACGGCCAGCACGTACGGCCGCTCCAGCCCGTGCCGGCGGCGCACCTTCTCCACCCGGTGGCGCGGGGCCGGGCGGAAGCGGCGGGCGTCGTAGCCGTGGTGGATCACCGTGACCCGCTCGGGCTCCACCCCCAGCACGCGCACCAGGTCGTCGCGCGTGGAGCGGGAGACGGCGATCAGGTGGTCGGCCCTGCGCGCGGCGTGCCGCGTCGTGAGGGAGAGGCGGGCACGGTCGCGGCGGCGGAACTGCTCCGGCAGCAGCTCGAACGCCAGGTCGTGCACCGTCACCACGTTCCGCCCGCGCGGCAGCAGGGGCAGGGTGTGCGCGGGGTAGAGCATGGCCGCCGGGGCGCCGCGCCGCGCCAGGTGCATCGGCAGGCGCAGCGACGTCCACAGCGGCGCGCGGGGCACGCGCACGACCGGGTACGGCAGCGCCTCGGGGGGCAGGTCGTGCAGGTAGAGGCGCACGTCGGCCGCGGGCGCCACCCGCCCCATGGCCTCGATCAGGGCGAGGATGTAGTTGCCCACCCCCGTGCGCGCCTCCACCAGCCCGTGCGCGTCGATCCCCACCCCGCCCGGCGGCAGCGCCGGGGGCGCCGCGCGCGGGGCGCG
>JASLAX010000239.1 GCA_030146875.1 Longimicrobiaceae bacterium
CGCCGCGGCCGGCCCGGCCGCCCCGGCCGGCGCGGCGGCCGCGGGCGGGCGCGGGGGAACCGCCTGGGGCGTGGGGAAGAGCCAGGTGTTGAGCAGGAGCACGCCGCTCATGAGCAGGAGCGCCAGCAGGATCCGCTTTTCCATCTATCGGGGCTGTCCGTGGTTCGTCAGGGTGTCGGGCGGCGGGGCACCGCCCCCGCGCGCGGCCGGGGGCAGGGGGACCGGGTCGTACCCGCCCCGGCAGAGCGGGTGGCAGCGCGCCAGGCGCCGCACCAGCAGCCAGGTGCCCCGCGCCGCGCCCCACCGCTCGATGGCCTCCTGCCCGTACGCCGAGCAGGAGGGGAAGAAGCGGCACACCGGCGGCCGCGTGGGCGAGATCCAGACGCGGTAGAAGCGGATCCCCCCGATCAGGACGCGCGCGAGCACAGCTCCTCCGCCAGCTCGCGCAGCTCGTCGCGCAGCGCGGCGTAGGGGGCGTCGTACGCCTCCTTGCGGGCGCGCACCAGCACGTCCAGCCCCGCCCCGGCCTGCCGCAGGGCGGGGAGCACGACGGTGCGGCCCGCGTCCTTGAGGCGCCGCTTCACCCGGTTTCGCTCCACGATCTCGTGCTTGTGCTTGGGCACCACCACCCCCAGGCGGGGACGCGCGACGGGGGAAGGGGAGACGAACACGTCGAGGTGACGCGTCTTTCTCCTCTTCCCCCGTCGGAACAGGGCCCGGATCTCCTCCGAGGAGGTGATGCGCGCGGCGCGGGGCAGGCCGAAGCCGCCACGGGCCGCGCCGTCCCCTTCCGCGTCCACCGGCCGCAGCGGGTCCGGGACGGGCGCGGCGCCCGCCGGAGCTACTTGGACGGAACGGTGACGACTAGCTGGTGGCGCCCCTTGCGGCGACGCGCGTTCAGGACCTTGCGGCCCCCCTTGGTCGCCATGCGGGCGCGGAACCCGTGCTTGTTGATCCGCTTCCGGTTGCGCGGACGATACGAAGGCTTCATCGGAACCTCTTCGGGGCGTGCCCGAGGATGTGGTCAGGGTGCGGCAAAGACGACAAACATAACGGCGGTCCCCGGGGTCGTCAACCGCCGGGCCCTGTGCGGGGCCGGGTCCAGGGCGCGGCGGCGGGGGAGGGGGCGTGTCCATGCGAAAGCCGTACGTTCAGGCGGGGCGCGGGGTTTCGCCCGCGGGGCCCGCGGGCTCGCTTGACTTTTCCACACCCCGTTTCTAGGTTGCCGGTCCGGTCTATGGGGTCCGCCGTTCCACGCCAGCAGGAGTTCATGGAGCTTACCGCCGCCGAGGTCTGGGCGCGAATCCTGGAGGGTGCGCGTGCGACGCTCGCCGACCAGGCGTACCGTACCTGGCTGGCTCCGACGCAAGCCGTGGCGATCTCCCAGGACCTGCTGGTGGTGTCGACTCCCAACCCGTTCGCGGTGGACTGGGTGGAGGACAAGTACGCCGAGCTGCTCACGGGGATCGGCGAGCAGCTCTTCGGGCGGCGCTTCACCCTGTCGGTGCAGTACCACGGCAACGGGCGCGGGCAGGAGGCCCCCGAGTCGGTGCGTCTGATGGCCCCGGAGCCGGCGCCGCCGGCCGCGGCGCCGCCCGCCCCCGCGGCCGACGCGCCCGGGCGCGACGCCCCCCCGCTGAACCCCAAGTACATCTTCGACCGCTTCGTGGTCGGCAACAACAACCAGCTCTCGGCCGCGGCGGCGCACGCGGTGGCCGAGTCGCCGGCGCGGATGTACAACCCCCTGTTCATCTACGGGGGGGTGGGGCTGGGGAAGACCCACCTGATGCACGCCATCGGCAACGCCATGCTCGCGCGCGACCCGCGCAAGCGCGTGATGTACCTGTCCTCGGAGCGCTTCACCAACGAGCTGGTGAGCGCCATCCAGGAAGGCACCATGGCCGAGTTCCGCCGGCAGTACCGGCAGATCGACCTGCTGCTGGTGGACGACATCCAGTTCCTGGAGGGCAAGGAGCGCACGCAGGAGGAGTTCTTCCACACCTTCAACGCGCTGCACGACGCCCAGAAGCAGATCGTGCTGACCAGCGACCGGCCGCCCAAGGAGATCGGGCTGGAGGACCGCCTGGTGAGCCGCTTCGAGTGGGGGCTGGTGACCGACATCAAGCCGCCCGACTTCGAGACGCGGATGGCGATCCTGCGCAAGAAGGTGGAGGAGGACAACCTCCAGATCTCGGACCAGGACGAGGTGCTGACCTTCATCGCCCGCCACCGCACCTCGTCGGTGCGCGAGATCGAGGGCGCGGTGATCAAGCTGCTGGCCTACTCCTCGCTCACGCGCCGGCAGATCGACGTGGAGCTGGCCCGCGAGGCGCTGGGCGTGGGCCCGGAGACCGCGGCGCCGCGGCCCTTCGCGGAGCGCCCCACTCCCGAGCGCGTGCGCCTGCGCGTGGCCGAGGCCTGGGGCACCACGCCGGACGCGCTGCAGTCCAAGAAGCGCACCAAGGACCTGACCATCCCTCGCCAGGTGGCGATGTTCCTGATCAAGGAGCTCTTCGACCTGCCCCTGGTGGAGATCGGCAAGCTCTTCGGCGGGCGCGACCACTCGACGGTCATCCACTCCATCGCCAAGGTGGAGGAGGACCTGAAGGACCCCGCCTTCCGGGCGCGCGTGGACGCCATCCGCGAGGTCGTCCGCTGACCCCTGGGGAGGCGTGGGAAAGCGGGTGTGGACAGGGCGTGGAGAACTCGTGGAGAAGCGGGAACGGGCCCCGGGTGTGGAGAGCGTGGGGAGAACACCTGGTTCTCCACGAGCCTTCCCACGGGGCACGAAGGGGCGCAGGGCGTTGCGGTCGGCGGGGTTGTGCGGAAGCGAGCCTGGCTTTCCACGCTTCCACACCCTCTACTACTACTACTGGTCTTGATAACTGAAGGGTAGTAAGAAGACTTCCCGGTGGAAAAGGTCTCACCCCCAGCGTTCGCGGACGACGTATGAAATTCACCATCACGCGTGAGAGCCTGCAGCAGGGGCTGGGCGCCGTGGCCGGGAGCATCCCGACGCGGAGCACCCTTCCCGTCCTCTCGAACATCCTGATCGAGGCCGAGGACGGGGTGGTCCGCATGAGCGGCACCGACCTGGACACGGGCGTCAGCGTCCGCGTGCCGGCCGAGGTGGCGGAGCCGGGGGCCATTACGGCGCCCGCCAAGAAGCTCCAGGAGATCGCCCGCGAGCTCCCCGGCTCGGTGGAGATCACCACCCAGGGCGACTCCATCTCCATCGTGAGCGGCCGCACCCGCTTCAAGCTGAACGGGCTGCCGCGCGACGAGTTCCCGGGCTTTCCGCAGGTGGACTTCGCCGGGGCCTGGAAGGCCACCGGGGCGGAGCTGCAGCAGCTCATCACCCACGTCTCGTTCGCGGCCAGCACCGAGGAGACGCGCCCGATCCTGAACGGGGTGCTCTGGCAGCTCGGCGGGAACGAGATGCGGATGGTGGCCACCAACGGGCACCGCCTGGCCAAGATGACCATCCCCGTGGAGAGCGGCGGCGGCGTTCCCGGCGGCGACCTGATCGTGCACCCCAAGGCGCTGGGGCAGGTGCAGAGGCTCTTCGGCGCGCAGGAGCCCGTGGAGGTGGCGCGCTCCGAGAACCACCTGGGCTTCCGCGGCCAGAGCACGCAGGTGTTCACCCGGCTGATCGAGGGGCCGTACCCCAACTACGAGCAGGTCATCCCCAAGGACAACGACAAGTCGCTGGTGGCCGACAAGGGCGCGCTCACCGCGGCGGTGCGGCGCATGGCGATCGTGGCGAGCGACCAGACGCACCGCATCCGCATGTCGCTGGGCGGGCCCATGCTGAAGTTCGCGGTGGAGACGCCCGACCTGGGCGCGGCGACCGAGGAGCTGCCGGTGGAGTACGAGGGCGATCCGCTGGAGATCGGGTTCAACGCCCAGTACCTGCTGGAGCTGCTGCGCTACATGCCCACCGACGAGGTGCGCATGTCGTTCAAGGCGCCCGAGCGCGCCGCGACCATGCAGCCGGTGGGGAACGAGGACACGCCCGACTACCTGTGCCTGGTGATGCCGCTGCGCCTGCTGAGCTGACGGCCCGCCGTCCACCGCGGACGAAGGAGGGCGCCCCGCCGGGATCCGGTGGGACGCCCTCCGCGTTGGACCTCAGGATGCGCATCCGGAGGACGGCCTCGTCCCGGTGAATGATCGGGGCAGAACGGATCGCCGCGAGCATCGTGGAGGCACGCGACGTCCTCCTCGGCTTGACAGCGCATCCTTTGGCGACGTAATGTTACGCAAACGCGATGCCGGCGGCACTCCGCCGCCGGCACGGTTTCAACGGACGAGGAGGACGACCATGAAGACCGCGCTGCGAATCGACGAGCTGAAGGTGGAGACCTTCGTGACGGGCAACGCCGCGTACGGCTCCGCCACGGTGGACGGGCTGGAGACCCTTCCTACCGCCCCGCTCTGCTCGCGCTACTGCCCCAGCGGCCTGTGCAACACCGCGACCTGTACGCTGGAAGTCTGCTGCTGATCGTGCCGACCGGCGGACGGGGCGCCCCGGCGGCAGAGACCGTCGGGGCGCCTTCGTTTGCGCAGGAGGTCAGCGGAGGCCGGTGCGGTATCGACCCCCTACGCGCTGGCGAGTGAGAGCTGGCAACAACGTCGGAGTGGCGTCTACGGCCGACGACCGCCGTGTCGCCGCACGGCGGGCGTCCTCGTACGTTGCCGCGAGAGGGGCACCGCGAGCGGGACGGCGGCTTCGCGGCTCCGGGCCGAACACCGGGAGTGTGGCGGATCTCTCGCTCGACGAAGTGAACCTGCTGGTCGACGTCGCGAACCGGGTGCGGTGCCGAGGTCACACCGGGGAGGGGGCCACCCAAGCGGCGGCGGACGCCGAACGGCGGCTGCACGACCTCTTCCGGACCGGCGAGACGCTGGCCGTCTACGGGGACCGGTTCGAGGGCGCGGGGTACCGCCGCATCCTGGCGCCCGTCTTCAGCCCCGGTCCGGCCGGGAAACGGCGGCCGTACACCGTCGCGAACCTCTACGCCGCCGCCGAAGCCGTTCCGGCGACGCCCCCGTCGGGAGTGGACGACACCGCTCCGCCACCCGCGTCTTCCGGGTAGACCCAGCGGCGTCCGTCGCGGGCGGAGGCGGACGCCACCGGTAGACCAGGCGGCGCCGGTTGCGTCCTCCCATCACCCGCCACCGGACCGCCAGCAGCGGAACGGGCGGTGGGCCCGCCTTGACGTGCCATCCTTTCGTGCCGTAACATCACAGAACCGGGATCTTGCGGCGCGCCGCCGCCGACCCGTTTACGCGATCAGGAGACACGCACATGGCCAAGATCAGCCTGACCATCGAGGAGCTGGCGGTGGAGAGCTACGTGACCAGCGAGACGTCGTACGAGTTCGGCACGGTGGACGCGGCCGAGACGCTCCCCACGGTGCCGCTCTGCTCCAAGTACTGCCCCGCCTCCACCAACTGCACCGTCACCTGCACGCTCGACTACTGCTGCTGATCGCCGCGCCGTCCCCCGCGGACGGTGGAGGGCGCCTCGCCGCGATCGGCGGGGCGCCCTCTCCCGTTCCAACGGCGACGGGCGAAGGAAGATTCCCGCCCGACCATCTTCCTCTCGCCGGGGGATCGGAAATCCCTCTCGTCCCACGGCGACGACTCCCGCGGCGACGGCCGGGAGCGTAGGTTACAGGGCGCGAGCGACCGACCTCGCCCCCCTCTCACGCCGAGACCCGTGCAGCCGCTCCCGACCCACACCGCCACGCGCTACGTGCAGCCGCTCCGCGAGGGCGGGTCGCTGCCGGCGGTGGTGGACACGGACGGCGGCGGGCGCTTCGTGGTGAAGTTCCGCGGCGCGGGGCACGGGGCGAAGGTGCTGGTGGCGGAGCTGATCGTGGGGATGCTGGCGGAGGCGCTGGGCCTGCCCGTGCCGGAGCTGGCGATCGTGGACGTGCCGCCGCCGTTCGGGCGCAGCGAGCCGGACCCCGAGATCCAGGACCTGCTGCGGAAGAGCCACGGCATCAACGTGGGACTGCGCTACCTGGATGGAGCGTTCAACTTCGACGGCTACGCGGCCGGCGAGCTGATCTCGCCGGACTTCGCGGCCGGGGTGGTATGGCTGGACGCGCTGACCACCAACCCCGACCGCACGCACCGCAACCCGAACCTCCTGCTCTGGGAGCGCACGCCCTGGCTGATCGACCACGGCGCCGCGCTCTACGCGCACCACGACTGGTCGCGGGTGGACGAGGCGCGCACCCTCACGCCGTTCCCGCTGATCAAGCAGCACGTCCTGCTGCGCCGCGCGCAGGGGCTGGAGGAGGCGGACGGACGCCTGGCGGCGCTCCTGACGGAGGAGGTGGTCGCGGACGTGCTGGCGCGGGTGCCCGACGCGCTGCTCCTGGACCCCGCCGGCCCTGCCGAGTTCGCCTCCGCGGGCGAGGCGCGGGAGCGGTACCGCACCTACCTGACGGCGCGCCTCGCCGGGCCGCGCGCCTTCGCCGCGGAGGCCGTCCGCCAGCGCGAGGCCGTGCTGCGCGAGCCGCCCCGCGCCCTCTCCGCACGCCGATGAGCGCCACGGCCACCACCGCCTACAACTTCGCGTTCATCCGCGCGGTGCCGCACCCGTACCTGGGGGCGTTCGCCAACGTGGGCGTGGTGCTGCACGCGCGCACCGCGGGCTTCCTGCAGGCCCGCGTGCTGACCGACGCCGATGCCCTGCGCGCCCGTGTCCCCGCGATGGACGCGGAGCTGCTGGCGCGGTACCTGGGGGGCTGCATGGCCGTATGCGCCGGCGACCCCGACGCCGGCCCCGTGGCGCTGGCGCCTCCCTCCGAGCGCTTCCACTGGCTCACCGCCCCCCGCTCGGACGTCATCCAGCCGTCGCCCGTGCACGAAGGGCTCTGCGCCGACCCCGAGACGACCCTCGACGAGCTCTTCGAAGCCTACGTGCGCGACCCCCGCTGAACCGCTCTCCTCCGCCCCCTCCTCTCCGCATCTTCCTGCTCTCCACGGTCGGCTCGGCCGGGTAGGGGTAGCCGCGTCCGCCGGGTGTCAACCGATCGGCGGCGCCTGGCCGCCCCCGCACGCGCCTCTGCCGACGCTCCGGGGGGACTCCAGGCACGTGATCCCTCGCCTGCTTCCCCGAGCATCGCCTCACCGACGGAGATCGATTAGCGGAGTTCTGACCAGGCGCCCATCTCATTGCTGTGCAAGCAGCTGCGCTCCGGATGCCGACGCCTCGCACGCGGTGGGCGGCGGCGCGGATGCGGCACGAGAGGCTTGCGGGCGGCGTCTGAGGCGCACACATTTGGCCCCTCTTTTCGGACGCCGCAATCGTGACCCGCTGCCGGCCCGGCTCCATCTTCCGTCGCGCCCCTCCCGTCGCCTCGCGCCACCCCGGCGAGACCTCGGTGCACCACCGCAGCACCTCTCCGGACGGCCGCCTCCGCCCGCGGCCGGCGCAATCGCACACCCGCCTCACCCGGACGGCCCCGCGTGAACACGACTCCCTCCCCCGCCACCCGGCGCGCGCCCCGGTCCGCGCCGCGCCCTTCCCACCCCCGTTCCTCGAACGCTGCCGGAACGCCGCTCCCGCTCCCGCTGCGCCACGCGCTGGAGGCGCTCTCGGGCCTGTGCATGGCGGACGTGCGGGTGCACCGCGGCTCGGCGCTGCCCTCGCTGCTCGGCGCGCGGGCGTTCGCCTACGGTGAGCGGATCCACCTGGCCCACGGGGCCGAGGACGCGCTGCCGCACGAGGCGTGGCACGTGGTGCAGCAGAAGCAGGGGCGGGTCCGCGCGACGGCGACGCTCAACGGCCTGCCGCTGAACGACGACGCGGCGCTGGAGGCGGAGGCGGAGGCGATGGCGGGGGAGGCGGCGCGGATGGCGGAGGGTGGCAGGACGCCCGCGCCGCGCGTGCTGGGGCGGGGTCGCGTGGAGGAGCCGGTGGTGCAGCGCGTGGTCACCATCACCGAGGCGACGGAGGAGCCGGCCGACAACTGGCGCCCGGCGTCATGGACGATCAACGAGCACGCCGGCTTCCTGGAGGCGATCCAGAACGCCCTGCACCTCGGCGATGCGACCGTCCCGGATCTCTCCCTGATCGCCCTGGACCTGATCGACGAGGGATACACGTTCCGGACCTGGCGTGAGGCCGACAAGGAGATCCGGATACGCGGAGTGGGCTACCACGTGGTCAGGACCCTGGAGGGGCTGGTGGACGTGCACCGGCCCGCTTACGACGAGGCGACGGCATACGTGACCCGGTTCAAGCAGCAGGCCGACGCCGACTGGGTGGCCCAGATGGACCAGGACCCGAACACGCGCCGCTACGCCACGGCGGACGACTGGATCGCCGCCAAGACCCGGGAGCAGGCGCAGGCGTACAGCGACGTCATGCTGTGGAACAACGCCTCGTACACGGCCGTCTTCGCGGAGCAGCTCCTCCAGCGGCAGATGTTCAACTGGCTCCGCGGCGAGCGCAACGAGGCCCCCCTGCGCATGAACTGCTGGGAGTTCGTCTTCTACGGGCTGGTGATCTCGGGATACGCGGGACGGGAATACCTCACGTGGATCAACCACGGGAAGAACATCAAGACGCAGCCCCCCCGGGTCATGGAGTGCTTCTGGGCATCGGAGAGCAACATGACGGAGGAATGGCGTTCGGTCCAGCCGAAAGCCGACGCCGATCTCCACGACCCGCAGGACCAGACGCTCCCGGTGCAGGGCGGAGCAGGATCGTGGCTGCAGCAGGACAGGCGCGTCTCCCAGCCGGAGACCTGGACGAACGAGAAGCTCTTCTACATCGACCCCGCGTGGACCATTCCGCGGGGCCGCGTGATCATGTTCGGGCAGGGGGAGCACGTCGCGATCTCCACCGGGCGCCGGGTGCCGATCGCCAGCGCGCAGCGTGCCCTCCTGTTCGGCTACCAGAACGGCCACGAGATCGTGGAGCTGGACGGCGAGCCGGTCAATGCGCCGCGCCGGGCCACGATCCAGGATCTCGACATGAAGTACCTGGGCCTTCCCATGATGGTTTTCCCCTTCCCGATCTGCACCGAGACCAGGGCCGTTCCCCTGCAGGGCACGGTTCCCCCCAGCAGCCAGGACGTGGACCGGATCATCGCGCGGCAGAGGACCATCACCGAGAACAAGTGGGAGGCGAAGAAGCAGGCCTCCCAGAACACCAGCCAGCGGAAGCTCCAGATCGTCCAGAAACGCGCAGAGGCAACGAAGAAGGACCTCACCTCCGAACTCCAGAAGCTCCAGACACAGTCCGCCCGGGACCTGGAGGAGCTGGAGAAGCAGAAGCAGGGGGAGATCATCCACCTCCAGAAGACGGCGCGGAGGCAGAACCCGCAGGCCATCACGATCAACCTGCAGATCACGCCGCAGGACCCGTACGGGGGAATGGTGACGCTGCCGTAGAGGCGGCGCGCGGATCCACGAAGACGAGACGGTCTCCGCCCGCACCGGACCACCATCCCCCCGAAAGCCATGTCGCTCCAGCAGATCCTCCGCAGCTTCGACACGATCGGGCCCATGGGCCCGCGTGCCCCCATCACCATCGACCCCGGCTTCACGGGCTCGGCCGAGGTGACCGCCGCCATGCGCGCGTCGCTGGGCACCGACTCGCTCACGATCGACGCGGTCACCGACCTCACGGAGCGCGGCGACGACCACCTGCGGGTGACGGGCACGGCGTCGCTGCTGGGGATGACCGACGCACCGGTCACCTTCTCGGCCACCGAGCCCGACGGTGCGCTCCTGGTCACGCTGGAGGTCCGGCTCACACCGGACTGGTCGTTCCGCACCCTGTTCCCGGACCTGCCGCGGGAGCCACTGGCGGAGATCGACGACGAGACGGGCGAGAAGCTCACCGACCCTCATTTCCTGGATCGCCTGTCCCTGGGTACCAGCCGACTGGTGTTCGCCAGCCGGTCCCACACCGACGCGGCGCTGGGCGGCTCGCTGCTCGCGGGGCTCAGCTTCGCCGGCGAGCTGTACTTCATGGGGGTGCTGTGGCCCGTGTCGCTGCTGCTCGACGACACGGCGCCCGTCCCGCTCACCGGGCCGCTGAAGGAATACCGCACCTCCCAGGATCCCACCGTCTTCTCGGGCATCCGCCTGGCGGCGCCGATCACCACCCCCATGACCCAGGTGGGGCCGCTCCGCATCGAGCGCTGCAGCGTGTTCCTGAAGTCCGGCTTCGACGAGCAGCACGTGGACCTGGTGCCCAGCGCCACGCAACGGGCGGGGATCTACTTCCTGATGGACGCCGTTCTGGGGGGTCGGCCGCTCGAGGTGGTGGGCCGCTACGACACCGGCACCGACTCCGAGGAGCTGTGGGTGCGCGGGACGTTCCGCGACTTCGCGCTCGCCGGCTTCTCGGACCTGTCGCAGCAGGTGGGGGTGGACGGGTTCGACGGAGCCGTGCCCGAGAGCTTCCCCGCGCCGGAGGGCCTGGCGCTCACGGAGCTGGGCACGCGCTTCTCCACCGGGACCTTCGCGCCGTCCACGCTGATGCTGGGCGTGGGAATGGACACGCACTGGGAGATCGTTCCGAACGTCCTTCGCCTCGAGGAGGTCGGGCTCCGCTTCATGGTGATGGACCCCTTCGGGCCGGCACGCCGCATCCTCACTACGGTGTCGGGCCTCTTCGCCTTCCCGAAGTTCTCGCTGGCGGCGACGGCCGACTTCCCGGAGTTCCGGATGACGGCGGGGCTTCCCGCCGGCGAGACGCTCCCGCTGGGAGACGTGGTCGAGTCGTTCCTGGGAGAGGGGAAGGACGTGCCCCCGCTCACCGTCTCCCGTCTGCGCCTGGAAGCCGCGCCCAGGACGGGTAGCTTCCTGCTGGACGCGTCGATCCAGGACCTGTTGTCCCTCGCGGTCGGCGCCACGGCGTTCGAGGTCTCCAGCCTCTCGCTGGTGGTGGACCGCGACGGCACGGCCGGCCGCACGCGGGGGATGATGGCCGCCCAGATGAGGATGGGTGGGGCGACCGTCGTGCTGAGCGGCGAGGTGAGCGACCGCCTCACGCTCTCCGGCGCCCTGAAGAGCTTCGACCTGAAGGAGTTCTGGTCTCTCGTCACCGACGGCGACACGCTCCCGGACGAGGTCCCCGACGTCGTCATCCAGAACCTCGCGGTCTCCCTCACCCCCAGCACCGGCGACTTCAGCCTGCTGGGCAGCGTCACGGTGGCGTGGGACCACCTTTCGAAGACCGAGGCGCTCTCCACCAACCTGCAGTTCTCGTTCAAGCGCCGCGTCGTCTCCCCCGGCACCTCCACCTTCACCGCGTCCATCTCGCTGCAGGGCGAGGGGCCGCTGCACGTGGCGGAGGGCTTCACGCTCAAGTCGTTCAACTTCCTGCTCGACTACGACACGCTCGGCGGGTGGAAGCTCTCCGGCGGGATGGGCGCGGAGCTGCTGGAGGCCAACCTCTACCTCTCCGCCGGGTGGGAGAGCACCCCCGCCGGGCAGAAGCTCAAGCTGCTGGCGAACGCGTCGCCCGCCGCGGACCTGGTGGACCTGGGCGGCTTCGGCGCCTTCCAGCTCCAGCAGCTCGACCTGCTCTTCGACTTCGTCACCGAGGGCGAGGACACCCGCGTCTTCTACAACCTGCGCGCGGCCACCTTCCTGAAGGTGGGCACCGTGTACCGCGTGGGCGGCTTCCTGACCATCCGCAGCCTGGCCGACGGCTCGGCGGCCCTGCTCTTCAACCCCACCGAGGGCGCCGCGGCGGAGATCCCCTTCCCCACCGGCGACGGGATGGCGCTCACGCTCGCCCTCTTCGAAGTGGGGATGGTCCGCGAGTCGGCCCTGACCGGGTGGGCCTTCACCGGCACGGCGACCGTGGGCTTCACCGGCTTCCCCGACTGGCTGGGGAAGGTGCTGCCGTCCAGGCTCACGGCGAAGGCGGTCGTCTCCCGCACGCAGGCGCGCCTCACCGCGGTGAACGTCACCGACGCGGTCGCGATCCCGCTGGGCGAGGCGGACGGCAAGCCGCTGGGCGACCTGTACCTGCAGATGACGGAGCTGGGGATCTCGCTCATGCCCTCCGTGGGGCTGGTGCTGGAGGCCGGGATCGGCTTCCCCGCCGAGCTCAACGCCTTCCTGGACTCGCAGGTCCTGCGCGTCTACCAGAAGGGCAACTACACCACCATGGCGCGGGCCCGCTTCACCATCGCGGAGACGGGGATCGCCATCCAGCTCGTGACGTCGCCCTTCACCGGGATGAGCTCGGTGCGGATCGACGGCGGCGACGACTGGTTCGAGGTGGACATGGGCGAGTTCGGGGCCATCGCGCTGAAGATGCCCACCTTCGTCTACGACGGCGTCACGCAGTACTTCGAGGCCGCCGGCGGCGTGCGCATCAGCAGGCCGCTGGCGGTGCCCATGACGCCGCTGAAGTGGTTCCTCGACGAGGTGGGGATGAAGGGGGCCGCGGAGGTGTTCCCGGACGCCATCCCCATCACCGAGATCCGCCTGGTGGACGAGAACGACGACCTGCGGGTCGAGGAGCTGATCGCCTTCGTCCGCAAGGCCGGCGACGTGCCGGACGACGTGGTCAAGGTGATGAGGAGCACCGGAAAGCTGCTGAACCGCTTCCCCGACGGCTTCAAGCACTACCTGGACATCGAGGTGCCCGGGGAGCTGGAGTTCCGCTGGGGCTTCTCGCCCGGCGGGCGCGTGTCCATGTCGCTGCTGGCGGGCCAGAGCCCGGTGAAGCTGCTCTTCTCCTCCGTCGTCCCGGGGATCGTGCCCATGCCCGGGCTGGTGGGGCTGGAGCTGCGCAAGGTGACGCTGGGGACCATCTCCGCCGGCACCCTGTTCTTCGGCGAGATCGACGCCGTGATCGACATGTTCGACCTGCCGTCGCTGGCCCTTTCCCTCATGCTGCCGAACGACCCGGACTTCCCGCTCCCCACGTCGGACCAGCTCCAGCGGCGGGTGACGCTGGAGAACGTGTTCTGCGTGATCCCCGCGGCCCAGGGGGAGCCCTTCCCCATCCCCGTGTTCTACGACCGGATCGGCTTCGACTACCTGGGCATCGAGGGGATCGGCATCGGGGCGCACGTCTCCTTCCCCCGCCCCGAGCTGGGCGGCGCGGAGGCGGCGGCGATGTTCGGCGCCTTCCAGGGCTTCCTCTCCGACAAGAAGACGCTGCTGGACCCGGCCACCCCGCCGGCAGGGGTGGAGCTGGCCTTCACCTTCCGCGACGAGTTCCTGCAGGCCCCCGAGTACCTGGGCGGCAAGACGCTCGGGACGAAGGGCAAGGACGTGCGCGTGGGCTCGTGGAGGTACGTGGCCGAGGCCATGAACTTCTGCAAGACGTTCTCGCTCCAGCGGACCATCGCCTCCATCCCCATCGAGAACCGGGTGGGCAGCTCCGAGCACCGCTTCGCCTTCCTGCGCTTCGACGCCGACTGGCTGCTGACCACCCCGGCGGAGTTCCGCGCCGGCGCGTTCGGCCAGCTCAGGCTGTCGGCGGGCGACGTGGAGGACTTCGTGGCCGTGCTGCCCTCCGTGGCCGCGTCGGGCGGGGGGACGGGGAGCGGGACGGAGGAGGGGCTGGTCGCCTTCATCCGCGGCGAGGCGGACATCGGCTTCGTGAAGCTGGAGACGGTGTTCGGGCTGGCCGCGTCGGGGTCGATGGGCTTCGACACGGGCTTCAAGATGTCGGGCGCCATCGGCCCCATCGAGCTGGAGCTGGACGGGGCGGTGAAGCTGAGCTCCCCGCTGACCGTCTCCGCCTCGGCCCCCGTCGCGGCCGCGCCGCAGGCGTCGACGGCCGCCATCGCCTCCGCCGCCGCGAGCGCGGCGGGACGGGGAAAGGCCCTCTCCCTGAACGGAAAGAACGCGTGGGTGCAGGTCCCCGCGTCGGACTCGCTGGTCCTTCCGCAGTACACGGTGGAGGTGTGGCTGCGCCCCACGCAGAAGGCGTCGGGGGAGTGGCTGGAGGTCTTCGGCGTGGACACGCTGCAGGGCGGCTGCCAGCGCAACTTCTACGTGGAGATCAACAACCGGACGTCGCTGTACGTGCACCGCTTCAAGGACGCGCGGAGCGGCACCACCGGACCCGACACCCCGGGCGGGAGCGTGGGCTGGGGGCGCTGGCAGCACCTGGCCATCACCAACGACGGGGTCACGGCGAAGACGTACCTGGACGGGGTGGAGCTCGCCAGCGGCGGCGTGACCGGTGGGCTGACGGCGCTGAAGGCGGACCTGTTCATGGGCAAGGTCCCCGGCGCCGCGAATGACAAGTTCCTCCAGGCGGACCTGGCCGAGGCGCGCGTGTGGAAGCGCGCCCGGACCGGCGACGAGATCCGCGCGGAGATGCGCTCGGTGCTGGCCGGCGACGAGCGCGACCTGGTGTCGTGCTGGCGCTTCGACTCCGACACCGGCGCGACGGCGGTGGACGTCTGCGGCCGCAACCACGGGGTGATCCACAACGGGGCCTGGGTCGCCTCGGACCTGCTCTCGCTACAGGGGCTCGCGCTGGACGGGAAGGGCGACTACCTGGAGGTGCCGGACTCGCACAGCCTGCGGGTGAAGGCGTACACGGTGGAGGCGTGGATCCGGCCCTCGCAGCCGGCGGCGGAGTGGGTGGGCGTGGTGGGGAAGAAGGGTCGCAACCACGCGCTCTTCCTGCACCGGTCGGGATTCGTGCACCACCGCTTCCACGACGGCGGCGGGTGGAACGGCGGCGCGCCGAACACCCCCACCGGCGTATTCGCCTGGGACCGGTGGACGCACGTGGCGATCACCAACGACGGCAAGACGGCGCGCACCTACGTGAACGGGGTGAAGCAGGCGGAGGGCGCGGTGAACGGCGATCTGGTGGTGCACGGCGAGCCGGTGCAGATCGGCCGCACCGCCGACGCGGCCAACGACCAGTTCTTCCCCGGGAGCATCGCGGAGGTGCGCGTGTGGTCGCGCGCCCGCACCGAGGACGAGGTGAAGGGGGCGATGTACCGCCGCCTGGCGGGGACGGAAGCCGACCTGGTCTCCCTCTGGCGCCCGGGCGAGGCGGCGGGCGAGACGCTGACGGACGCGTGCGCGCGCAACGCGGGCGTCTTCCACGTAGCGGGGCGCGCGGAGCCGGTCAGGCTGCGCCACGACGGGCTGATCTTCGACGGCAAGGACGACTTCGCGCTCGCGCCCAGGAGCGAGCGCTGGAAGCTCCCCACCTACTCGGTGGAGGCGTGGATCCGCCCCGACGCGAACCCCACCCGCGCCTGGCAGTGCGTGCTGGGCGGCAACGGGCGCGCGCCCAAGCTCTACGTGAACAGCAGCGGCGCCGTGTCGCACCGCTTCGTCGACACGGGGACGGTCGTGACCCAGAGCTTCGCGACGGGCGTGCCGAAGAACGTGCAGGTGCCGGATCCCAAGGGGTCGAAGGAGGTGGTGGGGAACACGGCCCCCGGACAGGTGCGCTGGGCCGAGTGGAACCACCTGGCCATCACCAACGACGGCGCCACCTGGCGCACCTTCGTGAACGGGGTGCAGGCCGCGAGCGGCGCCGTCTCCGGGAACGTGCTGGCCGAGGCGGTGGAGCTGAACGTGGGCCGCTCGCACCTGGGGACGAGCGACGCCTTCTTCGCCGGCAGCATCGACGACGTGCGCGTGTGGAGCGTGGCGCGCACCGCCGAGCAGATCCAGGCCGACATGAGCTTCCCGCTCACCGGAAAGGAGACGGGGCTGGTCGCCTGGTACGACATGGACCACACCTCCGGGTCGCGGATGGTGGACCTGGGCGCCGGGAAGGTGGACGCGGCGGTGTACGGCGCCCGCTGGTCGCTGGCCGCGGCGCCGGCGGAGCCGGAGCGCGCCGCGCTGCAGGTGCAGGGGCACACGCAGCTCACGGTGGCCGGGCACCGCGCCATGACGGGCGACCTGCGCATCGTGGACGGCGACGTGTGGTTCCGCGGCGTGCTGGACCTGTTTCCGCGGGACTGGCCGCTCCGCGTGTACGGCAACGTGGAGGGCACGCTGAACGGGAGCCGCTTCTACCTGAGCGGCGACGCCGACGTGGCCCTGGCCGGCATGTCGCTGGCGAGCGCCCGCGCCTACGTCTCCAACCAGGAGATGCGGGTGGAGGGGCGCTTCCTGGGCGCGTACGCCATGCTGGACGTGACGTGGGCCGGGAGCGACCCCACCTTCCGCGGCTCCATCGGAATCCGCGAGAAGGCGGACCTGCGCTTCGGCGCCGTCTACCTGGGCGGGGTGAAGGTGAGCGACGACGTGCGCCTCACGCTGGACCTGGACTTCGGGCTCGCCATCCAGGTGGACCGCAGGGGCTTCGGCGCCGACGTCACGGCGCGCTTCGAGATCGGCGGCACCGGCTTCTCACTGCAGTTCCACATCTCCGTGGCCCCGTCCGACCTGTCGGACATGGTCAACTGGGTCAAGCAGCGCATCATCGACGCCCCGGAGAAGTACCTGGCGCACCTCTTCGCCGACGCCGCGGCCTGGCTCGCGAGCGTGGCCTCGGGCGCCGTCGACTTCGCGAAGGACGCGGGGGAGGCGATCGGCAGGGCGCTGAAGCAGGGCTTCGGCGTGGCGAAGGAGGACGCGGCCAGGCTGATGAAGGCTGCCGGCTACGGCGCCAATGTCATCGGCGGCGCGCTCAGCAGGGGCTACGAGCTCGCCGACTCGGTGACCACGGCGCTGATGAAGGGCGCCGGCATCGCGGTGGAGGAGATCGGCAGGTTCCTGAAGGACGTGCTGAACCACCCCGACCAGGCGGCGGCGCAGCTCCTGAAGGACGCCGGCTACGCCGCGGCCGAGACGGGGAAGGCGCTCCGCGCGGCCTACGGCTACGCGGCCGCGAAGGCGGCCGAGACGGCGGCCGCGGTCCTGAGGAGCGTGAAGTACATCGCGGAGGACGTGGGCGCCGCGCTGCGGTACACCTTCGGCAAGGACGTGAACGCCGCCGCGAAGATCCTGAAGGGCGCGGGGTACCCCGCCGATGAGGTGGGGAAGGCGCTGAACTCGGCCTACCGCTGCGGCGAGAAGGCCGCGGCGAGCGCCATGAAGGCGGCGGAGTTCACCGCCGACGAGACCGCGAAGGCGCTGCGGGTGGGCTTCGGCGCCACCGCGCAGGTGGCGTCGGACGCGATGAAGGCGGCGAACTACGGGGTGGACGTGGTGAGCAACAGCATGGTCTCCGTCTACGACCAGAGCAGGCAGGAGGCGGACCGGATGGTGAAGGGCATCACCAGCGCGGCCAGCGACGCGACCAGGGCGGTCACCAGCGCGACGAACACCGCCACGCAGACGGTGACCAACGTGGCGAACGACGCCGCGAAGGGGGCCACCAGCGTGGCGAAGGACGTGGGGAAGACGACCTCGAAGGGGTTGAAGAAGGTGGGGAAGGTCTTCGGAATCTAGCGCGGCAGCATGCTCCCCAGCACCTCGGCCGCGCGCGAGAGCTCCAGGGCGTAGTCGGCCCACCACTCGCCCGCGCGCGGGCCGCCGTTGCAGGTGCCGTCGGACTGGCCCGGCGTCTTGATCCACAGGTACGCGTCGGCCAGGGGGTGGCCGGTGCTGGTGGTGGGCGCGCGGCCCAGCGCCTGGCCGCGCGCGTTGCACCACTCGCGCACCACGGGGGTGCCGCGCCCGTTGCGCGAGGTGTCCACCACGAAGTGCTTGCCGCCCACCAGGCGGCTCACCCGCTCGCCGTAGGAGAGGTTGGGCCCCAGCGCGTGGAAGTTGGAGACGTTCAGGGCGAAGCCGTCGGCCTCCGCGATCCCCGCCTTCCGCAGGCGCGTGGCGATCTCGGGGGGCTGCTTCCAGTTGGCGTTGCCGGCGTCGATGTAGACGTAGGCGCCGGCGGCCTTGAGCGTGCGCACGGCCTCCTGCAGCAGCAGGTAGCGCTCGTCCTGCAGGCGGATGGGCAGGCAGTCGATGGCGGCGATGCCGTCCGGCTCCAGGATCACCACGGTGGGGCGGCGGCGGATCCCCGCGGCCACGTCGCGGATCCAGCGGCGGTACCCGTCGGCGCCGCGGGCGCCGCCGCGGGAGTACAGGCCGCAGTCGCGGTTGGGGACGTTGTAGGCCACCAGCACGGGCAGGGCGCCCGCGGCCACCATCCGCGAGACGATGGCGTCGATCTCGCGCCGGGGGTCGCGCATCCAGTCGCCGATCCACTTGGCCTGCGGCTGCTCGGCGATGCGGCGCATGGCCGCCGCGTCGGCGGGGCGCGAGCGCGCCCAGGCGTCCGCCTGCCGCCGCGCGGCGGAGGCGGGGTCCACGTAGAGCCGCCGCCCGGCGAAGGGGTTGCGCCCCTGCGCCCCCACCACGGACGCGGCCGCGCCCAGCGCCAGGGCGGCCAGCGTCAGCCCCGCCGCCGCTCGCACCGCCTTCGCGCGCACCCGCTCGGCCCGCACCGCGGTCCCTCCGGTCCGGGTCAGGGAACGGCGGCCCCGGACGCGTCCTCCGCCCGGCGCTCGCCCTCCGGCAGGCGCGGCGCCAGCTCGCCGCTCGAGATCCCCATCTGCTTCATCATGTACGTCTGCCGCGCGATCAGGATGCGGGCGGCGCGCACGTCGTAGTGCGTCTTCACCAGCAGCGAGGCCAGGTCGCCGGCGGCCCAGAGCAGCGCCGCGAAGACGATCAGGCGGATGGTGTCGCCGATCAGCACGCCGATGCCCACGTTCTCGGGCGGACGGTTCATCCACCAGTAGCCGAACTGCCCCAGCGCCAGCAGCAGCACCACCACCGCCGCCGCGCGCACCACCAGCGCGGTGACGTGCAGCCCCTGCTGGGGCTCCAGGTCGTCCTCGCGCAGCTCCACCCCCGGGAGCGCCGGGTTCCGATGATCCATCTTCGCGCCTCCGCGCCGTCGGCGGTCGTGCCCCCCGCCCGCGCGGTCGTCGCGCGGCGGGGCCGAGCGGAGCCGGACTGCACGTCCCGTACTCGCCGGTCCGGCGGGCGGCGCAAGGGGATCCTTGACCGCGCCGCCCGCCCGGCGCACCGTGGGGGAGAACGGCCGGAGCGCCATCGGGCGGCGCCCTTCTCTTCGGCGGCGGGGCGGCCGTGTACGCCCGCCTGTACGTGCGCCGCGCGGGTGCTGCGCCCCGGCGACGTGGTGGGCGCCCGCTGGGCCCATGTGAGGAGCGGCCCCTCGTGGTACGACGTGCACCTCCGCGGCCGCGGCCTGCCGCCGATCCTGGACCCCCACGGCGACTTCGCCGACCGCGCCGCGACGGAGCGCGCCTTCGGGCTGGAGCCCGGCACCCTGGGCGGGCCGGCGTCCCGCGCCGCCGTGTCCGGCTCGCTCCGGGCCGGGCCCGCGCGCCGCCGCCCGCTCCCCACCGACCCATACGACCGAGGATCCGGATGAAGACCGTCTACGACGCGGGATGGCAGGGAAAGAAGGTGCAGGCGATGATGTGGCTGATCCCGGCGTTCAGCCTGTTCCTGGCTTGGATCCCGTACATCGGTTCCCGATCGCCCAAGACGCCGGAGATCGCGGCGCAGGACGGGTGGTGGACCTACGCGTTCGCCTGGGGGTTCGGCCTGGCGGCCACGGCGGGCATCCTCCTCTACGGCCGCCTCTACATCCGCCGGGCGCAGGTGGCGGAGGACGGGACCGTCCACGTGCGCCACGCAGGCCCGTTCGGCGGCTCGAGGCGGGTGATCCGGCCAGGCGAGGTCGAGGCGAGCGCGTTCCACCACGGCCGGATGACCACGGCCAAGCACACGGTGAATGCCCCCTGGTTCACCGTGCGGCTGAAGGGGCACCGCCTGCCGCTGATCCTGGACGACCAGGGCCACGTGCTGGACGCGCGGCTGGCGGAGCGCGCGTTCCGGCTGGAGCCGGGCTCGCTGGGCGGGGTGGAGGACTTCCGCGCCCCCGTGTCCGGGTCGCTGCGCGCGGTGCCCGCCCGGCGGCGGAAAGGGCCCGGCGCGGGCTGAGGGGCGGGAAGGTTCGCGCCGCCCCCGCGCACCGGGCGCCCGCCCCCGCGGCGCGCGCAAGGATGGCGCGGGGCAACGAGATGCCCTACCATTGGACCCCACAGGGCGCCGCGGGCGCCCCGCGGTGCGGCCACCCACAGGAGGGAAGTCAGATGCGTCCGGGCCGAGACCGACCCTGCCCCTGCGGCTCGGGGAAGAGCTACGCCGACTGCTGCCAGCCCACGCGCGCGCCCCGCCGGGCGCGCCGCGAGGTCGACAGCCAGGAGGCCCTGCGGATCCTGGTGGAGGCGGCGCCGGCGGCCCTGGTCTGGGCCGCCGACGTGGTCCGCCTGGCCTCGCCCGGGCGGCGCGGGCCCGACGCCGCTGCGCTGCTGGTGACCGCCGGCCCGGTGGTGGTGCAGGCCGACCTGCTCACGCGCATCCCCTCCGCCGCGGCGGACGTGGCGGCCACCCTGGAGCGCGCCGTGCTGGCGGCCAGCCGCGACCTGGGGCTGCTCCCCGAGGAGCTGCACGTGCGCGACGCCGCGGTGGCGGAGCGGCTGGGCGAGGAGATGGCCGCCCGCGACGTGCGCGTCGTCTCCGGCGCGACCCTGCCGGGGCTGGACGAGGCCGCCGAGGCGCTGCTGGAGCACCTCTCCCGCGCCTCTCCCTTCGCGGCGTTCGCCGCGCCGCCCACCTGGGCGGGGTGGGGGCTCCCGCCGGCCCGGGTGGCCTCGCTCTTCCGCGCCGCGGCGGCCTTCCACCGCGCCGCGCCGTGGGACGCGCTGGGCGACTCGCACCTGCTGCTGGCCGAGACGGCGGAGGGGCGGAGCTGGGTGATCTCCCTCACCGGGCGCGGCGGGGGGGAGGCCGGCCTGCTGCTCTTCGCGGAGCTGGCCGACTGCCTGACCTGGATGGAGGCCGAGCACCCGCTGGAGGCGATCGAGGAGCTTCGCGGCGCCGTCTTCTCCCTGGGCTTCGTGCGCGGAAAGACGCTCCCCGTGCCCATGCGCCGCGAGGTTCGCGAGGCGGGGTGGGAGGTCTCGGGCCCCGACGCCTGGCCCGTGCTGCTCCCCCTCAGCCCCCCGGCGCGCGCCCTGACCGCGCGCGACGCGGCCGACCTGGAGGCCATCCTGCGCGGGGTGCCGGCGATGGTCGCGGCGCACGGCGGCGCGCTGGACGGCGGAACCGAGCGCTGGGCCCCGCTGCGCTGGCGCGACCCCGCCACCGGGCTGGAGCTCTGCTACGAGGCCGGCCTCCTCTCCGCCGACGAGGCGCCGCTCTGGGACCCGCCCCGCGAGGTGCGCCCCGGCGGCCCCGAGGGCCCCGGCGCCGACGCGGACGCCGCGCTGGACCCGCCCGACCCGGAGCGGCTGGACGAGGAGGAGAGCGCCGTGGTGAACCGCTTCGAGGCCGCCCTGCGCGCGGACGGGCTCTCCGAGAGCACCGTGCGGCGCCACGTGGGGAACGCGCGGGCGTGGGTGGACTTCCTGGCGCTGACCCAGCAGGTGCCGCTGCGCGCCGCCACGGAGTTCGACCTGCGCGTCTTCCTGTACGACTGGTTCCCCCGCAAGGCGCTGGACGCCCGCTCGCGCGCCATGGCGCTCCCGGGGTCGCTGCGCCGCTTCTTCCGCTTCGCCACGCGGGACCAGGGGGTCCGCTGGCCCTGGGCCGAGGCGCTGCTGACCGACCGCGAGCCGTACCAGGCGCGCTACGAGAGCTGCCCCGGCGACGTGTGGTGGGACGAGGAGGTGGAGGAGTGGCGCGACGAGCTGTACGAGGACCTGGACGAGCGCGCCATGCTGCACGACCCGGAGATGGAGAGCGCCGGCGCCTGGGACGCCTCGATGGGCGCCGCCGAGGCGCGGCTGGAGCGGGAGCTGCAGCGCCGCTGGCTGATCTGGCGCGAGGAGGCCATCCGCGCCGGGATCGCCCGGGTGGACGACCTGCGCCTGGTGCTGGTCGCCCGTCAGCGCGAGTGGGAGCGCGCCCCGCACCCCGGCCTGGGCGGCAAGACCCCCGCGCAGGTCGTCCGCCGCTCGCGAAGGCGGATGGGCTCGTAGCGGGAGCCTCCGACGACGGTGGACGGCGCCATCGCGTCGTCCACGAGCCACGGGACCTCCAATCCGACGAGAACGAGAAGGCGGCCGCCCCGGGGGGACGGCCGCCTTCCTCTTCGTCCCCCCGTCGAGGGTCAGGCGGGGACGGGCTCCAGCTCCGCGGCGCGCTCCGTGGGCAGGCCGTCCGCGGACCACTCGGCGTAGCCGCCGGGGTAGTTGGCCAGGTCGCCGAAGCCCCGCGCCTGCAGGATGCTGGCGGCGATGGCGGAGCGGGCGCCGCCCTGGCACTGGACCACCAGGGGACGGCCCGTCGGCACCTCGTCCAGGCGGCCGGGAAGCTCCCCGACGGGCAGGTTCAGGGCGCCGGGTAGGTGCCCGGCGTCGAACTCCGAGCGGGAGCGCACGTCCAGCACCGTCACCTCGCCGCGCCCCAGCCGCGCCTCCAGCTCGCGCATCCCGATCTGGGGCGTGCTCTGCAGCTCTCCCGCGCGCTCGTCCACGGCGGAGGAGGGGAACCACCCCGCCAGGCAGTCCATGCCGATCAGCGACAGCACGCGCGTGGCCTCCTCCATCCGCCCCGGCTCCACGATCAGGCGGAAGGGGCGGTCGTACGGCAGCAGCCATCCCGCCCAGGTGGTGAAGGAGCGGTTCAGCGGCACGTTGATGGTCCCCGGCACGTGCCGCGCGGCGAAGGCGGCCGCCGGGCGGGTGTCCACCACCATCTCGCCGGCGGCGACCGCGGCGTCCAGCTCCGGCGCGGGCAGCTCGGGCGGAGGGGGGATCCCCTCGCGCGGGGCGGGGCCCTGGCGGTTGATGCGCTTCATCTGCGCGAAGTAGCGCGGGGGCTCGGGCTGGCCGGCGAGCACCCACGCCACGAACGACGCCTCGTCGGGCTGCGCGAACGCGGGGTTGAAGCGCTTCTCGTAGCCCACGGTGGACTGCGGCACGGCGCCGAGCGCCTTGCCGCAGGCGGAGCCGGCGCCGTGGCCGGGCCAGAGCTGCAGCCAGTCGGGAAGACCGCGGAAGCGCTCCAGCGAGCGGAACAGCGCGCGGGCGCCGGCGTCGGCGCTCCCCTCCACGCGCACCGCCTTCTCCAGCAGGTCCGGCCGGCCCACGTCGCCCACGAAGACGAAGTCGCCCGTCAGCAGCCCCATCGGCTGGTCTGCCCCGGCGCAGTCGGTCACCAGGAACGAGAGGTGCTCGGGGGTGTGGCCCGGGGTGTGGAGGACCTCGATGCGGATGCGCCCCACGCGGAAGGTGTCGCCGTCGTGCAGCAGCGTGGCGCCCTCCTCGCGGCCGTAGGCGTAGCCCGCCCCCGCGTCGCCCTCTCCCGACAGGAGGAGCCGTGCCCCCGCAAGCGCGGCGAGCTCGCGCGCGCCGGAGACGAAGTCGGCGTGCACGTGCGTCTCGGTGACGTGGGTGATGCGCACCCCCTCCGCGGCGGCGGCGTCCAGGTACCGCCGCACCTCGCGGTTGGGATCCACCACCAGGGCCTCGCCGGTCGCCTGGCACGCCACCAGGTAGGATGCCTGCGCCAGCCCGTCGTCGTAGAAGCGCCTCAGGATCATCGTCCGTCTCCCGTCGTCGTTCGTCTCGCCCGGCCCCGGCCCCGAAGGGCGCACCGGCGCACAACATAGGCCGCGGCCGCGGCACGCGCCATCCCGCCTTTCACACCGCGCTTGCCCGCGGCGCCCCCGCGGGGCGATCTTGCCCCATGCTGCTGCGCATCACCGACCGGGGCCTGTACTGCGAGGCCGGCGACTTCCACGTGGACCCGTGGATGCCGGTGGACCGCGCCATCGTGACGCACGCCCACGGCGACCACGCGCGCTGGGGCTCGCGCCGCTACCTGGGCTCGACCGAGGGCGAGCGCGTGCTGCGCACGCGGCTGGGCGCCGACGCGCGCATCGAGTCGCTGGCCTACGGGCGCCCGATCACGGTGCGCGGCGTGCGCGTCTCCCTGCACCCCGCCGGGCACATCCTGGGATCGGCGCAGGTTCGGGTGGAGCACCGCGGCGAGGTGTGGGTGGTATCGGGCGACTACAAGACGGAGCCGGACCCCACCTGCACGCCGTTCGAGCCCGTGCGCTGCCACACCTTCGTCACCGAGAGCACCTTCGGGCTCCCCATCTACCGCTGGGCGCCGCAGCGCGAGACCTTCGCGGCCATCGACGCGTGGTGGCGCGCCAACGCGGCGGCGGGGCGCGCCTCCATGCTCTTCGCCTACGCGCTGGGGAAGGCGCAGCGCCTGCTGGCCGGCGTGGACCCCTCCATCGGCCCCATCTACGAGCACGGCGCGGTGGATCGCCTCTCCCGCGACTACCGAGAGACGGGCGTCGCCCTGCCGCCCACGGCGTACGCGGGGACGGCGCCGAAGGGGAGCGACAAGGCCGGGGCGCTGGTGATCGCGCCGCCCTCCGCCAACGGCACACCGTGGATGCGGCGCTTCGGCGCGGTCTCCACCGCCTTCGCGTCGGGGTGGATGCGGGTGCGCGGCCACCGCCGGCGGCGCTCGGTGGACCGCGGCTTCGTGCTGTCCGACCACGTGGACTGGCCGTCGCTCCTCGCCGCGATCCAGGCGACGGAGGCGGGGTGCGTCTGGGTCACGCACGGCTACCGCGAGCCGGTGGTCCGCTGGCTGCGCGAGCACGGCCTGCAGGCCGTGGCCGTCGCGTCGCGCTGGGAGGGCGAGGCCGACGACCGGGAGCCGGAGGTGGCGGGGGAGGACGGACCGGGCGAGACGGCGGAGGCGGGTGATGCGGAGAGCGCCGGCGAGGGCTGAGTTGCGTATTGTGAAGTTATTATCAATTCTGGATAAATTGATAATAGAATGATAATTCACCGCCGTCCCTCTCCCCCCTCTGCGTCCATGAAGCTCCCGATGGCCCCTCCCGACCCGGGCGAGCTGATCGTGAAGCTCGCGGCCGACCCAGCGCGACTCGTGCGGGTCCTCGGCCCGGGAATCGGCGTGGCACCCGGTGGGAAGTACCGTCACTGGGACACGTTGCGGCACCTTACGCCGCCGGACGACATCTCCCTGGAGGAGTGGTGGTTCGCGATCCGCTCCGCACGACGCCAGATCTCCGCCAAGCTGCCCCTCCGGGATCGCTTGGGACGGCCTTTCTCGTACTGCGTGCCGGACATCGCGCAGCAGATGCTGATGAGGATCGACCGCAACGCCAGCGGCCAGATCCGCGCGGCCGAGGAGATCACGAACCCGCAGATCCGAGACACCTACCTCCTCAAGTCCATCATGGAGGAGGCGATCACGTCCAGCCAACTCGAAGGCGCCTCCACCACGCGGGAGGTGGCCAAGGACATGATCCAGCGAGGTCGCGCGCCCGAGACGCGCGACGAGCGGATGATCGCCAACAACTACCAGGCGCTCCTCTTCCTGCGCAGGATCGCGGGCACGCCGCTCACCCCGGGTATCGTCCTGGAGCTGCATCGCGTGCTCACCGAGGGAGCCCTGGACGACACCGACGCGGTGGGTCGCTTCCGAGCGGCTGGTGAGGAGATCCACGTGGTGGACCAGTCCGGCAACACGCTCCACGTGCCGCCGCGCTGGGACGAGCTTCCCGGTCGGCTCCAGAGCATGTGCGACTTCGCCAACACGGGGGAGGAGGCGGGTTTCATCCATCCCGTGGTACGCGCGATCGTGCTCCACTTCTGGCTTGCCTACGATCACCCCTTCGTCGACGGGAACGGAAGGACTGCTCGCGCCCTTTTCTACTGGTCGATGGCACGGGAGGGGTACTGGCTCGCCGAGTACGTCTCGATCTCCCGCATCCTGAGGGCGGCACCCGGCGCGTACGGCCGCGCATTCCTCTACACGGAGACCGACGAGAACGACCTGACCTATTTCCTGCTCCACCAGATGCGCGTGATCCTCCGCGCCATCGACCAGCTGCACGCGTACCTGGCCAGGAAGCAGCAGGAGCTGCAGGAGACCCGGGAGCTGGTCCGGCGCTCCGTGCTGCTGCGGGAGCAGCTGAACCACCGGCAGCTCGGCCTGGTACGCCATGCGATGAAGCACCCGCGGTTCCGCTATACCACCGACTCCCACCGCAATGCGCACAACGTCAGCTATGCCACGGCGCGCGCCGACCTGCTCGCGCTGGCCGAGGCGGGGCTGCTGGAGAGGGAGAAAGGCTCGGGCCGGCGGATCGTGTTCGTCTCACCCCAGGACCTGCGTCAGCGGCTGGCGCGCCTGGCCTGAAGGGCGGCTGCGTCCGGCAGGTTTTGCGGGCTCTGCAGATCGGTGGGAAAGGGGAAGACGGTCGTGGCCTACAGGGCACGGCGGCGGAAGAAGGTTGTGCGTAGCCAGCGACTTGGCCGAAACGCTCGCGAACGAAGCAACATGCGGACGCACGGGCCCATGCCGCCCGTGGACGGAGCGAACGAAACCGGGGCTGGGGGCCCCGCTCACGAGCAGCCGAGGGAGAGCGCAGATGGACGGAACGCCGGAAGAGGTCGCGGGCGGAATCGTGGAGCGGCTGGAGCGGGCCTGGAACGCGGCGGCG
This sequence comes from Longimicrobiaceae bacterium, assembly GCA_030146875.1. GTDB lineage: Bacteria > Gemmatimonadota > Gemmatimonadetes > Longimicrobiales > Longimicrobiaceae > JASLAX01. The sequence goes on from JASLAX010000239.1 coordinate 26,480, forward strand.
GGCGGGGGGTTCGCCGCGCCGTTCACCATGGACGCGGACTTCGTGGACATCCGCGGCGACCATCACCGCGGCCGCGACGCCATCGCCCACGGGCACCAGGGGATCTTCGATACCGTCTACCGCGGCAGCAGCATCCGCTACCAGGTGACGGACGCGCGGCAGATCGCGGACGGGGTGATCGTCGCGCACTCCACCGGCGACCTCTCCGCGCCCTCGGGCCCCATGGCCGGCGAGCACCGTGCCCGGCAGACGCTGGTGCTCGTGCGGGAGGGGCACGACTGGCGTGTCGCGGCGTTCCACAACACGGTGGTGGCGGCGGGTAGGGGGTGAGTCCCACGTGCGGATCTGGTTCCCCGGTGCCGGGTACCTCGTTATTCTTCGACTGCGTGCAGATAAATTCGGGGCGGTGCCCCGGAAGATTTGGAACGGCAGCGTAGCGTGCTCGCGGCACATCACAGGAGAAGCCATGGCACAGGCCTACCGAATTCACAGCCAGGTGTCCGCCGACGGTACTCTGAAGCTGGATAACCTGCCCTTCGAACCGGGTGAGGACGTCGAGATCATCGTGCTGGCGGAGGAGCGACGTGTTCGGGAGGATCGGTACCCGCTGCGTGGGACACCGCTCCAGTACCACGATCCAACGTCGCCGGTGGCAGGCGATGACTGGCAGGCGCTCCAGTGATCGTGCTCGACACCCACATCTGGGTGTGGTGGGTCCATGGTGACGCGAGACTTACAACCGCACAGCAACAGACCATCTCGGCGCACGAGACGGCCGGCCTGGGAGTCAGCGTCATCTCTTGCTGGGAGGTGGCGAAGCTGGTCCAGATGGGTCGGATCGTTCTGTCGTACCCTATCGGGGAGTGGCTGGACCGCGCTCTCTCCTATCCTGGAGTTCGTCTGTTGGAGCTGTCTCCGCGCATCGCTGCCGAGTCGACGGAGTTGCCTGGCGAATTTCACCGAGACCCGGCCGACCAGATCATCGTCGCCACCGCGCGAGTTCTCGCCGCGGCACTCCTGACCGCAGACGAGAAGATAATCCGGTACCCGCACGTCCAGCTCGCCTGACCACCGTGTACAGGCGCAGCCCCTTCCGCTGTTCCTCCCGCCCGTGAAGTCCTTCGCCGCCCTCTACGCCTCGCTCGACGAGACGACCAAGACCTCGGAGAAGGTCGACGCGCTGGCGCGCTACCTGGCCGCCACGCCGCCGGAGGACGCCGCGTGGGCCGTCCACTTCCTGAGCGGGCGCCGCCCCAAGCGGCTGGTGGGCGCGCGCAAGCTGGCGGAGTGGGCGATGGAGGCCACCGGCACGCCGGAGTGGCTCTTCGGCGAGTGCTACGACTCCGTGGGCGACCTGGCCGAGACCATCGCGCTGCTCCTGCCGCCCAGCGGCTCCGCCAGCGACCTGCCCCTGCACGCCTGGATCGAGGACCGCCTCCTCACCCTGCGCGGCGAGGACGAGGACACCCAGCGCCGCGCCCTGCTCGCCTCGTGGGCGGAGCTGGACGGGCCGCAGGCGTTCGTCTGGAACAAGCTGATCACCGGCTCCTTCCGCGTCGGCGTCTCGCAGGGCCTGCTGGTCCGCGCCCTCGCCCGGGTGGGCGGGGTGGAGGAGGCCGCGGTGGCGCACCGGCTGATGGGGAGTTGGGAGCCCACACCCGAGACCTACGCCCGCCTGCTGGGCGCGGACACCACGGACGCGGACGCGTCGCGCCCCTATCCCTTCTACCTGGCGCACGCGCTGGAGGGCGGCCCCGAGACGCTGGGCGCGGACGCCGGCGAGTGGGTGGCGGAGTGGAAGTGGGACGGCATCCGCGCCCAGGTGGTTCGCCGCGCGGGAACCACGTGGATCTGGTCGCGCGGCGAGGAGCTGGTCACGGAGCGCTTCCCCGAGGTGGCCCAGGCCGCCTCCCTGCTGCCCGAGGGCACCGTGCTGGACGGCGAGCTGCTGCCGTGGCGGGACGGGATGCCGCTGCCGTTCGCGCAGCTCCAGCGGCGCATCGGGCGCAAGACGCTGGGCGCCAGGATCCTGGCCGAGGTCCCGGTGCACCTGGTCGTGTACGACCTGCTGGAGGACGGGGGAGAGGACGTGCGCGAGCGGCCGCTGGCGTGGCGACGGGCGCGGCTGGAGGCGCTGCTCGCCGCGCTCCCGGCCGGCGCGGGGCGCTTCCTCCTCTCCCCGCTGGCGGGGGCGGAGGGCGGCGGGTGGGACGGGGTCCGCGCGGCGCACGCGGGCTCTCGCGAGCGCGGGGCCGAGGGGCTGATGCTGAAGCGCCTCGACTCGCCCTATCGGGTGGGGCGGAAGCGCGGCGACTGGTGGAAGTGGAAGGTGGAGCCGTTCGCGGTCGACGCGGTGCTGATCTACGCCCAGCGCGGCAGCGGCCGGCGCGCCTCGCTCTACACCGACTACACCTTCGCCGTGTGGGACGACGAGCGTCGCCTGGTCCCCTTCGCCAAGGCGTACAGCGGCCTGACGGACGAGGAGATCCGCCGGGTGGACGCTTTCGTGCGCCGCAACACGCTGAACCGCTTCGGCCCCGTCCGCGAGGTGAAGCCGGAGCTGGTCTTCGAGCTTGCGTTCGAGGGCATCCAGCTCAGCCCCCGCCACCGCTCCGGCGTTGCCGTCCGCTTCCCCCGCATGGCCCGCTGGCGCCAAGACAAGCCCGCGGAGGAGGCCGACACCCTGGCCTCGCTGCGCGCGCTGCTCGCGGAGCGTGACGCCGCGGCGGGCGGCGCGTAGCTTCCGGGGATGACCAGAACGGAGCCAGCGAGATGACGGAAAACGTCCCGGTCTGGGACGACGGCGAGTGGGAGCACCTTCCCACCCTGCGTGGCGAGACGGAGGCGGACGTCTGCGTCGTCGGCCTCGGGGGCTCGGGGCTCTCCGCGGTGGAGGAGCTCCTGGACGCCGGACATTCCGTCGTGGGCGTCGACTCGGGCGCGGTGGCGGGCGGGGCGGCGGGGCGCAACGGCGGCTTCCTGCTCGCCGGGCTGGCGCCCTTCCACCACGAGGCGGCGGCGCGCTGGGGCGCTCGCGCGGCGGAGCTCTACCGCCGCACGCTGGAGGAGATGGACCGCATCCAGGCCGCCGCGCCCGAGGCCGTGCGCCGGGTGGGCTCCGTCCGCATCGCCGCGGACGCGGAGGAGGAGGCCGACTGCGCCGCGCAGCTCGCCGCCATGCGGGCGGAGGACCTGCCCGTGGAGGCCTACGCGGGTCCGGAGGGAACGGGCCTCCTCTTCCCCCGCGACGGGAGCTTCCAGCCGCTGCGGCGCTGCCGCATCCTGGCGCGCCGCGCCGTGGAGCGCGGGGCGCGCCTCTTCGAGCGCTCGCCCGCGCTCTCCCTCTCCGCCACGAGCGTGGAGACGCCGGAGGGGCGCGTGCGCTGCGGCGCCGTCGTCGTGGCGGTGGACGGCCGGCTGGACCTCCTGCTCCCGGAGACGGCGGAGCGCGTCCGCACCGCGCGTCTGCAGATGCTGGCCACGGGGCCGGCGCCCGAGGTCCGCATCCCCCGTCCCGTCTACCACCGCTGGGGCTACGAGTACTGGCAGCAGCTCCCGGACGGCCGCGTGGCGCTGGGCGGCTTCCGCGACCGCGGCGGCCCCGGCGAGTGGACGCACGACCCGGTGCCCGGTGACCAGGTGCAGCGCGAGCTGGAGCGGTTCCTCCGCGAGCGCATCGGGGTGCGCGCGCCGGTCACGCACCGCTGGGCCGCCTGCGTGGGCTACACGGACGACGGCCTGCCGCTGCTCGCGGAGGTGCGCCCCGGCGTGTGGGCGGCCGGCGGCTACAGCGGCACCGGCAACGTGCTGGGCGCCCTCTGCGGGCGCGCGGCGGCCCGGCTGGCGGTGGGGCTGCCGTCGGACGTCCCCGGTCTCCTCTCCCCTTCCCGCACCCGGATCGGCGCATGACGCCCTCTCTCTCGCTCCTCTCCGACGCGGCGCTGGACCTGCGCCACGCCGCCCGCGCGCTGCGCCGCTCGCCGCTCTTCGCCGCCGCCGCGACCCTCACCCTGGCGGTGGGGATCGCGCTGGGCACGGCGGCGCTGACGCTGGCGGAGCGGGGGGAGGCGCGCGCCCGCTCGGAGTCGGGGCTGGTGGGGATCGCCCACGCCCTGCCCGCGGCCGGCGACCCCGATCCCGCCGCCCTGGCCGAGCCTCCGCGCGCGGCGGTGGAGGTGGGGTGGAGGAAGGGCACGCCGCGGACCCTGGCGCGCGGGCAGGACCGGGGGATGGACACGCTGCTCCGCGTGGCCCGCTGGGCCGGCGGCCTGGGGACGGCGATCGCCGCGGCGAACGTCGTGCTCCTCCTCCTCTCCCGCGCCGCGGCCCGGCGGCAGGAGCTGGCGATGCGGGCGGCGCTGGGCGCGGGTCGCGGGCGCATCGCGCGGCAGCTCGCGGCCGAGGGGGCCCTGCTGGCCGCGCTGGGCGCCGGGCTGGGCGTGCCGCTCACCTTCGTGGCGCTGGCGGCGCTGGGCACCACCTGGCCCGACGGGGCCGCCCCCTGGGGCCGCCCGGGGCCGACGCCGATCGCGCTCGCGTTCGGGGCGGGGCTCCCGCTGCTGGCGGTGCTGGCCGCGTCGTTGCTTCCCGTGGGCCGAGCGGGGCGGCGCGACCTGGCGCGCGTGGTGGGGACGGGGCGCTGGTCCACCGGCGGCCCGGGCGAGGAGCGGACGCGCGCGTGGCTCACGGGCACGGCCATCGCCGTGTCCACCGCGCTGCTCCTCTCCGCCGCGCTGCTGCTGCGCGCCCGCCTCCCGGCCGCGGACGCGGGGGCGCAGACGCTGGACGGGCGCGACACGCTGGTGGCGCAGGTGCGCGCGCCCGCCGGCGCGGGGCGGGCGGACGCGGCGGCGTTCTACGCCTCGGTGCTGGACGGCGCCGGCGGGGTGCCCGGGGCCCGCGCGTCGATCCTGGCCTCGCCCGGCGCCTGGCAGGGGATCGGGACGCCGGAGCGCCTGGTCGGCATCTGCCGCGAGTGCGTCCGCGCCTCGGTGGTGATGCCGGTGAGCTGGATGACGGTGCGGCAGCACGCCGTATCCCCCGGCTTCTTCCGGGAGGCCGGGGCGCCCCTCCTGGCCGGGCGCGAGCTGGGGGCGGGGGACCGGCTCGGGGCCCCGGGCGCGGTGGTGATCAACCTGTGGCTGGCGGAGGAGCTCTTCCCCACCGCGGACCCGATCGGAAAGACGATCCGCCTGCGCTCCCTGCAGGGCGAGCCGTACACGGTCGTGGGCGTGGTGGGCGACCTGCGCGCGCCGGGGGTGGGCGTGGCGGACGTCCCCACCCCGGCGGCGTACTTCTCCGCGCTGCAGCGCCCGCCCGC
>JASLAX010000004.1 GCA_030146875.1 Longimicrobiaceae bacterium
GTGGCGGAGCTGGTTGCGGCGATCACCGCCTACATCGATCACCGCAATGAGGAACCTAAGCCGTTCGTCTGGACCGCCTCCGTTCAGCACATCCTCGACAAGGTCGAGAAGGCTAAGCGAACTTTGGAATCACTACACTAGGGACGTCGAGCCTCTTGCCTGGTGGTTGCTCGGTTGATCCCAAAATGTGCCAACCGCTCCGTGCTGCCATCGCATTGAGGTTCCGGCACCGATGCTCGGGCACCGCGGTCGCACCGAGCGTCGAGCACCGAGCTGCGTCCGCGTTCCGGGTGCAAAGCCGCCGGCTGAATCCCACAAACATCCCGCCGGGACTCCAGCCCAGCGGTTCCTCCGCAACAGGTCTCAGGACGTGCTCATCGCGACCATACCGTTCCCTCTCCTGCTTGCGGGAGAGGGTGGCGGGCTCCCGGGTACGCGGAGGAGACGCACCAATGCCCGACCGAGCCCGCCGGGTGAGGGCCTCCCTCTGCCGCTCGCCCGCCCGCCTACACCGGCACCTCGACCGACGACGCGATCTCCTCCAGCACCGACACGGCCTCCGCGTACGCCTCGCCAGTCGCGCCCGAGGCGCCGGCGGGGAGGAGACGGTGGGCCAGGACGGGGATCACCAGGCGGCGCACGTCGTCGGGCACCAGGAACTCGCGCCCCTCCACCAGCGCGTACGCGCGCGCGGCGCGGAAGAGCGCGATCGCGGCGCGGGTGCTGGCGCCGGCGCGCAGGCGCGGGGTGCTGCGCGTGGCCGTCACGATCCCCATCACGTAGTCCACCAGCGCCGGCTCCACGTGCACCGCCTCCACCCGCTCCTGCAGCGCGAGCACCTGCGACGGGCCCAGGACGGGGCGCACGTGGTCGACCGCGTCGGAGACGCTCATCGACTGCATCAGCACCCCGCGCTCGTCGGCCGCGTCGGGGTAGCCGATGGAGAGGCGCATCAGGAAGCGGTCGAGCTGGCTCTCGGGGAGGGGATAGGTGCCGTGCTGCTCCAGCGGGTTCTGCGTGGCCATCACCAGGAACGGGCGCGGAAGGTCGTGGCTGCGCTCGTCGATGGTGACGCGCCCCTCCTGCATGGCCTCCAGCAGCCCGCTCTGCGTGCGCGGCGGCGCGCGGTTGATCTCGTCCGCCAGCACCACGTGCGTGAAGATGGGGCCGGGGCGCGTCTCGAACTCGTGCGTCCGCGGGTTGTAGACGGAGACGCCCAGCACGTCGGAGGGGAGCAGGTCGCTGGTGAACTGGATGCGGCGGAACTCCAGCCCCAGCGCCGCCGTGACCGCGCGGGCGAGCGTCGTCTTCCCCACGCCGGGAATGTCCTCGAACAGCACGTGGCCGCGCGCCAGCAGCGCCGCCAGGGCCAGGCGCACCGTCTCGCGCTTGCCGCGGAAGACGGTCTCCACCTCGTCCACGAGCCGCTCCAGCAGGGACAGGTCCACCGTCGCGGCGGGGGTGGGAACGGCGTTCAGCATGGTCGCACGGGATCGAAGTGGGGCGGGAGGGGGGCACCATTCCAAGCTAATGCCCGCGGGCCCGCAGCGGCCAGCCCCGGCGCCGATGCGGACGGGGATGGTACCCCGGCCGCGAAAGGAGGATTCCAGGTTCCTTTCCCGACGCGGTTTGGCCGGTGTGTGGCGCTCCCGCGCGCCCCGCTTCCGGACGGTGTGGCCGGAGCAGTATCTTCGTCGCCGCGCGCCGCCGCCCGGTGGCGCGCGCGACACCCTGCCGCGCTTCGTGCCCCGCATTGGAGCCCACCCCCGCCGGTCCGCCGTCCCCGCCACGTCTTTCCCCGCGCGCCGCGGCGCCCGACCCGGCCGCCTTCCTGGCCGCGCTCGCCGGCACCGAGAGCACGGGCATCGTGGTGCTGGACCGCGACCTGCGGTTCCGCCTCTGGAACGCCTACCAGGAGCGGCTCACCGGCATCCCCGCCGCCGACGTCCTGGGCCGGTACTGCTACGACGTCTTTCCCGGGCTGCGCGACGGACCGCTGGCCCTGGTGCACGACCGCGCCCTGGCGGGCGAGACGGTGCGCTCCGCGGACGTGCCGTACCCCGCGCTGGAGGACGGCGAGCCGCGCTGGGCCGACGCCGTCCACTTCCCGTACCTCGACGCCGCCGGCGAGGTGACGGGGATCGTGGCGGTGGTGCACGACGTCACCGACCGCCGCAGCCTGGAGGAGCGGCTCCTCCACGACGCCCGCCACGACGCGCTCACCGGACTGCCCAACCGCCTCTTCTTCCTGGAGCGGCTGCGGCACGCGTGCGTCCGCCGCCCCAAGCGCGGGCTGTTCGCGGTGCTCTTCCTGGACCTGGACCGCTTCAAGGTCGTCAACGACTCCCTGGGCCACGGGGTGGGCGACGAGCTCCTGGTGGAGGTCGCCCGCCGGCTGGCCGCCTCGGTGCGCGAGGCCGACACCGTGGCGCGCTTCGGCGGCGACGAGTTCGCGGTCCTGCTCGAGGACGTGGACGGGCTTCCCGACGCCACCCGCGTGGCCGAGCGCATCCGGGCCGCCGTGGGCGCCCCCATGCTACTGGCCGGGCAGGATATGGTGACGGTCCCCAGCATCGGCATCGTCCTGGGCACGCCGGCGGCCGAGGATCCGGCCGAGGTGCTGCGCAACGCGGACATGGCCATGTACCGGGCCAAGGCGTCGGGTCTGGTGCCGTACGAGATCTTCGACCGGCAGATGCACGCCGAGGCGCTGCACCGCCTGCGGCTGGAGAGCGACCTGCGCCGCGCGCTGGACCGCGGCGAGCTGGAGCTGCACTACCAGCCCATGTTCGCGGTGGACACGCGGCGCGTGACGGGGCTGGAGGCCCTGCTCCGCTGGCGCCGCGGCGAGGACCTGATGGCCCCGGGCGAGTTCATCCCCGTGGCCGAGGAGACGCGCCTCATCTTCCCCATCGGCGAGTGGGTGATGCGCGAGGCCATGGAGCGGCTCCGGGAGTGGCAGGACCGCTTTCCCCGCGCCGAGCCGCTCACCATGAGCGTGAACCTCTCCGGGCAGCAGTTCCTGGGGCCGGGGCTCGCCGAGCTGGTGCACGGCGCCATGCGCGACGCGGGGGTGCGGGCGGGGACGGTGCGGCTGGACGTGACGGAGGGGATGATCGGCGAGGACCCCGGCAACGCCACGCGCGTGCTGCGCGAGCTGCGGCGGCTGGGGGTGCGGCTGCACCTGGACGACTTCGGGACGGGGTTCTCCTCGCTGGACTGGCTGCACGACCTGCCGCTGGACGCGCTGAAGATCGACCGCACCTTCGTGGGCCGCATCGGCCGGGCCAGCCAGCGCCCGCAGGTGCTGCACACCATCGTGGCGCTGGCCGAGAACCTGGGGATCGAGGCCATTCCCGAGGGCGTGGAGACGGAGACGCAGCTCGCGGAGGTGGGCGCCCTGGGCTGCCGCTTCGCGCAGGGGTTCCTGGTCTCGCGCGCGGTGCCGGGGGAGGCGGTGGGGGCGATCCTGGCGCGCGAGTCGCTGAGCTGAAGCGGCGGGAGGTTCCGTCCCGGGGCGCACGGCGTTAGCATGGAGCGACGCCACACGCGGAGGAGACCATGGGGAGCAGGGTGAGCGCACCGTCCGAGGCCATCGCGGAGATCTGCCAGAGGTACCACGTCCGCCGCATGTCGTTCTTCGGCTCCGTGCTGCGCGACGACTTCGGGCCGGAGAGCGACGTGGACGTGCTGGTGGAGTTCGTGCCCGACCGTACTCCGGGGTTCTTCACGATCGCGCGCCTGGAGCGGGAGCTCTCCGCCCTATTCGAAGAGCGCCAGGTCGACGTTCGTACGCCTGAGGACCTGAGCCGCTACTTCCGGGCGGAGGTCGTCGCTTCGGCCGAGATCCTCTATGAAGCGGCCTGACGACCTGACGCGGCTTCGTCACATCGTGGAGGCGGCGCACGAGGTCGCTCTGTTCCTGGAAGCGAAGACCCGGGACGACCTGCACCGCGATCCTCTGCTCGCACGCGCCGTCGTGAAGTCCATCGAGATCGTGGGTGAAGCGGCGGCCCGCATCTCGCCGAAGATGCGAGCGGCGCTGCCTGAGATTCCGTGGCCGGACATCGTCTCGATGCGGAACCATCTCGTGCACGGCTACTTCGACATCAACCTCGACGTGGTCTGGAGCACCGCGCAGGACGACCTTCCCCCGCTCCTGCGGCAGGTTGAGGCCGCGCTCGCCCGCCTGAGCCCGGGGGGGAGCTGACGCTCGCCTTTTCCGAGCCTTCGAAGGCCCACCGCATGAGGTGACGAGGGGGGCGGCATCGTGCCGTCCCCCCCTCGTCTTCCCGGTTCGGCAGCTTCCTCTATGAGCCGGGCTTCACCTCGCCGCCGATCGCCTTCTCCTTCGCCCGCCTCCCCATCCGCCCCGAGCGGAACGAGTACCGCGCCACCCGCGGCGCCCAGCCCTGGTAGAGCGCGAGGTCGGCGGGCAGCGGCATGCCCGCCAGGGTGTCGCTCAGGGCTTCCAGCGCGTGCTCCAGCTCCCTCCACTCGCGGGCCTCGCCCCCGGCGCGCGGGCCGGCTTCCGCCGCCATCCGGTGACCCTCCGCACGCATCGACATGAACCCCGGCCACGACGTGCGGCCGGGGTCCTCCCGTGCCAGGTCGCGGAACAGGTCCACCGCCTGCGCGGGATAGCCGGTCTGCAGGGCCAGCAGGAGGGCGGCGGCGCGGTGCTCCCCGCCCTCCGTGCGGGTGCCGCGGAAGCGCTCCAGCGCCTCGCCGCTCAGACCAGCACGCAGGAAGCGGTAGACGTTGATGAAGCGCTTGGCGGCGCGGGGCGACCGGATCAGCGGGTGCATGGCCTCCAGGAAGTCGCGCTCCCAGGCCTCCACGTGCAGCTCGGCCGGGGTGAGGTGGGCGTCGGGCTCCTCGGAGTCGATCCCCCCGGCGGCGGGAGTCGACCCATCCATCGTGACACCCTCGTCGTCCTCTGCCCCATCGTCGCCGACGTCCTCATCCCCCTCGATCACGATCTCCACGCCCGCCGTCGGTTCTCCGGTGCGGTGGCCCGGCGGCGGACGTGTGTCCGGCGCGGGATCGGTTGGCGCCGCCCGCCGTCCCTCTGCTTCGTTCTCCTCCGCCTCCTCCGGCCGGATCGGCACCAGGCCGCGGATCAGGCCGCCGAACCCGCCGCTCTCCATGGGGCGGAGCGAGTACGGGATCTGGAAGATCTTCTCCAGGTAGTTCTGCGGCGTGGGGCGCCACCCGTCCCCGTCCGACCCTGAGCCGACCGCGGCGCCGGGGGCGAGCACGCGCGCGTACTGGCCCTCGATGGAGCGCAGGAGCCAGCGCGAGTCCACGCCGACCACCACGATGAAGAGGTCGAAGGCGAGCAGCAGGTGCACGGCCTGCAGCACCTCCACCACGCGGTCCTCGGGGCAGCGGTCCAGGTCGTCGATGTAGAGGATGATGCGGTCCACGTGGCGGGGCGGGGCGGGGCTCCCGTCGGATGCCTCGGCCGGGGGCGCGGTCCGCTCGGCGGCCACGGCCTCGATCAGCCCCTTCAGCCGGTCGAAGTCGCGGCGGATCAGCGCGATGATGCCCAGGTGCTGGCGGTAGTCCGCGGAGCCGATGCGGTCCTGCAGGAAGCGCTGCAGGCGGCGGCCCGCGCGGATCTCCTCCATCTCCGCCGTGAGCCGGCGGATCTCCTGCTGGACCTGGCGGCGCTCCTCCTCGGCAGAGACCTCGGCGGCGCGGATGCGCGCCAGCTCCCCCTGCTGGGCGGCTTCCTCCACCGCAAGCCGTTCGCGCTCCTGCTTCGCGCGCTCCTCCACCGTCTGCTGGGCCGTCTCCAGACGGCGGAACACCTCGCCCACGCGACGGAGCCCGGGCGCATACGTCCTCCACAGCCCGATCGCCCCCCCGACCGCGGCGCCCAGGGTGATCGCGAAGTTGGTGTACGTGGCCACCCACCACAGGCAGACGGCGACGAACACGGGCGCCGCGAGAAACGCCGCCGTCAGCAGGAAGCGCAGCCCCGGCCGGTCCGCCCCGGCGATGGCGCTCGGGATGGCCTGGAGGCGCGCACCGAGCGAGCGAAGCTCGCCCACGCGGCCACGGAGCCGCTCGTAGGTCAGCTCCCCGGCCGGAATCCCGGCGCGCCCCGCCGTCTCCGCGAGCTGCCCCTGCACCAGCTCGTCCACCAGCACCGCCTCCGCCAGGCCCCCCGCGAGCTTCCGCCTGCGGGCGACGATCTCGCCTTCGACGTCGGCGCGCTTCCGCGCCAGGTCGTCGATGTGGCCCTCCACCGCCTCGCGCTCCGCCTCGGCGGCTTCCTTGCGCTTCTCCGCCTGCGCCAGCAGCTCCTGGTTTGCCGACAGCTCGCCGAAGAGGCGCGCGCGGACCTGCTCGTCGGTCTCGTCGGGGTTACCGGGCGAGAGGACCTTCGCCAGCTCCTCGAAGATGTGCGTGACCAGCGACGCCCACAGGTTCGCGTCCATGTAGTGCCACGCGTTGAACCAGATCTGGACCACGCTCTCGCAGTAGGTGGTGGGCTGCCCGCGCTCCTTTGCCCGCGCCGCCTTCTCGGCCAGACCGGCGATCTTCCCTTCCAGCAAGCGCATGAAGAAGCTCTTCCCGCTCCCCCAGTCGCCGAACAGGCCCAGGGAGAGCGGCGGCTTCACCGTGGTGGACGCCAGCACCTTCGCGAACGCCTCCGCCTCGCCGGCCACGTCCAGCTTGTCGTCCGCATCCGTGATCTTCGCGCCGATGGCGTCGGAGGCGAGGGAGGCAATGGTCGGGGGCTCGCGGCGCGGCGCGGGGGTATCCGCAGACGTACCCCCCACGAGGATCTCGCCCCAGGTGTCGGGGCGCTCCTTGACGGGCCTGCTCAGGAGGAAGTCGTGCAGCTCACGACGCAGGATCGTCGGAACGTAGCCGAGAGCTTCCAGCAGCCGGTCGCCGGAGGACGATACCAGGACCGCAGCGAGGATGTGTCGCGAGGAGACGCGTACGGTCGCGGCATCGGGCAGGGCTACCTTTTCGGCGATCTCCTCCGCGGCTGCCAAGAGCATCAGAAACTCGGGCCCGGCGGCCGTGCCCAGTTTCTCCACCGGAGCTGGCGCAGTGGGCAGGGTATTCAGGCCGTAGCGCCGGTCTAGATCGAGCTGTTGTAGAAGATCCGCCTCCCGGCGGTTTGCTGGCGCGGCACTCCCCAAGACATCGTACAGGAACCGGCCCGTGTCCTGCCCCTCCTCTGACCGCGCGAGGGCCACCCCGGCCAGAAGGATCAGTGCGTCGGCGCCCCGGCCGACGAGACGACTGCGCGCCCGGTGAATGGCGATCGCAAAGCCGATGGCACGCTGCGCGGAGCCGGTGATGCTCGTCGGACCGCTGGGCAGGGCTAGTACGAATCCGACTGGTCGCCACTGAGCATTCCAGGGCTCTTCGTAGAAGTCGACGCGCTCGCCCGGGCTTTCGCGCTCCAACGCGCGCCGGATATGGAGCAGCCGAACGTCGAGCGCCAGCAAGTCGGAGAGGCGGGTGTTTTCGGGCGGGTAGTCGGATAGGTACCCAGCAAACGCCTGGACTATTTCCCTCTTCTGATTCGTTGAGGCGATGGGCTCGAAGAAATCCGGGAAAAGCAGGTGGGGAAGGATGTTACGCAGGTAGCGGTTCTGCGACTCCGGCAGTCGGTTCAGGCGCTCGGCGAAGAGCCAGGGATCCCGCAGCACCACCGGAAGCTCGTTCGCGTGGTCGCGAAGCGCGTCGACGGCAACGCCAAAGAACGCGAGCTCCACCCATCGGTAGCGGAGGTACGCCTGGCCCGGATTGGCGATGGGATTCTCCAAGGCCGCGCTCACCACGCCCGGAAGGCTCACGGTCTCGCCGGACCACGACCAGACTGCAAGAATCTCCTCGCGCTTTCGCTTCGCTCCGACGTTCGTGGGGAGCAGGTGCATCACCAGAAGCATCTCCGCCGCGAGGCGGATGGCCTCGGGTGGCGCCTCCTGAAGCTGTACCCGAAGTCGCTCCAGGAACGACAGGTCGGGGTCTCGCGCCTCCGTCCGTATCGCAGAGCGGAGTTCCTTGAACACCGGCCCACCCCACAGCCGTTGGTCAGTGAGGAGGGAGCCCCTATCACGCAGACAGCGGTCGCGCCACAGGGCAGCGACCTCGTACACCGGCTGCGACGTAGCGCGGAGGGCCATGGAAGAGCGGAGCGAGGGTGAGGCGGGGCTTCGAGGGGGCCGGAGTAGTTTACAATATTGCACACATTCGCCGACGCCAAGTGCGCGGTGTCCGTGATCCTCATCCCCCCATGGACGCCTTCACCTCCTCCGCCGTCGCTCGCGCGGTGCGGCCGACCGCGATCAGCGTCGCGCTGGCGAAGCCGGTCCAGTCGCCGTAGCCCACCAGCCACAGCCGCGGCTCCGCGAAGGAGCGCGTCCCCCGCACCTCCACCCGCCCGTCCGCCCCGATCACCCCCAGCGGCCGCAGGTGCTCCAGCGCGGGGCGGAAGCCGGTGCACCAGATCACCGCGTCGATCCGCTCCTCCCGCCCGTCCGGCCACACGACCCCGTCCGCGGTGAAGCGCGCGGGCGGCCGCACCGCCGCCAGCGCGCCCCGGTCGCGGGCCTCGCGTACCGGCGCCACCATCACCACGTCCCCCAGCGAGCGCGGCGGGCCGGGGTCGCGGCCTTCCTGCAGCGCCTTCCAGCGCTCGGTGGCCTGGCCGAACAGGTAGCGCCCGTCCACCTCGTCGGGCAGGAACGTCGGCGGCTCCAGCGTCACCCACGTCGCGTCCGCTACCCGCGACACCTCCGCCAGCACCTGCGCGCCGGAGTTTCCGCCGCCCACCACGAGCACCCACTTCCCCGCGAAGTCGGCCGGCGAGCGGTAGGCCGAGGAGTGCACCTCCATCCCGCGGAACTCCTCCCGCCCGGCCACGGCGGGCACGTACGGCCGCTCCCACGTTCCCGTCGCGCTGATCACGGCGCGGGCGAGCCACGTCCCGGCGTCCGCCTCCACCGCCAGCCGGTCGCCATTGCGGCGGACGGCGCGGACGCGCACGGGGCGGCGGACGGGCAGGTCGTAGCGCGCCTCGTAGGCGGCCAGGTACGCCAGCGCCTCGTCGCGCGTGGGGTAGTCGTCGGGGCCGCCCTGCATCATCCAGCCGGGGAGCGACGACCAGCGCGCGGGGGAGAAGAGGCGCAGCGACTCCCACGCGTGCCGCCAGGCGCCGCCGGGCCCGCGCTGCGCGTCCAGGATGGCGAAGCCCAGGCCCGTGCGCCGCAGGTAGTAGCCGGCCGCCAGCCCCGCCTGTCCGCCGCCGATCACGGCGACGTCCACCTCCTCCACCGCGCTCACGGACCCCTCCCGCAGGCGCTCATCCCCCGCTCCGCCGCCGCTTTGCGTACAGCTCCAGCCCCGCCTCGGGCGGGATCCGCTGCCGCGCCTCGCGCAGGAACGCCTCCACCGCCGGCGAGCGGGCATCTCCCGGGTTCACCGCCAGCGCCAGCTCGCGCCAGACCGGCGGGTCCAGCCGCACCGCGCGCACCCCCGTGAGCCGCTGCGGCAGCGCCAGGGCGGGGAAGATCGTCACCCCCAGCCCCTCCTGCACCATCACCAGCAGCGTGGCCAGGTCGCGCACCTCGAAGCACGTCCGCGGCGTCTGGCCCGCGGCGCGGAAGAGCGGCAGCACCACCGACTCCGCGCCCATGGTGGGCATGATGAACGGCTCCTCCGCCAGCCGCTCCATCGACACGCTCCCCCACTGCGCCAGCGGATGCTTCTCGGGCACCACCGCCAGCACCTCGTCGCGCGAGGTGGCCACCACCTCCACCCCCGCTGCGGGGAGCGTGACGGCGGCGATGTCGATGATGCGCGACGAGAGCCAGCTCCGCACCTCGGCGTCCGTCCCCTCCAGCAGCACCAGCTCGATCCCCGGGTGACGGTGCTGGAAGGCGCGCAGGATGGGGGGCAGCAGCCGCGCCGCGAACGAGGGGAAGGAGCCGATGCGCAGCTTCCCCGTCTCCAGCCCCACGGCCGCCGCGGCCTCCTGCCGGATCCGCTCCACTCCGCCCAGCACGGAGCGCGCGTGCCCCAGCACCCGCTCCCCCGCCTCCGTCACCGCCACCCCGCCGCGGTCGCGCCGCAGCAGCGGCACGCCCAGCGCCCCCTCCAGCGCCGCCACGGCCTGCGAGACCCCCGACTGCGAGATCCCCAGCCGCTCCGCCGCGGCCGTGAAGCTCCCCGCCTCCACCACGGCGACGAGCACGCGAAGCTGAGGAAGGGTGATATCAGTTTGACTCATGCAGTGATTCACGTTTCGTTGTTTGACTTATGATACGGTGCGTTATAACGTAGGTCAAGCTATGTACCGGGTCCGCGCGCCGGAGAGGACGGTGGCGCAGGGATTCCGGATCGGGCGGCCGAGCCGGCTGCAGGTGGAGGTGGATCGGCGGGAAGGCCGGACGACCGCGGTGCGCGTCGGCGGTGCGGGTGAGCGACGGGACCATGAGGGTTCCCGACGACGCGGAATGACCGCGCGGCGGGACCTTGCGAATAGATGAACGAAGGGGGCCGGCGTGGTGATGGGCAGAGCGGGAGACGCGGGGCGCGGGATCACCCCGCTGCGGGCGCGCGGCGCCGGGCCGTGGATGGGGACGGCGCGGAGCTGGGGCATGCTGTTCACGGGGATCGCCGGGTTCGGCGTGGCGATCTCGCTGATGATCCGGGCGGGGCTGGGGCTGGGGCCGTGGGACGCGCTGCACGTGGGGCTGCACCGGGTGACCGGCGTGAGCGTGGGCACGGCCACGGTGGGGGCCGGGGTGGCGCTGGTGCTGGTGAACCTGCTGCTGGGTGTGCGCCCCGGGCCGGGAACGCTCACCAACATGGTGATGATCGGCGTCGCGGTGGACCTGGTGCTGCCGTTCGTCCCGGTGGCGCCGGGATGGCCGGCCGGCCTCGCGTTCTTCGCGGCGGGGATCGCCCTCTCCGGGCTCTCCACCGGCATGTACATCGCCGCGGGGCTGGGGAAGGGCCCGCGCGACGGGCTGATGCTGGCGGTCGCCGGGCGGACCGGCTGGTCGGTGCTGCGGGTGCGGACGGGGCTGGAGCTGACGGTGCTGCTCGCGGGGTGGCTGCTCGGCGGCACCGTGGGCGTGGGGACGGTGCTCTTCACCCTGGCGATCGGCCCCTCCGCCCAGTGGGGGCTGCGCCTCTTCGGGGTGCTGCCGGCGGCGCCGGCGGTCGAGACGGTGGAGAAGGTGCGGGAGGAGCGCCGCCGCGCCGCCTGACGCGCGTCGTCGTCGCGGCTGGATCGGACGAGGGGTCCCGGCGCGATGCGCAGGGACCCCTCCTCGTCAGCCGCGGCCGTCCCCGGCCGGCTTCCGTGCCGGCCGCCGCGCGAGACGTTCCCGACAGGACCCGTCGAGGCGCAGCGGCTCAGCGGAGGCGCAGGCGCGCGCCGAGCTCCAGGCGCAGCAGGTTCACGTGCAGGTCGTCGGTGCCGAACCGGTAGTCGGTCCACGCCGCGCCGGCCGTGACCGTCAGAGGACCGGCGAGACGCGTCTCCAGCCCCACCGCCGTGGCCACTCCGGCGACGGTCTTCCCGTCGTCCGCCCCGTCGCGGTCGCGCTGCGTCTCCGCCTCGTGGAACGCCAGGCCGATCCGCACCCACGGCGTCACCCGGCGCGTTCCCACCGCCCGCCACCCCGCGCCCACGTCCAGCCCCGAGTCGGCGCGGTCCTCCACCCCGTCCTCGCCCCGCAGCACCACGCGCGAGAAGCCGGCGTACACCTCCAGGCCGCGCGGGAACGCGGCGGACGCGGCGACGCCCCACTCCGTGCCCGGGCCCAGGTCATCGGGGCCGCCCACGGGCCAGGTCGGGCCCACGCGGGCCTGCAGGCTCAGCGGCGGCAGGCGTCGCTGCGCCTCTCCCGCACGGGGCAGGGCGAGGGCGAGCGTCAGGGCCAGGACGGCGGAGGGCAGGCGCATGGGGGGGCGACCCGTCCCTCGCCGTGCCGCGGACCGGAAAACGAGCACGGCGGGCCCCGCCTCAGAGCCGATAGCGCAGCCCCACGTCCGCCCGCAGGTACTCCATGCGGGTCGCGGCGGTCACCCCCGGGTTGTAGCGCACGTAGGCCACGCCCGGCGTGACCGAGAGATGCGCGGTGAGCGGCACCTCCACCCCGCCGCCCGCCTCCCACCCGAACTCCTGCGTGCTCCGCGCCTTCGTGTGGCCTTCCGTCTCGTGGCGCGCCTCGAACTGCACGCTGCGGTAGACCAGCCCGCCGCTCACCCAGCCGCGCACCGGCCCCGCCGGGAAGCTCCCGCGCAGGCCCACGTGAGCGCCGCGGTCGCGGAGCGAGGCGCCGCTCACGGGCTCGCCCGGGTACGCCGACTCCTCGTCGATCCCGAAGCGGCCGAAGGAGTACCCGGCGTACATCCCCGCCTGCGGGACGGGCGACACCTGGAACGAGAAGCCGTAGGCATGGCCGGGGGTGCCGTTCGCGGCCCCCGGGCCGTCGGCGGCGAGCCTTCCGACCGGAAGGGTGCCGCCGGCGCGCAGCTCGAACGAGAACGGCGGGGCAGGGAAGCGCGGCGCCTGCGCGAGGGACGGAACGGCGGCGAGCGAGAGCGCCGCGACCACGACGAAGGCGATTCGGTGCATCTCGAGGTCCCGGTCAGGGGGAACGATCGGAAAGGGGAGAACGGTAACGCGGCGGCCCGCGAACCGCGAGCCGCCGCGCCTTCACCGTCCGGGCCTTCGGCGTCCGATCAGATCCGGATGCGCAGGCCGACGTCGGCCCGCACGAACTCCACGCGGGAGTTCTCGTTGTTGCCCGGGTTGTAGCGGGTGTAGGTGACCTCGGGCGTGACCGAGATGCGCTGGCCGAGCGGAAGCTCCAGCCCGGCGCCCACCTCGAAGCCCAGCTCGTAGTCGCTCTCCTCCTCGACGCGGCCCAGCGAGCCGCCGTCCACGTTCCGCTCCAGCTTGCGGTAGGTCGCGCCGCCCTGCACGTACGGGGAGAGGGCGGGAACCGGCAGCGCCAGGCGAACGCCGGCGCTGGCGCCGTGCTCGTCGTACTTGCCCTCCACCGCGGTGGTGCCGAACGCGGCCTCCTCGTCGATGTTGAAGCGGTTGAACGAGTACCCGCCGTACAGCCCCACCATGGGCGTGGGGCTCAGCAGGATCCGCCCGCCCACGCTGAAGCCGCCCTGCGCGCTCCCGGTGTTCACGCCCTCCTCCGCGAAGTTGCCCACGGGAACGGCGGCGCCCGCCCGCACCTCGAACGAGACCGGCGTGGCCGGGGCCATCTGAGCGGCCGCCGGGCCGCCCACGGTGAGCGCGGAAAGAGCGGCGACCGTCGCGAACACGTTCTTAGTCATTGCTGTAACGCCATACTGGTCAATGCGTTGCCCGACACTTCCGGGGCTGGTGTGGCGCCGGATGTTTGCAGAGACCGGGCCACGACGCGGTGCAGCAAAAAAATGGCGCGGCGGCCCCCGGAGGAGCCGCCGCGCCGTACGCCTGCCGGACGACTAGAGGCGGATGTTCAGCCCCACGTCGGCGCGGAAGTGGCCGAAGTTGGTGTCGTTGACGTTGAACTGCGTGTAGCTCACGCCGGGCGTGACAGAAACCTTGGGTCCAAGGCCCAGGCCCACGCCCACGCCCACCTCGAAGCCCAGCTCGCGGTCGGTCTCGCCGTTGAACGAGGCCGTGGTGAACTCGCTCGCCGTCGCGCGGTGGTACACGGCGCCGGCCTTGACCCACGGGTCGATGGGGATCAGCGGGGTGGGGATGCCCACGCGAACGCCGCCGCTGAAGCCGTCGATGGTGAACTTCCCGTCGCCGCTCGCCGCCGCGCGGTCGTCGTCCGCGCCGAACTCGGAGCGCGAGTACGCGCCGTAGATGCCCACCATCGGCATCGCGTGGAAGGTCGCGTTCGCGCCATACGTCAGGCCCGTGTTCAGGCCGATGTCCTTGAAGTCGCCCGTCGGAACCGCCACGCCGCCGCGAACCTCGAACGAGAACGGGGTGACGTTGGGGATCTGCGCCTGGGCGCTGCCCGCGAACGTCGCCGCCCCGAGGACCGCCAGGAGACCAGCCGTAACATTCTTCATCGGTATCGAATCCGTTTCTGGTGAGAGGGGAGCCGGCCTTCTGGGGGCGCGGCTCCCGGGCGTTCATCCTTCTGCCCGCCCTGGAGTAGGGCAGGCGGAGTGCCGCGTCGCAAACCCAGCCCCACCAACGTGTTTCCGTTTTTGCCGCACGGCGTTCGTCCTCCAGAGAGGACGGGCTCGGCGTGTCGGGGCGACACCATGGGGGCGTAGCGCGCGCAAATGTGGGCCGCTCCCCACCCCTCGTCAACCATTTCGTCCCCTTACCCCATCGCCCCGCGCCTCCTGGCACCGGGGACGGGGACCGAACGAGAGCCGGGTTGCCCTCACCCGGCGGTCTGAGAGCCTGCCACCCGCAGCCCGGGAGCGGGCGAAGGGACCGGGGATGGTGGGGAGTTCGCGGGGTTCCGCCCCGGAGGGACGATCGCCGTTCTTAGCCGGCGGCTTCACGCCCCCGGACCGCCGACGAAGCGAGGATCCAGCCGACGACCGTCACCCCTCCCCCGCCGTCACGCCACGAGGAACTTCAGCACCCGCGCCTGATAGTGGTACGAGTTGATCCCCCCGCCGTTGTAGCGCCGCACCGCGTACGGCCAGTCGCAGCCGATCTTCTCGCGCACGGGCACGTTCTCGTACGTGGCGGTCGGGTAGTACTGCGTGGTCTGCCAGACGGTGGAGCTTCCGGGGAACACGGGCAGGCCCGGGCGCGTGGTGCGGACACCGGCCGCGACGGCGCAGTTGCGGCAATCGGACAGGTAGCGCGGGTCCGTCTGCGCGCAATACCGTTTACTTTGTATTTACCGTGGTGTAAGATTCCATCCAGACCTGAGCCCAGGAGGCCTGGATGGCACGCGTGAGCAAGCTGCGGCTGGACGGAGACCGGCTGACCGATCTGATGAACATCGGTGTTCTGA
>JASLAX010000006.1 GCA_030146875.1 Longimicrobiaceae bacterium
CCGGGCGGGAGCGTGTACGCGGGGATGGCCATCTACGACACCATGAAGTTCCTCTCCTGCGACGTGAACACGTACTGCATGGGGATCGCGGCCAGCATGGGAAGCTTCCTGCTGGCGGCCGGGACCAAGGGGAAGCGCTACGCGCTGCCCAACTCGCGGATCATGCTCCACCAGCCCTCGGGCGGCGGGCAGGGGTCGGCGGCCGACATCGAGATCCAGGCCCGGGAGATCCTGTACATCCGCGAGCGGATGAACCTGATCTACTCCGAGTGCACGGGGCAGACGCCCCAGAAGATCGCCGAGGACCTGGACCGGGACCGCTTCATGAGCCCCGAGGAGGCCAAGGACTACGGCCTGATCGACCAGGTGATCCAGCACCGCGGCCAGGTGGTGGAGGTCTCCCACGAAGTCGCCGAGACCCGCTGATCTCCAGCCTGCTTCGTCGTCCCGCCGCCCGCCTCCGGGCGGCGGGACGCGCGTCCGTCATCTTCCGGCAGTAGCGCCATGCCTAGCGACAAGCACCTCCGCTGCTCCTTCTGCGGCAAGTCCAAGGACTCGGTGAAGCGGTTCATCTCCGGGCCCTCGGTCTACATCTGCAACGAGTGCATCTCGCTCTGCAACGAGATCCTCGCCGAGGAGGAGATCAAGGAGGCCACCAGCGCCGCCACGCCCGTTCCCGCGCCCCTGGAGATCAAGGAGGTGCTGGACCAGTACGTGGTGGGGCAGGACCAGGCCAAGAAGTCGCTCGCGGTGGCGGTGTACAACCACTACAAGCGGGTCAACCACCAGGGGGCGGCGGACGAGGTGGAGCTCGACAAGAGCAACATCATGCTGATCGGGTCCACGGGCGTCGGGAAGACGCTG
Source organism: Longimicrobiaceae bacterium (assembly GCA_030146875.1). GTDB lineage: Bacteria > Gemmatimonadota > Gemmatimonadetes > Longimicrobiales > Longimicrobiaceae > JASLAX01. The sequence goes on from JASLAX010000006.1 coordinate 865, forward strand.
CTGGCCCAGACGCTCGCCCGCATCCTCCACGTGCCGTTCACCATCGTCGACGCCACCACGCTCACCGAGGCGGGGTACGTGGGCGAGGACGTGGAGAACATCCTGGTGCGACTGCTGCAGGCGGCCGACTTCAACGTGGCCGAGTGCGAGCGGGGGATCATCTACATCGACGAGATCGACAAGATCGCCCGCAAGAGCGAGAACCCGTCGATCACGCGCGACGTCTCCGGCGAGGGTGTGCAGCAGGCGCTGCTCAAGATCCTGGAGGGGACGACGGCCTCGGTGCCGCCGCAGGGGGGCCGCAAGCACCCGCAGCAGGAGTACATCCAGATCAACACCCGCCACATCCTCTTCATCTGCGGCGGGGCGTTCGATGGGCTGGAGAAGATCATCGAGGCGCGCACCGGGAAGCGGCAGATCGGCTTCTCGTCGTCCACCGACGGCAAGGAGCCCGACAAGAAGGCCCCGTTCCGCGACGTGGAGCCCGAGGACCTGCTGCGCTTCGGGCTGATCCCGGAGCTGGTGGGGCGCCTGCCGGTAATGGTGACGCTGGAGAACCTGGACGAGGACGCGCTGGTCCGGATCCTCACCGAGCCCAAGAACGCGCTGGTGAAGCAGTACCACAAGATCTTCCAGATGGACGGGGTGGGGATCACCTTCGACCCCGCGTCCATCCGGGCGATCGCGCGGGAGGCGCTGGAGCGCGGCACCGGCGCCCGCGGCCTGCGGGCGGTGCTGGAGCAGATCATGCGCGACATCATGTTCGACATCCCCTCGCGCCAGGACGTGCGCGAGGTGGTGGTGACGCCCGAGTGCATCACCGAGCGCGTGCCGCCCCTGCTGATCCTGGCCCCGGAGCCCCGCCGTAAGAAGGAGGCCTGAGGGTGGAGGCCTCCTCGTTCGACTCTCCGCTCCGCATCAAGTCGGTAGAGTTCGTGGGCGCCATCGGCCAGGTGGGCCAGGCGCCCCCCGAGGTGGTGGAGGGGGTGGCGCAGGTCGCCTTCTCCGGCCGCTCCAACGTGGGGAAGTCCTCTCTGATCAACCGGCTCCTGGGCCGGACCCGCACCGCCATCGCCCGCGTCTCGGCGCAGCCGGGGAAGACGCAGGAGATCAACTTCTACCGCGTGCGCACCGACGCGGGGGAGTTCTTCCTGGTGGACCTTCCCGGCTACGGCTACGCGAAGGTGCCGCAGGCGCTGCGGGAGAAGTGGAAGCCCCTGATCCACGGCTACCTCTCCTCGTCGCGCGACCTGGCGGGGGTGGTCCAGCTCCTGGACCTGCGCACCGGCCCCACGCCGGACGACCTGGCGTCGGTCGACTACCTGGCCGAGCTGGGCGTGCCCGTGCTGTTCGCGCTGACCAAGGCCGACAAGATCGGCAAGTCCAAGCGCCACGCCGAGGTGCGGAAGGCGGTGGAGAAGCTGGGCGTGGAGGAGGACCAGGCGGTCCTGTTCTCCGCCCTGAACGGCGAGGGGCGCGAGGAGCTGCTGACGGTGCTGGCCTCCCTGCTCTTCCCCGAGCCGGCGGGGGACGGAGAGGCCCCCGCGGACGGAGCGGAGGCCGCGACGGCCGCCGACGCGGCGACGGACGGTACCGCCGCGTAGCCACCTGCGCCGGGGTCTTCACCCTGGCACGCATGGTGCGCCCGAACGCGTGCAACCGCGCGCGCTCGGCTCGCGGCCGGACCCACACCCGAGGTGCTCCATGCTCCGCGCCCGCTCGCTTTCCACGCTTCTCGCCGCGCTCGTCCTGCTCGTCGCCGGGTGCGCGAGCACCGGCGGAGCGCGCGGGGACGCAGGCTCCTCCGTCTTCGTGACCGTCCAGAACAACTCGGTCCCGCCGCAGGCGCTGACGGTGCACATCGTCTCGGACGCGGGGATGCGCGCGATCCTGGGGTCGGTCTCCCCCGGGGCGGTGACGCGCCTGGACTACCGCGGCTCGCGGCCGGGCACGCGCTACCGGCTGATGGCCCGCACCACGTCCGGCACGGAGCTGTTCTCGCAGCCCTTCTCGCTGGTGGAGGGCGAGTCCATCCTCTGGGACATCTCCGCGAACGCGATCCGGACGCTCTGAGCCTCCGACGTTCCCGACGCGCCGAAGGGGCGCGGCCAACCCGGCCGCGCCCCTTTCGCGTGTACGATGCCTTCCTCCACGTAGGGCTCCGAGGAGCCAATCTCTCCGCCGCAGCCCGCGTCTCCGGCAACTCCCACGCGCAGCGCCCGAGCATCGTTTTCGAGAGCGAACGCTGGCTCGCCCTCGGTCGGCAGAGCAAGGGACAAGGCCGTCCACTCTGGCCCCCTTGCGGAGCGCGCGTTTTTTGCGCATCTTTGCCGCCTCAATCTCTCTACGTCTCACATCGCTCGATTCCGATGGCCTCTACTCGCCACAGGCTTCTCCTCCTCGCCAGCGCGTTCTGCGCCCTCGCGGTCGGCACGGCCGGATGCTCCGACACCCCCACCGGTCCGCTGCGCGACGCGCACGACGGTACGCGGATGTCCACCTGCACCCTCTCGGGCTGCACCGCCACGGTCAGCCCCACCGAGGTGGTGCCGAAGGGCGATCCCATCTGCGACATCTCCGACTGCGACCTGCCGCTGGGGGAGGATGACGACGATACCGGAGGTGGCGGCACCGGCGGCGGCGGCACGCCAACCACCCCACCGGACACGACGCAGCAGGACACCACGGCGGAGGCGCCGTGTAACACGGAGGACCCTATCGTTGACTCGCGGGAGGTCCAGGCCGGATTCCGCGATCTCTGGAAAGCCTCGAATTACGGTCCCGACGTTCCGCAGGAGCAGCGGCTCGAGCAGTATGCATGGATCATGGAGACCGCCCGCGGATATCGGCTCGAATCTATGGGCGTGGCTCCCCAGCCATGCGGGACGGTCTCTCCTGTGCTGCTATCCAAGCCCGCTGGAGCGGTCGCGTGGGTACATACGCATCCATGGGGGATCCTTGAGATGCAAACAACCTGTGGTCCGGACAGTTCTCTGTACGCGGGGCTGCCCAGCATAGAAGATGTTGACCTTTCGACCCAGTTCGGGGGATTGCGCGGCTACATCCTTGACCCCGCTGGGATCACACAGTTCTCCAGCAACGGCGGTCGAGCGACTGAAGCGCGACATGCGCGGTGCGGCTACTAACTGGTGCACACGATGAGCAACGGCGTCTTCATCCTTTTGGCAACGGCGATCGTCGGATCCTCCACAGCACCGGTCGCCGTCCCTGCGGCTGGAATCCGCAAGGTGTGTCCGGACGAGACCAATACCTCCCGTGGACGGGTGCTGTCGCTGCTATCTCCCTGGCTGATGGACATCCGCCGGCGCTTCGGCTTTGAGGCCGCGCGGGAGGACCACCTCCGGCCGCTCGGTGACCCCCAGGACGCGGATGTGTGTCGGCGCCTAAGATCCGTCATACGACATGCAAGCAAGGTCGACCCGGTCCATGGAAATCCGTGGCTCATGACGTTCTATGAGGCGGACGGCTTCTATTTCGTAGCCGTATCGCGCGATCAGCAGGGTGCGCGGCCGGACGGCCCACAGGTGCTCGGGCGTGGTGGGTGGCTGCTCGTGTACGACTCGAATCTCGACCTTCTCCTAAAAGCCTCCGGCTGAGCATACAGACGCATGGACCGCGACGGCTGCTTCCTCGGCGCAGATCCGCGTGAGGTGGAGCGGGATGGACGCTTCCGACGAGCCGTTAGCCTCGCCGCTTTGCTCCTCTCGGTGATCGCCGCGGCTCCTCTTTCGGAAGGGGGGTGGGAGTGCGGGCCGGTCAGCGATCTGGCGCGGGTGCAGGTGGAGCGCCTGCTCACGAGCCCGGCGCTCCAGCCGATCAGGGACTCGCACGGGCTCGGCGCCGTGGGGCCGCAGGACGTGACGGAGCTGTCGGACGTGGACGGCGGCCCTGCCTGTGCCCGCCTCCACAGCAGGCTCCACCCGGAGGATCGCGCCGCCCGCCGGCGCCCGTCGTTCCTTCGAACGAGCGCCGGATACCTGGTGTTCGTGGAACGTGCCTACCGTCCGCGCGTGGTGACACCGGCGTCGCCGGGACATATTCGCGTCCGGTCCACCAGCGTGCGTGCGGACGTGCTCTACGTACTGAACGAACGGTTCGAGGTGCTTGGGATCCTCGCATTCTGAAGGCGGTGCCGTGATCCTTTCCGCGTTTCGGAGCCTCGCGCCGCTCCTGCTGGCCACGGCGCTCGGCGCGTGGCCGCACGGTGCCGGCGCGCAGGAGCCCGGGAGCGGCGGAGCGTGTCCGGCGGGTCACCCACGCGCCGAGGCGAGGGTGAAGTCGTTCTTCACCGGTTCCAGCACCAAACCGGACCGGGTGCGCTTCGGGATCCCCTCCAGCCTGGTGGCGGAAGTACGGCTCCTCACCGACTCGGATGGCGGGCGCGTCTGTCGCCGGTTGAACGAGGCGCTCGGGCCCAGCCGGTACATGGAGGCGGACTGGGCGCGCGGCTTCTACCGCGCCGGTGAATTCTACTTCGTCTCCTTCGCGTATGCTCCCCCGTCGGGGGACATTCGGCTCGGGCCCACGCCGCTCATCGTGCTCGACCGCGATCTGAACCTCCTGGAGGTGATCGCGAGCTGACCCGGACGACGGCCGTCCGCCGGGTCCGATCCTTCTCCATCCAGGTACCCTCGATCGTTCCGACCATGAACGTGCATCGTCTTTCCGCCTCGTTCCGCGGAGCCCTCCGCCCGCTGGTCCTGCTCCTGGCGCTGGCCGCGGGGGCGCAGCCAGTTCGGGCCCAGGCTCCCACTGCGCAGACGGCCCCGCCCGCACCCGGATCGGTGACGGTGACCGGGCAGGTGGTGGACGCCGCCAGCGGCCAGCCCATCGTGGGAGCGCGGGTGGACCTGGGGCAGCTCGCCCGACGCGCGGTGACGGACGCGCAGGGGCGGTTCGTGGTGGAGGGGGTGATGCCGGGGACGTACGCGGCGCTGGCGCGGCAGATCGGCTACGAGGCGCAGCACGAGAACGTGGCGGTGGGCGCGAGCGGCGGAGAGGTCGTGTTCCGGATGAAGGCCGACCCGATCCTGCTGCAGGGGCTGGTGGTGCAGGGCGACCGCTTCGCCAGCCGGCGGCGCTCGGCCCCGGTCACGGTCCGCGCCTTCGACCGCGCAATGCTGACGGGCGCCGCCGGGCGGGACGCCAACACGCTCATCCGGGACCGGGCGGGGCTGAACGTGCATCCCTGCCCCGGCGGCGGCGGACGCGGGACCGAGTGCGTGCGGGTGCGCGGGTACCCGTACCGCGTGCGCGTGTACCTGGACGAGGCGCCGCTCCCCACCGGGCTGGAGGGGCTGAAGGACTTTCCCGCCGACGAGCTGTACCTGGTGGAGATCTACGCCGGCGGGGCCATGATCCGCGCGTACACCGTCACCTTCATGGAGAGCGCCGCCAGGCGGAACGTGCGCCCCGAGCCGCTCTTCTGACGCGGGGACGCGCGAGGTGGACGAGGGGGAGCCGGCGCCGGCTCCCCCTCCGGCATTTCGGACCCCGGTCGACGCGCGGGGGTGGACCCTATGCCGGCGGCGGGGTATAATGGCCGGTCCCAACGCCTTCGGCGGCACGGGCCCCGGGGGCCGCAGGCTCCTCACCCATCCGCACGCTCCACGCGACGCAGCCATGCAGCGACTCCGCTCCCTCTCTCCGCGCCTGGCGCGGCTCCTGGCCTCGGCCGCCGCGACGCTGGCGGTGGCGGCCGTTCCCGCGGCCGCGCAGATCCCCCCGCCCCCTCCACCGCCGCCCCCCGACGCGGGCGTGGCCATGGTGACCGGGCAGGTCCTGGACGCCAAAACGGGGCTGCCCATCCAGGGCGCGCGCGTGGAGCTGGGGCAGCAGCACGTGAAGCGCGCGGTGACGGACTCGCAGGGGCGCTACACCATCCGCGGGGTGCTGAACGGCATCCACCCTGCCAGCGCGCGCTTCCTGGGCTACCAGGCCGACGACCAGTCGATCACCGTCCCCCGCTCGGGTATGGTGGAGCTCGTCTTCCGGCTGCAGCCGGATCCCTTCGTGCTGGAGGGGATCACCGTGACGGCGGACCGCTTCGCGGCGCGGCGCCGGGCGGCGGCCGTGGCCTCGCGGGCGCTGGACCGCACGCACTTCCAGCACGCCATCGCCCAGGACGCCGCCGCGGCCATCCGCGAGCGGGCGGGGCTCTCCATCACCGGGTGCCCCGCCGGGCGCGGCGAGTGCGTGGTGGTGCGCGGCGCGCCCACGCGCGTGCAGGTGTACGTGGACGAGGCGATCTCGCCCACGGGGCTGCAGGCGCTGGAGGTGATGGACCCGCAGGAGATCTACATGGTGGAGGTGTACCGCGGAGGCGCGATGATCCGCGTCTACACGATCACCTTCATGGAGCACGCCGCCAAGCGCGGCTACCTGCCCGAGCCGCTCTTCTAGCGGCCGCGCCGGCGCCACGCCGAGAGGGGCGCCCCCACCGCGGGGGCGCCCCTCTCTTCATCTCATCGTCCCACCTTGCCGAGGTCACCCGCCGCAGGTGAACACCAGGCAGCCGGGAAGGAAGGCCAGGGAGAGCAGCATCAGCACTCGGACCAGGGTCAGGCGTGGCATCGGGAGCTCCGGAGTCCGCGGGGAATCGGGTTCGTTCCCGCGGAAAAGGCAAGGAGCGAGCCGCGGCCCGGCCAGCCGCTACCCCTCGGCCACGTCGGCGGTCAGCCGCCTCCAGGCGCGGTGGTAGCGGCCCAGGCGCTCGGCGTCGTCCGGCGTGACGGCGCCGATCCGGCGCACGTCCATGTTGTCCTCCAGGTCCGCCACCTTCACCCGCCGCGCCACGGGGTGCCGCCCCGCGCGCTCCGTGAACTCCTCGTACGACTCGTCCTGCCGCCGGGTGACGTGGTCCACGGCCTCCACCACCGGCCCGGGGAAGCCGGCCTCCCGCAGGCGCTGCAGGGTCCAATCGGTGTCCTCGACCACGTCGTGCAGCACCGCCGCCATGCGCTCGGCGTCGGTCTGCATGCGCAGCATCACGCGCAGCGGGTGCAGGATGTACGGGGTGCCGGCCTTGTCGGTCTGGCCGCGGTGCGCTTCGACGGCGATGCGGATGGCTTCTTCCAGGTCGGCCATGGGTCCGGGCGCGGGGGGGGGACGCGGCTCAGTCGTCCGGGTCCAGGTACAGGATCACCCACTCCAGCTCCTCGCCGTGCCGGAACTCGCTGTAGTCCAGGATGGCGCTCTCCGGGTAGCCGAGCGCGTACGCCGAGGAGACGCCGGCCTCCCCCTCGTACAGCACGGCGATGGAGGCGGCGTTCGCGTCCACGGCCTCCTGCACGCGGCGGAACAGGTCCTCCACCGTGTCGAACCGGTCGAACGTCCCGGCGGGGGCGGCCGTGCCGTCGTCGGCGTGGGTGACGGAGACGGGCACGTCGCCGCGCACCACCACGATCACGTCACGCCGGAGCGCCGGCTCGCAGTCGCAGTCCACGGACAGCCGGAAGGTGTAGTCGTGTAGGTCGGCCTGCGCCCAGCGGATGCGGTTGCGGTGGAGCTCCCGTTCCCGGCGGTCTTCCAGGGTGAGCTCGTCCAGGCCGCAGGAGGCCAGGAGCAGGGCGGCGAGGGGGAGCGCCGCGAGCAGGCGGGACGGCATGAGGGCCTTCCCCGGAGAGAGGGTGGGAACGCGCGCGCGGGGACGCCCTGGAAGGACGCCCCGCGACGCGGACGCTACTTCTGCACGAAGTTGGTGACGTTGAAGCCCAGCTCCTCGCCCGTCTGCGAGTAGCTCGCGTCCAGGCGCGCCAGGTGCGGGTAGCCCAGGGCGCCGTCGTACGAGACGCTCACGCCGTCGGCGCCGCTGTCGATGGCCTCGCCGATGTGGCCGAACAGCTCGTCGATGGTGTCGTAGGCGCCCACCTGGGCGGCCGGCACGTCCTCGCCGGCGCGGTCCTTCACAGAGACCACCACGTCGTTGCGGACCTGCACGTTCAGGTCGCTCACGGGGCAGTCGATGCAGAGGAGCTTGATGGTGAAGTCGTAGCTCTGCACGTTGGCGGCGTTCCACTTGGACTGGGCGAGCCGGAACACCTCGCTCACCTCCGAGAACTCCCTGGGCTCGAACTGGTCGCAGCCGGAAAGGAGGAGCAGGGACGCGGCGGCGGCCGCCAGGGCACGCGGACGGAAGGCTCGGATCATGGACGGGCTCCTGTACGTTCCGGGCGGCGCCGCGAGCGGCGTCGGGGTCCGGTGGGCGATCCCGTAAGCTGGCCGCGAAACACCTGGGCGGCAAGACCGGGGACGAAGGGCGGGGATCCGCGCGCCGGGGCGCTGCGGCCTGCCGCGGGGGCGGCTCGTGAAGGAACGCGCGAGGACCCGACGCTCTGACGCCCACGCGCGGAGCACGCCGGGCGCCGCACGGGCAAGCGCTTTCACGGCAGATGTTTACACCTCCGCGACGGCACGGGTTCCGCCGCTACGGGGCCGTCGGGACGGAGAGTTGCGTCGGCGTCGTCCCCCGCACCGGTGGGCTCAGCGGTCACCGCCTTGGCAGGGTCGGTGATCACGTCCGCCGGCATCTCACGGTCGCAACTGTTCGGAGACAGGGCTATGACCGGGCTCCCTGGCGACGTCTCGCGTGGCTAAATGCTCGCGGGGTGCAAACGTGCCCTCGCTGCCGAGATGTCGTTCGACGAGTTGGTGGCAGCATTTCCGCAGGGCGAACCGGATGGAGAGTACGCGGCACTGTTCTACGAAGATCTCGTCGATGGAGTGGAGCACGTACCCGGGAACCTGCTGGGGAAGGTGGATCTCGTCGCGTGGAAGGGTTCGGAGATGCATGCGGGGCTGGTCCTACATTCATCCCTGCTTCACGGTCCGTTGGACGAGGCGGATTCCGTGCGGATCTACCACGAGGTCCGGTCGAAGTACCCCCTGACGGTCGAAGGCCTCGATGCGATCCTCGCGGAAGCTAAGTCGGACCTGCGGAACGCATGATGTGCCTCCGGCCCCGGCCGAGTGATCCCTGTGAGCTCGCTGAGCGCCTCGTCGGCCGCGGAGCCCGCCCCGGAGCAGGTGAGAGCAGGTGAGAGCAGGTGAGAGCAGGTGAGAGCAGGTGAGAGCAGGTGCGGCGCGAAGCTCCATCGTCGGCGCCGGGTCGGATAGGTGCGGGAGTGCAGGAAGGCGGGTGCGGAGGGAGGCACGGCGGGGCGGATGGACCCGGAAGGGTGCCGGGAAGGTACAGTATATGCCGGCCACCGCCGGAGCGCACGGCCGATGCGTCAGACGCGCGCCGCCTCGCGCGTTGTTCCCGGCAATCGCGATGGGCCGCCGGCCCGTCCCTCACGACCGACCGAGCGATCCCATGCGACGTACCCTGCTCCTTTCCGTGCTGGCGCTCCCCGTCCTGGCCGCGTGCAGCGACGGCCACGTGGACCTTCCGGAGACCGACACGATGGTCTTCACGGTCACGGAGGACCCCGCCTCGGCGTACACGCTCGCGGCGCCCGAGGTGACCGCCACCGTCTCGGCGGGGAAGGTGACCGTCAACGGCCGCCTGACCTCGCAGAGCGGGTGCTACCGGCTGGAGGGCACCGAGTTCCGCGGCGGCCGCAGCATCCTGCTGGACGTGGAGTTCCCGCCCCCGCTGGGCGCGTGCACGGGCGGGGACAAGCACAACTACCGCTACGTGGCCGAGCACATCGCCATCACCCCCGGCAACCTGCGGCTGCAGGTGGTTCACGAGGGGCCCGGGGCCGAGGAGGGCGGGCTGGTGCTGGACACCACGCTCGTCATCCCCTGACGCCCCTCTCCGCCGGGCACCACGAGGCCCCGCCGGCACGTCCGGCGGGGCCTCGTCGCACGCATCCATCTCCCCTCCACCATCTCCGGCCGAGCGGGATCAGCGCAGGTACGGAGCCACGTTGCCGGCGATGGTGCGCATCTCGTCGTCCGTGAGCGGCAGGATGCCGCGGAACGCCACCCACGCGTCGCGCATGGGCGGGTTCCCGCCCCACCCGCCGTCGGACCCGAAGAGGATGCGCTCCAGCCCGATCTGCCGCATGCGCCGGGCGAGCAGGGCCGCCACCGCGGGCGGGGAGCTCACGGTGACGTTGGTGGTCGCGTCGAAGTAGAGGTTGCGCGTGCGGGGATCGCCGGCCTCCACCGCCTGGGCCAGCCGCTCCAGCGCCGCGTCGGAGCGGAAGCCCGGCCCCGCGTCGGCCATGTGCGCCACCTGCACCACCACGTCCGGGGCCGCGGGCAGGATCTCCGCCAGGAAGATCTCGGAGTGCTCGGGCCCGTAGGCCGCGTCCGACGAGACCCGCAGGTGGGCCACGATCGGCATCCCCAGGGCGTTCGCCGCGCGGAAGACCTCGCGCACCTTCCGCACGTGCTCCGGGTCGCGCAGGTCCACCCCGGAGTTGCCGAAGTGCAGCTTGAGGCCCTTCGCCCTCAGCTCGCGGCCGCAGCGCTGCACCTCGGCCGGGGCGTAGTCGCGGAGCGGGTTCACGCCGCAGAACGCCACCAGCCGGTCGGGAAAGCGCGCCACCTGGGCCACCGTCCAGTCGTTCTCGGCCCGCACCTTCGCCTGCTCGTCGGGATCCACGACCGGGCCGCGCCGGGCCCAGCCGTAGCCGAGCGAGAGCACGACGCCCCGCTGAACCCCGGCCGCGTCCATCTGCGCGATGAGCTGGTCGGCGGTGACGACCTCGAACCCGCTGGGCACCCCGAACGAGAGCGACTCCGCCGTGATGTGCCAGGCGCCGTCCCCGCCCCGCCGCATGCCGAGCAGCACCTGGCCGAAGTGCCTCCGCGTCCCGTCCACGGTGCGCGAGAGGTAGCCCGCCACCTGGGCCCGCGGGCCGTCGACCGCGACGGAGACGGGGGTGATGGCGAAGGCGCTCGCGAAGAGCCGCGACAGCAGGGCCCCGGCCGCGGCGGGACCGCTGACCCACCGCGTCTCCCACGGGTTCAGGGCCACGGCGTCGGGCGCGTAGAGCCGCGCCAGCGCCAGCGAGTCGTTCCACGCCGCCTCCCGCGCGCGCACCAGCGCCGCCAGCTCGGCGGGAAGGCCGGCGTCCGGGACCGCCGCGGCGGTGCGAGCCGCCAGCATGGGGCTGCGCAGGTGCTGGTGGTGCCCCACCCGGGGCGCGAGCGCCCGCTCCGGCGCGGCGGGCGCGGCAGCGGGGGACGGGGCGACCGGGGGCGCGGCGGCGGGGGCGCAGCCCACGGCGGCGAAGGCGAGGGCACAGAGGGCCGATATGCGGATCATGGTCTGCTCGGGGTCGGGGCGAGGGAGTCCGGCGGCGGAGGCCGGACGGGCGGAGCGGATGGCGCCGGAGCGCGCCTCGTACCAAAGCTAGAGGGACGGGTGGCTACGGAACAGATGCAGATTCCACCGTCCTCCGCCTGTACAGTTGGATCGCCGCTCCCCCGCCCCACCCGCGGCGAGACACCGGACGGCGGAGCGCCCCGTCCGCGCCGAAGCCACGCCACGGTGCGGTTGCCAAACAGACGCGGATTCCGCTACCGTTCACCTGTACAGTCCGCCCCCCGCCCTCCACCGCCCGACCGATGACCACTGCCAGCCCCCCCCGGAAGCCCGCCGACGAGCCGTTCGTCTACGAGCGCCTGGTCGCCGACATCACCGCCATGATCCGCGGCGGAACGCTGCGCCCGGGAGACCGCATCCCCTCCGTGCGCCGGATGAGCGCGCAGCGCGGGGTGAGCATCCCCACCGTGCTGCACGCGTACCACCTGCTGGAGGCGCGCCGGGTGATCGGGGCCCGCCCGCAGTCCGGCTTCTACGTCCTCCCGCGCACCGCGCCGGGCACGGCGGGAACGACCGCGGCGGCGGACGTGCTCCCCGAGCCGGGCGAGATCGCCACGGCCGACCTGATCATGCGCACGCTGGAGATGGTGGCCGACCCGGCCCTGCTCCCGCTGGGCACGGCGCTCCCCGACCCGGCGCTCCTTCCCGGCGCCGCGCTGGCCCGCCACATGGCCCGGGAGATGCGCCGCAGCGCGGGCCACGGGAGCGGCGTCTCCACGCCGTCCGGCACGGAGTCGCTGCGCCACGAGATCGCCCGCCGCGCGCTGGACGCCGGCAACACCGTCTCGGCTGCGGACGTGGTCGTCACCTGCGGGTGCGCGGAGGCGCTGACGCTCTGTCTGCGGGCGCTCACCAGGCCGGGCGACGTGGTGGCGGTGGAGTCGCCGACGTACTTCGGGACGCTGCAGGCGCTGGAGGTGCTGGGGCTGAAGGCGCTGGAGATCCCGGTGGACCCCGCCACGGGGATCTCGGTGGAGGTGCTGGCGGCGGCGCTGGAGCGCGGCGGGGTGGCCGCCGTGGTGGTGACGCCCAACGTGCACAACCCGCTGGGGTGCACCATGCCGGACGAGCGGAAGCGCGCGCTGGTGGACCTGCTCGCCGCGCACGGCGTGCCGGCCATCGAGGACGACACCTACGGCGAGCTGCACTTCGGCCCGCGGCGCCCGCGGTCGCTCCAGGCGTTCGACCGCGCGGGGCTGGTGCTGTCCTGCGGGAGCTTCTCCAAGACGCTGGCGCCGGGCTACCGGGTGGGATGGACGCTGCCGGGGCGCTACCGCGACCGGGTGCTGCACGTGAAGCTGGCGACCACGGCGGCCAGCCCCGTCCCGCCGCAGCTCGCCCTGGCGGCGTACCTGGCCTCCGGGGCGTACGACGGCTACCTGCGCCGGCTGCGGCGGACGTTCCAGAGCAACGTGGACCGCCTGAGCTTCGAGATCGCGGAGCGCTTCGGCGAGGGAACGCGCATCTCCCGCCCCGCCGGCGGCTTCCTGCTCTGGGTGCAGCTCCCGGGCGGGACCGACACCGTGCGCCTGCAGCTCCGGGCGCTGGCGCGCGGCCTGAGCGTGGCCCCCGGCGCGGCGTTCTCCGCCAGCGGGGAGTACGCCGACTGCCTGCGCATCAACGCCGGCCACACCTGGTCGCCCCGGGTGGGCGAGGCCCTGGACCTGCTCGCCCGGCTCGTCCGCGAGGACGCCGAGCCGGGAGCATCGCGGTGACCGGCCTCTCCTCGTCCTACGCGCTGCCGCCCGGAGCGCTGCTGGCGGACGACGCCGTGGAGCTCCGCCTGGTCCGCGCCCTGCGCGCCGTGGAGCGGGCCGGCTTCACCCTGGTGGACGAGGTCGCCACGCTGCCGGAAGGCGTCGGGCCGGGCCTGGGCCAGCGCGTCTGCCGCTACGCCCTGGAAGACGTCCGCCGTCCCGCCTGAGCCGAGGGGCGTCGAGCAGCCTCCGTCTCGCACTGGACCTACATTTTTCGCGCGGAGACGCGGAGAGCGCGGAGACGCGGAGAACTGCTGGCCTGCCCCCCATAAACTGAACCAGGTAGAATGGAGTCCACACGAGCCGAGAGGCGAGGAGGACTCGATGAAGAAGCGGAAGTTCACGCCGACGCAGATCGTGGGGATGCTGCGGGAGGCGGAGGCGTTGTTGGGCA
>JASLAX010000028.1 GCA_030146875.1 Longimicrobiaceae bacterium
CTGCGGGCGGCGAGCGTCGCCCCGCGCGCCGCCATGACGCTGCAGGCGGGGGAGCCGGTGGAGGTGCGCGTGCGCGCCCCCGCGGGCGTGCAGGCGCGCGTCGTCTTCCCGGACGGGACCACGCTCCCCCTGGTCGCCACCGAGGCCACGGAGCGCGAGACGGGGTTCATGCAGGACGCATCGCGCTCGCGGCGGGTGACGGAGTACGCCGGCGTCTTCCCCGCGCGCATCCCCCTCCTCTCGCGCGACCGCACCGTGGGCGCGACCACCCTGGGGCGGGCGGAGGCGCGGGGCGGCACCGCGATGGTGGAGCTGGCCCGCGGCGGCGACACGACCCGGGTGCCGCTGGAGCTCTCCCTCACCGTCCTGGCCGCGGGCGAGACGCGCTCCGCGGTCGCCGCGGGGAACCGGCCGGACAGCGCCATCATCGGGAGGGCGCTGCCGGGGTCGGGAACGCCGTACCACTGGACGTTCCCGCGCGGCACGCGCCTCACCCTGATGGGCGAGCGCGAGGGGATGTACCGCGTGCGGCTGACGTCGGACCTCTCCGTCTGGGTGGACGCGCGCGAGGTGCGCCTGCTCCCGGCGGGGCTGCCGGAGGGCCGCGGCGCGGTGGGCGCGGTGCGGCTGACGCCGCGCGAGGAGTGGATCGACGTGCGCCTGACCACGTCCGACCGCCTGCCGTTCCGCGTGGACGCCGAGGGCAGCACGCTGACCGTCTCGGTCTACGGGGCGGAGACGCGCACCGACTGGCTGTACTACGGCGCCACGGACCCGCTCCTCCGCCGCGCGGAGTGGGAGCAGCCCCGCGACGACCTGTACCTGCTGCGGGTGGAGCTGACGGAGCCGGTGTGGGGGTGGCGCGCGGCGTTCGACTCGACGGGCGCGCTGGTGGTGCGCGTGCGCCGTCCGCCGCGCATCGACCGCGCGCGCCCGCTGCGGGGGATGTACGTGGGGGTGGACGCCGGGCACCCGCCGGGCGGGGCCATCGGCCCCACGCGGCTGATGGAGTGGGACGCGAACCTCTGGATCTCCAGGCGCCTGGTCCGCATGCTCCGCGAGGCCGGCGCCCGCGTGCTGGAGACGCGGCCCGACACCGCCGGGGTGGCGCTGGGGCTGCGCCCCGTGGCCGCGGAGGAGGCCGGGGTGCACCTGCTGGTGTCCGTGCACAACAACGCCTTCCCCGACGGGGTGAACCCGTTCGAGAACGCGGGCACCACCGTCTTCTACAACGCGCCGCAGTCGCTGGAGCTGGCCCGCCTGCTCCAGGCGGAGCTCCTGGCCGCGGCGGGGCTGCGCGACCTGGGGATCGCGCGCGCGGACCTGGCCCTGGTGCGGCCCACGTGGATGCCGTCGGCGCTGACGGAGACCATGTTCCTGATGGTGCCCGAGCAGGAGGCCGCGCTCCGCGACCCCGAGGTGCAGGAGCGGATCGCGCGCGCCCACTTCCGCGCCATCGAGGCGTTCTTCCGGTCGCGCGCCGTGCGGTAAGGGGGGCGGGACCCTCGCCCGGCGCAGCGAGGGACCCGTCCGTCCGCGCACCCCGCTCCCTCAGAGACCGCGCGCCCGTCGAGGGCGCGTCCACCCGATCCGTCGACCGCCGCCCGATGCCCGCTCCTTCCGCCCTCCGCCGCCGCTTCGTCCTCTCGTTCCTGATCGCGCTCGCGGCGTCCCTCGCGGGCGCGCGCGCGGGCGCCGCGCAGGTGCCCCCGGACGCGCGCTGGCGCACGGTGGAGACGCCTCACTTCCGCGTGCACTTCACGCCCGAGCTGGAGGACCTGGCCCGCCGGGCCGCCGCGCACGGGGAGGTGGCGTGGGCGCGGCTGGCGAAGGAGCTGGTGGAGGCGCCCCGGCGCAAGGTGGACATGGTGGTGTCCGACAACGTCGACTTCGCCAACGGGTACGCCACGCCGTTCCCCAGCAACCGCATCGTGGTCTACGCCCGCCCGCCCGTGGACGAGCCGTCGCTGGCGTACTACGACGACTGGCTGCAGCTCGTGGTGGGGCACGAGCTCGTCCACATCTTCCACCTGGACTACTCCGAGCGGCTGCCGCGGTCGCTCCGCGGCGTCTTCGGGCGCACGCCCATCGGCTTTCCCAACCTCTTCTCGCCGTCGTGGGTCACGGAGGGGCTGGCCACGCACGAGGAGTCGCGCCTCACACGCGCGGGCCGGGTGCGCGGGACCATGCACGAGATGATCCTGCGCACGGCGGTGCTGGAGGACCGCTTCTTCCCCATCGACCGGCTGAACGGCGAGCCCTCGCCGTGGCCGGACGGGTCGGCCGACTACGTGTACGGGTCGATGTTCATGGCCTGGCTCTCCGAGAGGTACGGCGAGGAGAAGATGGGCCGCTTCGTCCGCCGGGCCGGCGGGGCCACGATCCCCTGGCGCTTCGACGCCGCGGCGAAGGGCGCGTTCGGCACCTCGTTCAGCCGCGCGTGGGGGGAGTGGCACGACGCGCTGCGGGTGCGCTACGCCGCCCTCTCCGACTCGCTCCGCCGGTCGGGCCTCACGGAGCCGGAGGTGCTGACGGAGGAGGGCTACCTGGCCTCGCACCCCCGCTGGTCGCCGGACGGGCGGCGGATCGCGTACGCCTCGTACCCGGGGCGGGCGGACTTCGCCACGCGCGTGGTGGAGCCCGGCGGCCGGCCGCGCATCCTGGCCCGGCGGTCGACGCTGGGCCCCGCCGCGTGGATGCGCGACGGCTCGGGGCTGCTGACGGCGATGGTGGACGCCCGCGACCCCTACCGCTTCCTCTCCGACCTGTACCGCGTGGAGGCGGACGGCGGCAAGGACCGGGTCACCTCCGGCGCGCGCCTCCTGGCCCCCGACCCGCACCCGGACGGTCGCCGGGCGGTGGTGGTCCGCAGCGGCGGGGGGACGACCACGCTGGCGGTGCACGACCTGGCCACCGGCGAGACGCGCGACCTGGTGCGCGCCGACCCCGACGTGCAGTGGGCGGCCCCGCGCTGGTCGCCGCGCGGGGACCGGATCGCCGCGTCCCGCTGGCGGCGCGGGGGGCGCTACGACGTGGTGGTGCTGGACTCCGCCGGGCGCAAGGTGCGCGCGGTGACGGACGACCGGGCGGTGGATGCGGATCCCGCGTGGTCGCCGGACGGGCGCTGGGTCCTCTTCTCCTCCGACCGCACGGGGATCTCCAACCTCTACGCCGCCGACGCGGCCACGGGCGAGATCCGCCGCGTCACCAACGTGCTGACGGGCGCCTTCCACCCCGACGCGTCCCCCGACGGGCGGTGGATCGCCTTCACCTGGTACCGCTCCGACGGCTACCACGTGGCGCGCATCCCCTTCGACCCGTCGCGCTGGACCGCGGCGCCCCCGCTCCGGGCCGAGGCCGCCGCCCCGGGCGACGCGGCGCCGCCGCCGCGGGCGGAGGGGGCGGTGCGCCCGTACTCGCCCTGGCGCTCGCTGGTCCCGCAGAGCTGGTCGCCGCTGATCGCGGGCGACACGGTGCTGGGCGCGGCGTTCGGCGCCGCGATCGGGGGATCGGACGTGGTGGGCCGGCACGCGTACGGCCTCTCGGCCCAGGTGTACGCGAAGGAGGGGCGCTGGGACGCCTTCGCCGGGTACCAGTACGCGGGGCTGGGGCGGCCGCTGGTGGGCCTCTCGGCCCAGCAGGACTGGGACGTGCTGCGGCAGGCGGGCACGGTGACGGGGCCCGGCGGCGTTCCCGTCGCCAGCGCGCTGCTGCAGCGCGAGCGGGTGGCGTCGCTGGCGCTCACCTTCCCCCGCCCGCGGTTCCGCTCCTACTCGTGGGTGGCGGCGGGGGCGAACGCGCGCGACCGCGAGCGGGCGTGGGACGACGCGGACGTGCCGGGGGCGAGCCCGCCGCTCGACCTGCCGCTGGACGTGGGCGCCGTGGCCACGGCGGGGTTCAGCAGCGCGCGCGGCTACGCCTGGTCCATCTCGCCCGAGGAGGGCCTGCTGGCGGCCTTCCGCGTGGAGGGCCGGCGCTACACCCGGGCGCTGCCGGGGGACCGGGACCCCGCCGGCTACCTGCGCCTCTTCGGACGCACGAAGGGGTACGCTCCGGTGCGCGCGTGGGGGTTCGCGCGGCACGTGCTGGCCGGCCGCGCCGTCGCCGGGGGGGACGTGGGGTCGCGCTCGCCGGGGCTGCGCGTGGGCGGGCTGGGCGCGCTGGCGGCGCCGATGGTGGGGGGCGCGGGGCTGGGCCTCTCCGAGACGCTGGAGTTCCCGCTGCGGGGCTACGACGAGGGGGTGCAGGAGGGCGACCGCGCCTTCTCGGCGAGCGCGGAGTGGCGCTTCCCGATCCGCTTCGTGGAGCGCGGCTGGCGGCTGCTCCCCTTCCGGCTGGACCGCTTCTCCGGGACGCTCTTCGCCGACGCGGCGGCCGCCTGGTGCGTGCAGGAGTGCGTGCTGATCGCCGGCTCCCCCACCGCGCGCCCGCTCGCCTCGGTGGGCGCGGAGCTCACGACAGACGTCACCCTGCTCTACTTCCTGCCGCTGCCGGTGCGGCTGGGGGCGGCGGTCCCGCTCTCCAGAGTGGACGTGACCGGCGGGAGGGTTCGTCCCGACCCCAAGGCGTACGTGGGGTTCGGCCGCTCCTTCTGAGGGGCGGGGCACGGTTCGTGAATGTGGGGCCGGCTTCCGGGGCGGGAATCGACCCGCGCCCGCGACTCCGAAGGAGAGGCCGACCATGGGTGGAAAGCGACCGGACCAGCACAACATCGACCCGCGCGAGGCGGGGTCGACGGACTACAAGACCCTTCCCCAGTCGGGGCACGGCCGCGAGGGCGGCAACAACACCACCGAGATCGACCGCCAGGAGCTGGCGAAGTCGATGAAGCAGCCCGCGGAGGGGGTCCAGCAGGGCAACATCCCCGCGCCGGGCGCCAAGCCCGCCCCGTCGGTGCACGCCAACGCGGGCCAGGCGTCGTCCCCGGCCGACGGCGAGGACGCCGAGCCCCCGCACGGCGGCGAGGGGTCGCCGCGCGAGCGCGAGGCGCGCGGCAACACGGACCCGCGGGACGAAGGGGTGGGGGCGTGAGCGGCGCCGAGCGGGTCGGGAACCCCGGCCCGCGCGACGAGCACGGGAGCGCCGCCGGGTCCGGCGTGCACCCGCCGCACGTGACCGAGAACGACCACGGCGCGCAGCACCAGAAGAGCAACACGTCGCCCACCGAGGTCCCGGCGCTCCCCGCCAACTCCGGGGGCAGCGACCGGCAGCCGGACGCGCGCGAGCAGCCGCCGATCGACGACGAGAGCATGTACGAGCACCGGCCCGAGGAGGACAAGGACCGGCTCTCGTCCTCCGACCACTAGCGGCGGCGGGCGGCGGGCGGTGGGGCCCCGGGCACGCGTGCCGGGGCCCCTCCGCGCGTCCGGGAACGGCCGACACGATGTTGGCCTCTTTCACGCGGGGGGTCCGCCGCCGGGGCCCGCGCGTTACATTCGACCGTCGGGTTTTCTCCCCTCCGCGGCTTCCCTCCGCACGCCGCAAACCGCTGCATCCCCGCCCCTTCCCGCCGCCCGCCCGGGCGCCGGAATTCCCGATTCGAGGGTTCGCCGCGCCGTTCCCGGCACGGGGGTTGCTACGCGTTCGAGACGCTTGACCCCCCGTATGCAGGGGTGTAGCTTGGGTCCGCACACTAGATGTAGTGCCTCCCCGAAGTACCGTACCGTGGTCCCGCAGGCGCTTCCGCCTTCGTGGTATAGCAGTGCAGCCGGCCACCCCAACCATCCCCAGAGGACCCTGATGAACCCTCCCCAGACTGCGCCCACGGCCGTCGCCGCCCGCCCCCGCGACCTTCCCGCCGCGGAGCTGAGCGACAACGCACGCATCGTCCTGGCGAAGCGCTACCTGACCAAGGACGAGAGCGGAAAGCCGACGGAGCAGCCCGAGGACATGTTCTGGCGGGTGGCGATCAAGATCGCCGAGGTGGACGCCAAGTACGGCGCGGGAGAAGCCGAGGTGCAGGCCGTCGCCAGGGAGTTCTACCAGTTGATGACCCGGCGCTTGTTCGAGCCGAACTCGCCGACCCTGATGAACGCGGGGCGTCCGCTGGGGCAGCTCTCCGCCTGCTTCGTGCTGCCGGTGGACGATTCGCTGAGCAACGGGCAGAGCGGTGTGTACGACACCCTGCGCAACATGGCCGTGGTCCATCAGTCGGGGGGAGGCACCGGCTTCTCGTTCAGCCGGATCCGTCCAGAAGGTGATATCGTCCGCAGCACGACGGGCGTGGCGAGCGGGCCTGTGAGCTTCATGAAGCTCTTCGACGCGAGCACGGAGGTGGTCAAGCAGGGGGGGACGCGGCGTGGCGCCAACATGGGCATCCTGCGCGTGGACCACCCGGACATCGAAGAGTTCATCGACTGCAAGCAGGACATCACGCAGATCACGAACTTCAACATCTCCGTCGCCATCACCGACGCCTTCATGCGCGCGGTGGAGCGGGGTGACGAGTACGACCTGGTGAGCCCCCGCAGTAAGCAGGTGGTGGGGAGCAAGGACGCGCGGAAGATCTTCGACAAGATCGTGCAGAACGCGTGGCGTACAGGCGAGCCTGGGGTCTTCTTCATCGACCGGGCAAACTTCTATAACCCCGTTCCGCACCTGGGCGAGTACGAGGCGACGAACCCCTGCGGCGAGCAGCCGCTGCTGCCTTATGATGTCTGCAATCTGGGCTCGGTGAACGTGGGAGCCTTCGTGCGCGAGGACGTGCCGGCCACGGAGCCCTGGACCGATCGCATCGACTGGGAGGAGTACCGCAGGGTCGTGCACCTGTCGACGCACTTCCTGGACAACGTGATCGACGCCAACAAGTACCCGCTCGAAGAGATCACCAACCTGGCGAAGAACATCCGCCGCATCGGCCTGGGGGTGATGGGCTTCGCGGACCTGCTCGTTCGCCTGAGCATCGCCTACAATAGCGAGGAAGGCGTCGAAGTCGGCCGCCAGATCATGTCTTTCCTGGACAGCGAGGGGAAGAAGGCCTCCGAGAAGCTGGCGGAGGTCCGGGACCCGTTCCCCGAGTGGGAGCGCTCCATCTGGGGGCCGGACGCCACGTGCGCGCGCGCGCCGAACGGCGACCGCATCCGCGAGGAGCGCCGCCTGCGCAACTGCAACGTGACCACGGTGGCGCCCACGGGCACCATCTCCATCTTCGCCGGGTGCTCGTCGGGGATCGAGCCGCTCTTCGCGGTGGCGTTCATGCGCAACCAGGCCGGCGCCATGATGCCGGACGTGAACGAGGACTTCCTGCGCGTGGCCAGGGCCGGCGGGTGGTGGTCCGAGGACCTGATGGAGCGCATCGCCCGCGAGGGGCACATCCACTTCGACGAGGTGCCGGCGGAGGTGCAGCACGCGTTCGTGACGGCGCACGACATCACGCCGGCGTGGCACGTCCGCATGCAGGCGGGCTTCCAGGAGCACTGCGACTCGGCCATCAGCAAGACGACCAACTTCCCGCACGAGGCCACGGTCGAGGACGTCCGCGAGATCTACGAGATGGCGTACCGCCTGAACTGCAAGGGCGTGACGGTCTACCGCGACGGCTCGCGCGACGGGCAGGTGCTCAGCACCGGCGCCACCAAGACGCCGGCGCAGCAGCAGTCCGAGGCGCAGGCGGTGGACGCGGCCGTGCGCGAGGCGGCGGAGCGCACCGCCAAGCTGGAGGCGGAGCTGCAGGCCACCCGCGAGGCGCTGGCGAAGGCGGAGTCGGCCGCGGCGGGCAACCGCTCGCGCCAGAAGCGCAAGCGCCCCGACGTGCTCCACGGCACCACGCGCAAGATGAGCTCGCCGCTGGGCGACGTGTTCGTGACCATCAACGAGGACGAGGCGTCCACGCCGTTCGAGGTGTTCGCCACGCTGGGCAAGGCGGGGAGCATCGCCACGGCCGACACGGAGGCGATCGGCCGGCTGATCTCGCTGGCGCTGCGCTTCGGCATCCCCATCCAGTCGGTGCACCAGCAGCTCCGGGGCATCTCGTCCGACCGGGCCATCGGGTTCGGGCAGAACAAGGTGCTCTCGGTGCCGGACGCGATCGCGCAGGCGATCGGGCTGCGCGAGCAGGAGAAGCAGGGGGTGCAGCAGGAGCTGATCCCCTCCATCGCCGCCGCCGAGGCCGCATCGGTGGAGCGCTCGCCGGAGCCGCAGCTCGCGCTGCTGGCGTACGACCCGGGCGAGTCGTTCATGGGCACCTGCCCTGAGTGCCACTCGCAGCTCGAGTTCGCGGAGGGGTGCATGAAGTGCCACGCCTGCGGGTACTCGGAGTGCGGGTGAGGTAGCGACGGGAGCCCGCCGCGCCGGGAGGCGCGGCGGGCTGGCTGGATGGTTTCGACTGGTGTGGGGCAGGGCCTCCGGCGGATGCGTCGGGGGCCCGTCGCGCAGCTCTCACATAGTAGCTTCTGGACCCCGCATCTGTAGTAACAACGTGGCCTTGCCTCTCCGGTGTCGTCCACCGACAGGATCAAATGCCGGCTTTAGTTTCAAACGCGGAGGTGGAGTTTGCACTAAGACGCCTGCTTGTTGATGAGGGGTTCACGGTGAACTTACCGCGACGTCACGGTGAGACGGGCGTCGACATACTTGCAGAACGTTCAGGTGAGCGCTTTTTCATTGAGTGTATCGGGTACAAGCGATCACCGCCTGCGCGGGCAAAAGACTTCTATGAAAGCTTTTTCCGAGCAGTCTCGCGGTTGAATGACGATGCTGCGCATGTGGTCATCGCGCTATCCTCTCGTGCGGAGCGTGGTCTAACTAAGCGCGCGCAACATCATGGAGTTGCGTGGGAGCGGATTGGTTATTCCTTTCCGGAATTGGAACTCTGGCTTGTAGATCCCTCCCAATGCACATACCAGCGCCACAGTTGGTTGGAATGGTTGCAGAGTTAGGAGCTGACGCGCTGCGCCCGCACTACCCTGGCGACCGAAGTGGACGAACCAGCACGTGGCAGATAGGAAGACCGGTCCAGTAGCCTGGGTTCCGACGTCGGTCTTGATGGGTGCGGTGTAGCTGCGTACTATGCTGCGGAGCGTGCTCGTAACCCATGTTGAGTTGTGTGGATCGCAAGAGCGCTACACTGCGCCCTGCGCGCTGCGTAGCGGCGGGATAGGCTGCCGTCCGGAGCCTACTACAATGTTAGCGCTCACAGCAACCATGGCCGATCCCCGGGACAGAGAGACAGCCGAATCCACCCTCCAGCGCCTGCTAGTGGGTGCGTCTGTCGTCGGCATCAGGTTCGGGGCGCTCCAACTCCTGTTCGATTCCTTGGCAGTACCGGGGGAGCCATACGTCAACCTAAGCTCCGCTTGGTATGTCTATACAAGTCGCCCAGTCACATTCCCTGAGCACGAGGAAGAAGTTCCGCCATTGTCCGAAGAGGCAGAGTTGGCTTGCTCCGTAGAGCTCAGGCACAAGGAGGTCGCTGCGGTGGAGGTACTCCACCCCTGGCCGCACCTCATCCTGACGTTCTCTGACGGCTCGGTTCTCTATCTCAACGGAAGGAACGAGCGCTACGAGCCGTGGACGGCCGGCTTGTCTGGTGTTCTAGAAACGGACAGAGAAGTCATTGCGTGCCCCGGCGGTGGTCTCACCTTCATACTGCCGTCGGATGAGCGCTAACAATTCGTCCAAGCCGACGCCGCTTCGCGGCGCGGCTTAACTCAGGTGTTAGTCCCATCAGTGAAGTGTCCGTTTCGTGCCGAGAGCGGTTGGTGCGTTCAGCGTGTCGGGATGATCCACTGCTGGAGGAGTCATGCACAAGTACGCTGTTGCTCTTTCGTTTGCTGGGGACGAGCGGCACTTCGCCAAGGCGGTCGCAGAGGGCCTTCGGGCAGCTGACGTTACAGTATTCTATGATGAGTACGAACAGCATGCTCTTTGGGGCAACGACCTCTACGAGACGCTCCAGCGCGTCTATGTAAAAGACTGCCGCTACTGCGTTCTGCTGCTTACGAAAGCTTATCTTCAGAAGATGTGGCCGATATTTGAACGCCGGCAAATCATCGATCGTTTAGCGAAGGAACACGGCAGTGAGTGCGTCCTTCCGGTTCGGTTGAATGGGTTCCCCGAAGCGGTTCCCGGTCTGAGTGGCGGAATCGGGTATCTAGCGGTTGACGACGATCGGCCAGATATCGTCGTGGATGCGTTGCTAAAAAAGCTCAGTGCTCCGGGTTACGAGATCGATAGTGAGTCCGCGTATGCTCAAGCCGTAAACCGACTACACCAACGTGGGGACGGTTACGTGGACGTTCATCGCATCTTCACCTCACGTGAAGCGGTTTCACACGCCTTTGGTCAATTCATAGACGTTCAGTTGCTTCTTGGAGCAATGGGTCACAGATTCTACTGGAGAAGGCAATCGGGGGATGCCCTCGAACTCCTGGCCAGGAATGACGGCCTTCCTGAACTTAAGGGGAAAGGGCTCACAGGAATTTGTAAATTCCTTGCACCAGAAGCTTGGATCGGTTGTGGCACATGGCAACTTGTGATACCTGAGTATTGTGATACAGCTCAGATCGGCGAGGACGACGAGATCGTGATTGCGCTTTACTTGAACTCCGAAGAGTGGCAAGTTCTTGGCAATGGTCAAGGGTTCCCCTGCGAGTCCGTCTTCCTTGCTGGAGTTTGTCTCAAAGGTCCCAACGCGGAAGCATTTTTCCGGCTCGCACGAGAACGGTTCTCGTCAATCGCCTGAGGACTGCTCGTTCATACTTGATTGCAGCCGACTTGCGTGCAGGAGTCCGCTGTGTCGACCCGGAGCACCAGCCTTGTGCACATCGCCGTCCAGCACGGGCTAACTCCGCGCGTGGCCTAATGATCGTATATGGACTTCTCCTTCTCGGCCAGGCTAGCTGGTCATGCGCCTGCGCTCCTGGATGCGCCCCGCGGCCGCGGAGACGGCGATCTCGAAGACGTTCTTGGCGGTGTCGACGGCGATAGTTACGTTGCTCATGGGATGGGCTCCTTTCGTCACCGGTTCGTGATTGGCGTCTCGTACCAGGCGTAGCTTGCTACCTTGTACGGGAGGAGTCCATCCCATCACTGCAGCGGATGCGGGGCCTTGCATGCTTTCGGGCGGAGTAAAAAGTCTTGCGCGCCGGCCCCGCACCCCTGACCCTTGTGTCGTTAGGCGCCTCCCGCTGAAACCGTTGCGCGGACCTCAGCGAGCGGACAGATTGTACAATTGTACACTAGCCTGAGGAGCGCGCGTGGATTGTGTCATTGATACTTCTGCGATTATCGTTGTAATCGCGAATGAACCTGTGGATATTGTTTCTGCAACGGCTGAGCTTCA
This sequence comes from Longimicrobiaceae bacterium, assembly GCA_030146875.1. Taxonomy (GTDB): domain Bacteria; phylum Gemmatimonadota; class Gemmatimonadetes; order Longimicrobiales; family Longimicrobiaceae; genus JASLAX01. The sequence continues at coordinate 11,282 of JASLAX010000028.1, forward strand.
CCAACACGGGGGACTGTGATGACCACTACAAGACTTCTGCTTGTTATAGCGGCCTGTACCTTAGCGAGAGCGTCAGCTCAGCAAGCGCCGCCCGCGCCCGCTGCTGCTGTTGCGGTCGCCGTTGATCCTGACCTGAAACTTGAGGGCGCCTCGCCTGAGCAAGCTGATCTCATTCAGCGCGCCAAGGCCGAGCTCGACAGGGTGTTGGATAGCGATGATTTCAGGAAAGCGATCGAAAAGGCGACGTTCGAGGGCCGCAGGCTCCGCCTGGCGAACGGCGACATCCAGGAACCCGATAATGCGGAAATCCTGAAGATCATTCTGGAGGGTCGGGAGAGACAGACCCAGGCGGACAACAAGATGACGTTGGACGTGAGGCTCCGCGAGCTCCGGAGGGGCACTGTCGGTTCGACCCGGCTCGGAAGCGTTGGGAAGATCACTACGTCCTACTGGTTCGTAAATCGGTGCGTGGAAGGAAACGATCCGTACAGTATGGCCGGACATCTAGCACACGAGTGGATGCACAAAGCCGGTTTCACCCACTATCCCGACAATTCGGCTCGGGGCGACGTGCCCTATGAAGTAGGCAAGATTGTAAGGAAGCTCGCCAGGGACGAGCAGATTGCGAGGAACAAGGCCCTGGGCCTGTCTGCGGAGTACGACAGACTTCCGGGATATCTGCTGGACGAAGCAGAGGATGAGGTGATCGACTAGTGACAGCATGGCCCACCCTACGGGTGAACCAGCCGCATTCTCAATACATCCCGAAGTGCTCACCGTACTGCGCCGACCGGCTGGGCCAAGGCGCTCGCGCGATTAACTAGTGTTGTGAAGCCGAAATGTAGTGCATAATGGCAAGCGAGGCGGTAGATTGTCTCGCATGCCAATGCCCATTCGAGTCATCCAACTGCGTGACGGGGAGCGGGAAGAGCTGGAGCGCCTGGTCCGTGCGCGTACCAAC
>JASLAX010000029.1 GCA_030146875.1 Longimicrobiaceae bacterium
GGCCGTCGGCCTCCACCCGCAGCGCGTCGCGGGGCGTGCCCGTGGAGGGGTCGCCGCACGCCGGAAGGAGCGCCACGGCCAGCGCCGCCGCGTGGAGCGCGCGGCGGGCACGGGGCGCGGCGCCCCGGGACGGGGCGGGTACGCTGGCTCTCATCTCTGTTTCACCCACGAGTCCTGCGGCCGCCTAGCGGACCGGTGTAGGGCGGATCGGCGTCATCCCCGACGTGGGGATGGCCACCGTCACGCCCGGGGCGTCGGGGTCCAGCCAGCGTAGCGTGGGGGTGCTGCCGGTGAAGGACGTGTAGACGATGCGCCCGTCCCGCAGCCAGCGCGGGTGCGCGTCCGTCCCGGCGCGGTTGGTGAGCCGCGTGGTGTCGCCGCTCGCCACATCCACCAGGTACAGCTCGTCGTCGCCGGAATGGTTGGAGACGAAGACCACCTTCGTGCCGTCGGGGCTCCAGTCGGGCTCTACCTCTGCGCTCGCCGTGCCGTGCAGGCGCGTGGCCGTGCCGCCCGGGGCGGTCGCCCACAGGTCGGCGCTGCCGTCGGCCGTGGAGACGAAGACCAGCAGGTCGCCGGTGGGGTTCCAGCTCGGCGCCCCCTCCACCGCCAGCGCCCCGCCGCCCGCGCCCGCCGTGGCGGTGGCGGCGCCCGTCCCGTCCGAGAGCGACGTCCACACCCGGCCCGTCCCCGACGCGCCCGTGGCGTACGCCAGCTTCGTGGCGTCGCGCGACAGGGCGGGCGCCGTCTCGGCGCTGGTGGCGGTGGTCAGCCGCGTCTCCACCCCGCCGAAGACGGAGATGGAGTACAGGTCCGCGTTCCCGTTGCGGTACGACACGAACACCACCTTGCTCCCCGCCCAGGTCGGGGCCCGGTCGTCGCCCGCGTTGGTGGTCAGGCGCACCACGTCGCCGCCGTCCAGCGCCATGCGGTAGACGTCACGGTTCCCGCCGGCCAGCGCCTCGAAGACGATGGAGGGGAGCACGTCGGTGGCCACGAACACCCGGAAGGTGAACGAGGTCACGCTGCGGGGGACCGTCCAGCGCCACTGCCTGGCGGCGGTGGTGGCCATCGGCGCCAGGCGCTCGTCGTAGTGGTAGTACGCCTGGCCCGACGCCGTGAACGTGGCGGTGCCGTCGGTGCCCTCGGCGGTCACGCTGCCGCCCACGCCCGAGGGTCCCTCGTGGTAGAAGACGTACAGGCCGCTGTCGGCCCCCATGGTGTGCGGGAGCAGGTTCTTCACCGTGACGTCCGCCGTCATCTGCAGCGTCAGGGTGTCGTACGCCAGGGCGGTCGACGCCAGCTCCAGGTTGATCCCCTGCCCGCCGATCACGTCGGCCGCGGCGTGGGCGGGCTCGCAGACCAGCGTGCCCTGCGCCGGGCGCGCCTCGCAGAGGAGCGCCGCCACGGGGGGACCGCCGGGCGCCGGGCGCTCGGGAGCCGCCGGCTGCGTGGGGGAGCGGTCGCACGCGGACAGAGCCACGACGCCCAGCACGGCAAGGGCCGTCCGGAGCGGACGGCCTGGGGCGGAGCGGAGGGGCTTCTGCATGGGATCCTGCGAGTGGCTCAGGTCGTGGCCGCGACGGCCCTGGTGCGCCGCGGTGGACCGAGCGAGACCAGCACCGGGCCCGCCATCGGGGCCCAGGGAGAATCCGGATAGGCGGAGAGCCACGAGGTCTTGCCCAGCGCGCGCGCGCAGCGCATGCAGGGGAAGGCGTCGAGCGGGTTGGTGCTCTCCGGGTGGGGCGCCTGCTCCCGCCGGAGACCGGCCACGCGGGCGGAGTAGATCTCCCACGCCTCCGCGAAGCTCATCTCGTTCAGGTCGGCCGTCACGTCCGCCTCGTTGTTGCCGTACTCCGAGAGCTGGCAGCAGAGCGAGAGCCGGCCGGCCGCGTCCAGGAACGCGCGCTGCAGGCCGAAGACGTCGCACGAGATCTCGTCGCCGTCGAACGGCGCGCCGTAGTCCAGCGCCACGATCGTGCGGCGCCCCGCCTCGCGGGCGATCGCCTGCACCTCGCGGCGGATGGGGAGCCACTCCTCGGGGAGCAGGTCGCTCCCGCGCTTGGCGCTCCCCGGCACCGGCTGCGGCAGGATCACGTGCAGGCGGATGCAGCCCAGCGCCTCGGCCAGGTCCGCCGCCTGCCGGATCTGGTGGCGCGAGCGGCGGTCGATGACGATCGAGAGCGAGGTGGGGATGCGCCGCGAGGTGAGCAGCGCCACCGCCATCAGCACCCGGCGGAAGGAGCCGCGCCCGCGCTCCTGGTCGTGCACCGCCTCGTCCGCGCCCGAGAGCGACAGGCGCACCTGCTCGGCCGGGTAGCGGTCCATCAGCGGCATGAGCCGCCGCATGTGCCACCCGTTCGAGGTGAAGCGGTAGGGCACCCCCCGCGCGTGCGCGTGGGCGACGATCTGCTCCCACTGGGCGTGAAGCGTCGGCTCCCCCCCCGTGAACGACACGGTGAGGGAGCCGAACTGCGCCCGGGCCTCGTCGACGACGCGCCGGTAGAGGTCCACGTCGAACGACTGCACCGTGGTGACGTCGTCACGGATGCAGTGCGGACACCGCAGGTTGCAGTGGTGGGTCAGCGCGAACCCCAGGATCATGCGAGGAGTCCCGCCGGAGGAGCGCTCAGAACAGCGTGGTGGGAGTCCCGCCGCCGGGATTCACCACCCCGTCGATGGGGTCGCTCGACAGCGTGAGGTCCGTGAGCCGCGGAAGGTCGGCGACCGTGGGGGACACCCAGCTCTTTCGGCTCATGCCTGCGCGCTGCGTCGCGCGCTCGGAGGCGCACGCGTCGGTCTTCATGGGGATGGCCGTGGTTGTGGAGGCGGAAGCAGGACTCGGGGGGACGATCCCTCGGCGGCGCCGGGGACGCGGACTAACACTAGTGGAAGCGACCCCGGCGAACAAGGGCTATCGGGGGCTCCCGCCATGAGTTGGCACGAACGGGCCAAAACGGGGGGACCCCCGCGCCGGGATGGCGCGGGGGCGTTTTCCCTCCACGGCGAGGCCCGCGTGCGGCGTCCCTTCCGTCAGCGCCCCGCCGCCAGCCGCAGCGGGCGCAGGGCGCCGACCGGCACCACGTGCGCCGCGCGCGGCGCGTCGGGGTGCATCCACCGCACCTCGGCGGCGGCCCCGTCGCGCGCCAGCCACGCCAGCCGGCCGTCGCGCAGCCAGGCCGGCTGGGCGTCGCTCCCCGCGCGCTCCGTCAGGCGCTCCACCGCGCCGGTGGCCAGGGTGAGCAGGTAGATCTCGTCGTCCCCGTCGCGGTTGGAGACGAACGCCACCCGCTTGCCGTCGGGGCTCCACGCCGGCTCCACCTCGGCGTGCGGCCCGCCCGCCAGCAGCGACGGCGTTCCGCCCGCGGAGGCCGCCCACAGGTCCGCCGTGCCCCCGGCGGTGGACATGAACGCCACCCGCAGCCCGTCGGGCGCCCAGGCGGGGGAGCCCTCGATGGGCGGGCCGTCGCCGTAGCTCCCGGTGAGGCGCGCCGCGCTCCCGGCGTCCGCGCCCGCCCACAGGCGGAAGAAGCCGCCGCCGTCGCGCGCGAACGCCAGCATGCGCCCGTCGCGGGAGAGGGCGGGCTGGATCTCCTTCGCGGGGGTCGTGGTCAGCCGCGTCTCGGCCCCGCCGGCCAGCGGCACGGAGAAGAGCTCGGCGTTGCCGGTGCGGTACGAGGTGAAGACCACGCGCCCGCCGCCCACGGTGGGGTACGTGTCGTCGGACGTGGAGGTCGTGAGCCGCGCCAGGTCGCCGCCGTGCAGCGACACGCGCCACAGGTCGCGGTTGCCGCCGTCCACCGCCTCGAACACCAGGGCGGGGACGGTCTCCGCCTCCACCAGCACCTCGAAGGTGAAGGCGCCCACCGAGGGCGGCACGCGCCAGCGCCAGCGGCGGCCGTTCGACACCTCGCCGGGGGCGAGCGCCTGCGGGTAGTGGTAGAAGGGCTGGTCCGAGCCGGTGAAGATTCGCCGGCCGTCCTCGCCCTCCACCTCCACCCCGCCGCTGCCGTCCGTGGTGGCGGGGGCGGAGTGGAAGAAGACGCGCACCCCGGTGGGGCGGGTGCCGTCCGGCGTGCCGATGCGCTCGCCGGTGAGGTTCTGCACGGTGACGGTGGCCTCCAGCAGCCCGGCGGCGGCGTCGAAGCGCAGGTCGGTGGAGGTCAGGCGCACCGAGACGCCCTGCCCGCCCAGGATGCGCGAGGCGCGCACCCCGCCGGCCGCATCCGCGGCGTCGGCGCAGGAGACGACGGCCTGGGCCGGCCGCGCCGTGCAGGTGATGGCCGCCAGCGGGGGCTCGGCCGGGGCGGGGCGGAGGCGCTCGGCCGGCGCCGCGGGGTCCCCGCCGCAGGCGGAGGCCACGACGGCGAGGACCGCCAGGGCGGCGCGGGCGGACCGCGGGACGGGAAGGCTCGTAGGACGGTGCATGCGCGGGGCGGCCTCTCGTGGGTCGCCGGCCACGGTGCCCTGCCGCCGGCGATGGTGTGCGCTCGCCGGCGGTCGCTGCGAACGGCGTCGGCGGGAGGCGCCGCCTCGCCTTTCGGCCGGGGCGGGCGGGCTCCGGAGAGAGGAACTTCCCCCCGGCACCCGCCCCGGGCGTCCCGCTCCCCCTCGTTCAACGAACTTTGTCCCGCCGGTGTCGCCGGGCGCGCGGATTCCGGTCGGAAGGGCAGCAGCCCGCCCCTGGCGCTCCACATCGGCCGTTGCGTTCCGCGCGGGGGCTCGCCATCATCCCGCGCCCGGCGGGACCCAACCCCGGCGTGCCGTGTACTGGCTCGCGCCCGGTCCGGGCCCACCCATCCCCCGGAACACCCCCGATGGTCTTCGACGCTCCCCGACCTTCCGCCGGTGCCGACGCGCGCATGGACCAGGCCCGGGAGACGCTCCGGCGTCTCTGGGGCTACCCCGACTTCCGCACGGGACAGGACCAGGCGGTGCGGAACGTCCTGTCCGGGGGCGACTCGCTCACCATCATGCCCACCGGGGGCGGCAAGAGCCTCTGCTACCAGGTCCCGGCCATGATGCTGCCGGGGGTGACGATCGTGGTGTCCCCGCTCATCTCGCTGATGAAGGACCAGGTGGACGCGCTGGGGGTGCGCGGCCTTCCCGCCACCTTCGTGAACTCCTCGCTCTCGTTCGGGGAGATGACGGCGCGGCTGGAGGCGGCGGAGCGCGGCGAGTTCAAGCTGGTGTACGTGGCCCCCGAGCGCTTCGACGCGGAGTCGTTCCGCCGCCGCCTCGCCTCGCTCAACGTCTCCCTGCTGGCGGTGGACGAGGCGCACTGCGTCTCCGAGTGGGGGCACGACTTCCGCCCCTCGTACCTGCGCCTGGGCGGGGTCCGCGAGCTGCTGGGCGACCCGCCGGTCGCGGCGCTGACGGCCACGGCCACGGAGGACGTGCGCCGCGACATCGTGCGCCAGCTCGGGCTGCGCGAGGCGCGCGTGCTGGTGAGCGGCTTCGACCGCCGCAACCTGCGGTGGCACGTGCTGGCCGCGAAGAACGACTCCGAGAAGGACCGCCTATTGGTCCGCCTTCTCCGCGGGCGGCAGGGCTCGTCCATCGTCTACGCCGCGACCCGGAAGAACGTGGACGCGCTCACCTCGCTCCTGGCCGGGGTGGGGATCCGCACCGTGGGGTACCACGCGGGGCTGGCGGACGCCGAGCGGAAGCGGGTGCAGGAGGCGTTCATGACCGGCGAGGCGCCCGTGGTGGTGGCCACCAACGCGTTCGGGATGGGGATCGACAAGCCCGACGTGCGCATCGTGGTGCACTACAACATGCCCGGCAACCTGGAGGCGTACTACCAGGAGGCCGGCCGCGCGGGCCGCGACGGCGGCAACGCCGACTGCGTGCTCCTCCACGCCTACGCCGACCGCTTCACGCACGAGTTCTTCGCCGACCAGAGCCACCCCCCGCGCGCGGTGGTGGAGGAGGTGATGGAGGGGCTGCGGCGCGGCTGCGACGCCGACGGGCTCTTCCACCTGTCGCTGCAGGAGCTCGCGCGCACGCTGCGCGGGGTGAAGGACCGCCAGGCGGCCTCCGCCGTGCGCGTGCTGGAGGCCGCCGGCCTCGTCCGCCACGCGCAGGCCGGCGGGCCGCCGTTCGCGCGCTTCCGGCTGATCGCCACGCCGGAGCGCATCACGCGCGACCTCGGCGAGCGCGGGCGCGCGGCGGAGGTGGACCTGCTGCGTGCCCTCTGGCGCCTGGGCGGCGCCGAGGCGGTGCGGCGCGGGACCGAGCTGGACCTGCGCGCCGTGGGCGCCGCCGCGGGGGGGCGCTCGCGGGCGCTGGAGCTGCTCGACGCGCTGCGCGAGGAGGGGTTCGTGGAGTGGCAGCCGCTCCAGGGCGAGGGCGTCTGGGTGCTGGACCGTTCGACGCCCATCCGGCGCCTTCCCGTGGACTGGCGCGCGCTGGACGAGAAGAAGCAGCGCGACCTGAAGAAGCTCGCGAAGATGCAGGGCTACGCGTACACCGAGGAGTGCCGCCGCGGCTACGTGCTGCGCTACTTCGGCGACCCCGACGCCATGGACGAGTGCGGCGCCTGCGACCGCTGCCTGGCCGGCCACGGCGAGCTGGACGAGCGCCTGGCGGGGGCGGCGCCGGAGTCCTCCCGCGCCGGGGCAGGGAAGGCGCGCGGAGCGAAGGCTCCCCGCTCCTCGTCCACCGCCGCGTCGGCGGACGGCGGGCCGGGGCGGAGCGTGGGGCAGGAGGCGCTCTTCCAGCGCCTGCGCGCGGTGCGCCTGGAGCTGTCGCGGAAGGCCGGCGTCTCCGCCTTCGTGGTGTTCACCGACGCCATGCTCGACGCGCTGTCGAAGGCGGCCCCCGCGAGCGCCGAGGAGCTGGTCTCCGTCCCCGGCGTGGGCGTGGGGCGGGCGGAGCGGTACGGGCACGCGGTGCTGGAGGCGGTCGCGGCGTTCCGGGCCGAGGGCGGCGTCGTCGAAGCGACGGCGGAGGGTGGGTCGCGGGACGGGCGGCGGGCGGAGGCTCCCGCTCCGCCTCGACGGCGGCGGGCCGCGGTCTCGGCCGAAAGCGACGACGGCATCCCCCCGCCGTCGCCCGAGGAGGCGGCGCTGTACGGACGGCTGCGGTCGCTGCGCGGCGAGCTGGCGAAGGCGGCGGGGCTGCCGGGGTACTGCGTGTTCCCCGACCGCACGCTGATCGAGATGGCGCGGCGGCGCCCGGCGGACCCCGACGCGCTGCTGGACCTTCCCGGCGTGGGCCCCGCCAAGCTGGAGCGCTGGGGCGAGCCGTTCCTGGCGGCGCTGCGCGACGGCGCGTAGCCGGGGGGCTCCCTTTCCGATCCGACGGGGCCTCCGTAGATTGGGTCGTTTTGGCACCAGCCCCTGTGTCTCCCCCCGGCTTCAGGACCATGGAACGGTACTTCGACGAGAACCACCTGATGATCCGCGACATGGTTCGCGACTTCGCCCGGAACGAGGTCGCGCCCGTGGCGGGGGAGCTGGACCAGAGCTCCCAGTTCCCGTGGGAGAACGTCCGGAAGATGGGGGAGCTGGGGCTCTTCGGGATCCCGTGGCCCGAGGAGCTGGGCGGCTCGGGGATGGACGGGATCGCGTACATGATCGTGATCCACGAGCTGGCGAAGGTCGACGCCTCGCACGCCATCACCGTGTCGGCGCACACCACGCTGGGCACCTCGCCGATCGTCAACTACGGCACCCCGGAGCAGAAGGAGCGCTACGTTCCCCTGCTCGCGTCGGGGAAGGTGCTGGGCGGCTTCGGGCTCACCGAGCCGGGCGCGGGCTCCGACGCCGGCGGCACCCAGACCACCGCGGTGCGCGGCGACGGCGGGTGGATCCTGAACGGCAGCAAGATCTTCATCACCCACGCCGGCGTGGGCGAGGTGTTCGTGGTCACGGCGGTGACGGACCGGGAGAAGGGGACCAAGGGGATCACCTCCTTCATCGTCACCAAGCCCACCACCGACCTGGAGAAGGCCGAGGAGGTCGGGATCGGCCACGCCCCCGAGCTGGAGTTCATCGAGGGCGTGCGGGCGGGGAAGAAGGAGGACAAGATGGGGTGGCGCGCGTCGGACACACGCGAGCTGGTGTTCGAGGACGCGTTCGTCCCCGACGCGAACGTGCTGGGCGAGCCCGGGATGGGCTTCGTCAACTTCATGAAGACGCTGGACGCGGGCCGCATCGGCATCGCGGCGCTCTCGCTGGGGCTGGCCGAGGGGGCGCTGGAGGAGGCCCGCCGGTACTCGCTGGAGCGGAAGCAGTTCGGGAAGCCGATCTCCGACTTCCAGGGGCTGCAGTTCATGCTGGCGGACATGGCGACGGAGATCGAGGCGTCGAAGCACCTCGTCTACCACGCCGCGTGGCTCAAGGACCAGGGACGCCCCTACACCCGGGAGGCCGCCATGGCGAAGCTCTTCGCATCGGAGACCGCCATGCGCACGACCACCCGGGCGGTCCAGATCCACGGCGGGTACGGCTACACCAAGGAATACCCGGTGGAGCGCATGATGCGCGACGCCAAGATCTGCGAGATCGGAGAGGGGACGAGCGAGATCCAGCGCATGGTGATCGCCCGCCACCTCCTCCGCGAGCTCAATCGTTGACCGTCGCGCCGGGCCCCACGCGGGGTCTGGCGGCGCGGCATTCAGGGGTCAGATGGCTACGAGCGAACACGGAAGGCGCCCCGCGGGTGCCCTCCGGGCGCGGCGCATGGGTGCGTCGGATGGCCCGCTCCGCTCCCTCCTCGACGGGAGGGGCGCGTGAAGCGGGAGATCCTGATGAGCACCACCGCCCGGGAGACGCGCGTCGCCATCCTCGAGGACTCGGTGCTGGTCGAGCTGATGGTCGACCGCCCGGACGCCGCGCGGATGGTGGGCGACATCTACCTGGGAAGGGTCGAGGCCGTGCTCCCGGGGATCCAGGCTGCCTTCGTCGACATCGGGACGGAGAAGGCGGCCTTCCTGCACGTCTCCGACGTGGCGGTCGAGGAGGAGGGCGAGGCCGAGGACGACGACGCGGCCGCCGCCGCGCCCCCGCCGCCGCCGCCCGACGAGGACGCGGGGGACGAGGGAGAGGGCGGGGGAGGCGGCGGCCGCCGCCGGCCGCGCCGCTACCCGCCCATCCAGGACGTGGTGAAGAAGGGCCAGGAGATCCTGGTTCAGGTCTCCAAGGAGCCCATCAGCACCAAGGGGCCCCGGGTCACCGCGAACATCTCGCTGCCCGGCCGCTTCCTGGTGTACATGCCCGGCTCGTCCCACGTGGGCGTGTCGCGCAAGATCGAGGACCGCGAGGAGCGGGCGCGGCTGCGCGCCCTGGCCCGCGAGGCCCTTCCCGACGGCGTGGGCGGGGTGATCGTGCGCACCGTGGGCGAGGAGCTGACGCGCGAGACCTTCGAGCGCGAGCTGAAGTCGCTGCGCGAGACCTGGAAGCAGATCCAGCGCAAGGCGCAGCGGGCCCGCGCCCCCGCGCTGGTGCGCAGCGAGGCCAAGCTGGTGGCGGGGATCATCCGCGACCTCTTCTCGCAGAAGGTGGACTCGCTCACGCTGGACCGGAAGGACGTGCACGACGACGTGGTCCAGTACCTCCAGCAGGTGGACCCCACGCTGATCGAGCGCGTGCACCTGTACGAGGAGCCCCGGCCCCTCTTCGACAAGTACGGGCTGGAGTCCGAGATCCAGGAGGCGTTCCGCCGCAAGGTGAACCTGGCCTCGGGAGGCTACATCATCATCGAGCCCACCGAGGCGCTGGTCTCCATCGACGTGAACACGGGGCGCTACACCGGCAAGCGCGATCCCGAGAAGACGATCCTGAAGACCAACGTGGACGCCGCGCGCGAGATCGCGCGGCAGCTCCGGCTGCGCGACGTGGGCGGGATCATCGTCTGCGACTTCATCGACATGGAGTCCAAGCAGAACCGCGAGAAGGTGCTGCAGGAGCTGCGCACGCACCTGGCCCGCGACCGCGCCCGCACCAAGGCGTTCCAGGTCTCGGACCTGGGGCTGATCGAGATGACGCGCCAGCGGGTGCGGCAGTCGCTCTTCCAGTCGCAGACCGACCCGTGCCCCACCTGCAGCGGCACCGGGCGCATCTTCTCGCCCGAGACGGTGGTGCGGCGCATCGAGCGCGCCGTTCGCCGCGCCGCCCCCGACGAGAAGCAGCTCGTGGTGCGCGTGCACCCCGACGTGGCGCTCTGGGTGGTGGAGAACGAGCCGCAGCTCGTGAAGTCGCTGGAGAAGTCGCTGGGGGTGAAGGCCAGGCTCCGCGACGACCCGCTGATGGGGCTGGACGAGTACCGCGTGTTCACCGGCCAGGGGCACCAGGAGGTCACCTCCCGGTACGCCCTGGGATAGACCCCGCCCGCGGGTTGACAGCTCGGCCGTTCAAGGCGATATTACCCGTCTTGTGTTCAGAAATCTTCGGACCATCCGGTCTCCGTTACGGGAGTTCGCACCCATGTACGCCATCATCCGCACCGGCGGCAAGCAGTACCGCGCCGAGCCGGGCAAGACGCTTCGGATCCCCTCTCTCGACGTGGAGCCGGGGCAGTCGGTGACCTTCGACGACGTGCTCCTGGGCGCCGACGGGGACCAGATCAAGGTCGGGGCCCCCGGCGTCTCCGGTGCGGCCGTGACCGCCGAGGTGGTCCGCCACGGCAAGGGCGAGAAGATCATCATCTTCAAGCACAAGCGCCGCAAGAACTATCGCCGCAAGCAGGGACATCGGCAGAAGTTCACCGAGGTCCGCGTCAACGAGATCTCCCTGGGCTAAAGGAGGCCACCCATGGCTCATAAGAAGGGCGGCGGCTCCACCCGCAACGGCCGCGACTCGAACGCGCAGCGACTCGGCGTGAAGAAGTTCGGCGGCGAGCGGGTGCTGGCCGGCAACATCATCATGCGTCAGCGCGGCACGAAGATCCACGCGGGCCAGAACGTCCGCCGTGCCAACGACGACACGCTGTTCGCGCTGGTCGACGGCTTCGTGCAGTTCGGCCGCAAGGACAAGAAGCGCAAGCTCGTGAACGTGATCCCGCTTCCGGCCGACGCGGCCGAGGAGACCACGGAGATCGCGGCCGACTGAAGACCGCGCGCTCCGCGCGCCGAAGAGCCGCCCCGGCACCCGCCGGGGCGGCTCTTCGTTTGCCCCCGACGGGCCGCGGGGACGAATCCTGCATTCCCCCGGCGCGTCCCCGACTTTCCGCACCCGTTTCGCAGCGAGCCCGATGACGCCGGACCCCCGCACCGCCGACTGGCCCCCGAAGACGCCGGACGCCTTCCCCCGCCTGGGCGGCCTGCCCGCCTACGTGTTCGCGCAGATGCACGCCGAGAAGGCGGAGCGCGTCGCGGCCGGCGCCGACGTGATCGACCTGGGGATGGGGAACCCGGACCTGGGCACCCCCGCCCGCGTGGTGGACGAGCTGGTGGAGGCGTCCCGCAGCGCCTCGAACCACCGCTACAGCGCCTCGCGCGGCATCTACGGCCTGCGCGGGGCCATCGCCGACCACTACCGCGAGCGCTACGGCGTGCGGCTCGACCCCGAGACGGAGGTGGTGGTCACCATCGGGGCCAAGGAGGGGATCTCGCACCTGATGCTGGCCATGCTGGAGCAGGGGGACACGGTGATCGTCCCCTCGCCGGCGTACCCCATCCACACCTACTCGGTGGTCTTCGCCGGCGGCACGGTGAAGACGATCCCCCTGGTGGGCGACGAGGACGGCAACGTGGTGGGCGACGCCCTGCTGGCCGCGGTGGAGACCGCCGCCGGGTCCACCTGGCCGCGGCCCCGCGCGCTGGTGCTCTCCTTCCCCAACAACCCCACCACGCTCTCCGCCGACATCGGCTTCTTCGAGCGCGTGGTGGAGCTCTGCAAGCGCGAGAAGCTGCTGCTGGTGCACGACTTCGCCTACGCGGACTTCTCCTTCGGGGCCGAGCCGCCCTCGCTGCTGCAGGTGCCGGGCGCCACGGACATCGGGGTGGAGTTCTTCTCCATGTCCAAGTCGTACTGCATGGCGGGGTGGCGCGTGGGGTTCTGCGTGGGGAACGCCGCCATGGTGGGGGCGCTCACCAAGATCAAGAGCTACCTGGACTACGGCATCTTCCAGCCCATCCAGATCGCCGCCGTCCACGCCCTGCGCGGCGACCAGGGGTGCGTGGGCGAGACCCGCGAGGTCTACCGCCGCCGCGCCGAGGCGCTGGCCGACGCGCTGGCCCGCGGAGGGTGGCCCGTCCCGCCGCCGCGCTCCACCATGTTCCTGTGGGCCCCGCTTCCCGCCGGCTTCGTGGAGATGGGGGCGCTGGAGTTCGCCCGCCTGCTCCTGCGCGAGGCCGGGGTGGTCGTCTCCCCCGGGGTGGGCTTCGGCAGGGAGGGGGAGGGGCACGTGCGCTTCGCCCTGATCGAGCCCGAGTCGCGGCTGCGCGAGGCCGCCGAGCGGATCGGGAACGTGCTCCGGGCCGCGCGGTAGGCGCCACTCGCCCGACGATGGGACGAGGCCCCGGCGGGACAGTCGTCCGCCGGGGCCTCTCGACGTGGAGCCGGCAGGTGTTCGGAAAGATGCCCGAAAACGTGAGTGGCCGGGGCCGCGCCCGGGAGGCGTCTCCACCAGGCGTTCGCGCTGAATCGGTCACTCTTCGGGCATTCCGCCCCCGGCTCGCCCGTCGCGAGCGTTCCGGGCGGCCGGCACGGAACGTCGCCCATACCGCCGCCACCGGCCCGGGCCGCGCGGAGACGGGCGATCCTTCCTGCCGGGGTGGCTCCCGCCGCCCGGTCCTCCCCCGTCCCCCCCGTCCGGCGCCGCACCCCGGATGGCGCTCCTCCCCACGGGGGATGCTGGTCCGCGGCGGCGGCCGTTCCTCTGAACCGATCCCGCACGCGTGCGGGGGCTCGCGCACGTGGCGCGGCGCGCGAGGGCACGCGCCCGCAACACAGGGGACCGGAGGGGGTCTCGTCAGGAGAGGCCCGTAGTGCGCGGAGCGCCCGGGCGGGGCGCGCTTCCCTCCGAACGGCGGGCGGACACGTCACTTGACGCCACCCCTCGTTGCCACGAACTTACGGATCGTGCAGCGGACCGTTCGTCCGGCCTGTGCCCCCCTGACCTGCCCCGCCCGGCTCGGCGCCCTCGCGCAATGAGCCTCTCCGACCTCGCATCTCTGACGCCCGCCATGCGCTCGAACCGTAACATCCGTGCCCTCGCGGGCATCCTGCTCGTCCTCGTGGCCTGCTTCGACGAGCCGAACCCGCTGGGACCGGACGGTCCGGAGAAGCCCGGCAGGCCCGCGGATCCGCGGGACGCCATCGCCCTCACGTGCCGCGCGGACGTGAAGGCGATGTCGATGCAGTGCATGGAGACCCCGCCCCCGGGCACCGGGTCCAGCGCCGACATCATCATCGGCGGGCAGAACGTCTCCGTCCGGCTGAACTCCGCGAACCTGGCGTACGCCGGAGGGATCTTCTCGGCCGACGTCTCGGTCACCAACCTGATGGACGGCCAGATCATCGGCAGCAGCGACGGCGTGACGCCGTCGCCCACGCGGGTCTTCTTCCACGACGGGCCCAACGGCACCGGCGGGTCCGTGGCGGTGCACGACGACGGCGGCGGCCCCGGTGACGGCGCGGCGACGTTCACGGCGGCGGGGCAGATCTACTACGAGTACAGCGACATCCTGGAGTTCGAGGAGACGTCGGCCATCCGCGAGTGGGAGTTCGACGTTCCGGCGGAGGTGACGCAGTTCACCTTCCAGGTGTACGTGTCCGCGGCGGTCCGGTACCCGAACGGCTGGGTGCAGGTGGACCCCGCGTCGGCCGTGCTGGACCCCGCCCAGACGCTGCAGCTCGTCGACAGCGTGTTCGACCGCCTGCGCCGGCACCAGGACGCCAAGGTCGTGACCTGGTCGAGCAGCGACCCGGCCGTGGCCTCGGTGGACGCGAGCACCGGGCTGGTGACGGCGAACGCCAACGGCACCGCGACCATCACCGCCAGCGTGACGCCCGGGGGCGGCGGCATCGCCGACGGCACGGCCACCATCACGGTGAACGCCGCGCCGGTGGCCGTCGACGACGCCGTCGACGCGTTCGGCAACGTGACGCTCTCGCGGACGGCCGCGCAGGGCGTGCTGGCCAACGACGCCGCCCCCGAGGGCGGCCAGACGCACACCGCCACCGCCGTCTCCAGCACCACGGACGAGGGCGGCACCTTCACCGTGGCGTCCGACGGCAGCTACACGTACCTGTCGGCGCCCGGCTACACGGGCGCGGACACGGCGCGCTACGTCGTGTCCGACGGCGTCGAGGCCGACACGGCGAAGCTGGTGATCACCGTGGCCGGCCGCGTGTGGTACGTGCGGAACAACGCCACGGCCCCGGGCGACGGGCGGGACACCTCGCCGTTCACGGCGCTGGCGGACGCCGTGACGGCCGCTTCGACGGGCGAGCGGATCCTGATCCTGGTGGGCGACGGGACCACGGCCGGGATGGACGCGGGGGTCACGCTCAAGGACGGGCAGTCGCTGATCGGGCAGGGGGTCGCGTCCGACGTGACCACCACCCTGAACGGCGACCCGCTGGTGCTGCTGGCCGCCGGCACCCACCCGAAGATCGGGCGGGCCACGGCCGGCGCGGCGATCACGCTGGCGCAGAACGACTCGCTGCGCGGCATCGAGATCGTGCCGTCGGACGGCGCGGCCGTCCTGGGCGCGAGCTTCGGCTCGGTCTTCCTGCGCGACTCGCGCATCGCCGCCGTGGGCGGCGCGGCGCTCGACCTGACCACCGGCACGGTGGACGGCGAGCTGGCGACGCTCTCCTCCTCGGGCGCCGCGACGGGCCTGAACCTGGTGGGCATCGGCGGATCGCTGAGCGCGACCGGCGGCCTGCTCCAGACCTCCACGACCACCGGCGTCAACGTGAGCGGCGGCGACGCCACCCTGGCGCTGGCGAACGCGGTCTCCAACGCGGCCGGGCGCACCGTGGCGGTCTCGGGCCGCACGGGCGGCACGGTCGACTTCTCGGGCTCGGTCACCGCGACGGGCGGCACCGGGATCCTGCTGCAGAACAACACGGCGGGCACGGTGGCCTTCAGCGGCTCCGCGAAGTCGCTCAGCACCGGCGCCAACGCGGCGCTCACGATCTCGGGCAACTCGGCCGGCACGGCCTTCGACTTCACGGGCGGCGGCCTGGCGCTGCAGACCACGTCCGCCGCGGGCATCTCCTTCGGCGGCGACGGCACCGTCACCGTCGCGGGCGCCAACAACACCATCGAGACCGGCGCCGGCACCGCGATCTCGGGCGACACGTTCGGCACGCTGAACCTGGAGATGCAGCAGGTGCAGAGCCTCTCCGGCACCGCGCTGGACCTGCGCGCGGGCACCGTGGGCGGCGCGGGGATCACCGACCTGTACTCCACGGACGGCGGGAAGGGCGTGAACCTGGAGAACCTGGCCGGCACGCTGACGGTGGCGGGCGGCACGGTGTCGGGGGCCACGCAGGCGGGCCTGCGGGTGCAGGGCGGCGCGGGCATCATCGACTTCGGTGCCGACATCAGCTCCCCCACGGACTCGGCGGTGGCCATCTTCGGCCGCAGCGGCGGCACGGTGACGGTCTCGGGCACGATCACGCAGGGCAGCGCCGGCTCGCCGGTGGGCCGCGGGATCTGGGTGCGCGACGGCTCGGGCGCGGCGGCGGTCACCTTCAGCGGCTCCACCAAGGAGCTGTTCACCGGCGCGAACACGGCGGTCACGGTGACCGGCAACGCCTCCGGCAACACGGTCGGCTTCACCGGCGGCAACCTGGACCTGCACACCACCACGGCCACGGCGCTCAACTTCTCCGGCGCCGGGGCGGTGACGGTGTCGGGGACCGGCAACTCGATCGAGACCACGACCGGCGCCGGCGTGAACCACACCGGCGCGGGCTCGCTGACCTTCGCGGACGCGAACCCGGTCATCAGCACCGGCCTGGGCACGGGCGTCTCCTTCGGCGGCGCGGGCACGCTCGCCTTCACCGGCACGGCCGGCTCGGTGACCACCACGGGCGGCACGGCGGTCTTCGGCCTGAACTTCGGCACGCTAAACGTCTCGAACCTCACCGCGAGCGCCACGGGCGGCACGGCGGTGGACCTGCGCACGGGCACCGTCGGCGGCACGGGCTTCACCAGCGTGACGTCGAGCGGCGGCGCGAAGGGTGTGAACCTGGAGTCGCTCGCCGGCTCCCTCACCGTCGCGGGCGGCAGCGTCACCGGCTCCACCCAGGCGGGCCTGCGGGTCTTCGCCGGCGAGGGCGACGTGACCTTCGCGGCCAGCGTCAGCACCCCGGTCGACACCGCGGTCGCCATCTCGAACCGCACGGGCGGCACGGTGGACGTGCAGGGGAGCGTGACCCAGGTCACCCCCACGGCCACCACGCGCGGCATCTTCGTGCGCGGCGGAGCCAACGCGGCGGCGGTGATCTTCAGCGGCGCGGCCAAGACGCTCACCACCGGCGCGAACCCCGCGCTGACCGTCTCCGGCAACGCGGCGGGCAACGCGATCACCTTCTCCAACGGCAACCTGGACCTCACCACCACCACCGCCACGGGAATGGACGTCTCGGGCGCGGGCGCGGTGACGGTGTCGGGCGCCGGCAACTCGATCACCACGACGAGCGGCGCGGCACTGGACCACAGCAGCACCGGCTCCGTGACCTTCTCCTCCGGCATCCCCATCGCCACCGGGTCCGGCGCGGGCGTCTCGTTCGACGCGAACGGCACCCTGGCCTTCACCGGCACCGGCCACTCGATCACCACCACCGGCGGCACGGGCATGTTCGGCCTGAACTTCGGGACGCTGGACGTGAACGGGCTGTCGGTCGGCGTGACCAACGGCGCCGGGCTCGACCTGACGCGCGGCGCCGGGAGCGGGACGGTGTCCGGAACCGGGATCACGAACCTGACCGCGGGGACCACGGCCACGGGCGTGAGCCTGAACGGGATCGCCGGGTCGCTGACGGTGGCGGCCGGGTCGATCAGCGGCACGACCACGCGCGCCCTGTACATCACGGGGGGTGACGCGAACGTCGCCTTCGCGCCCAACCTCTCGGCCACCGCTGGGCGGCTGGTGGAGGTCGCCAGCCGGACGGGCGGAACCGCCACCCTGTCGGGCACGCTGAGCAGCACCGTGGCGGGGACCGGCCTGCTGCTGAGCGGCAACTCGGGGACGATCAACTTCACGAACGCCAGCCAGACGCTGAGCACCGGCACCAACGCCGCGTTGACGGTGTCGACCAACGGCGCGGCGGTGAACTTCACCGGCGGGGCGCTGGCGATCACGACCACCAGCGGCGCCGGCTTCAACGCCAGCGGCGGCGGGACCGTGACCGTGACCGGGGCCACCAACACGGTGACCACCACCACCGGCACCCCGGTGAGCATCTCGGGCACCACCATCGGCGGGACCGGCGTCACCTTCCGCAGCGTCAACTCGGCCGGCGCGGCGAACGGGATCGTGCTCGCCAACACCGGCGCGGGGGTGTTCACGGTGGCGGGCAACGGGGGCACCTGCACCGTGGCCTCGCCCACCTGCACCGGCGGCTACATCCTCAACTCCAGCGGCGCCGGCGTCTCGCTGACCTCCGCGCACGCGGTGCTGACGCGCCTGCGGGTGCACGGCTCCGGCTCGCACGGCATCACGGCGACGGGGACCGGGAACCTCACGCTCAACAGCAGCTACCTGCAGTCCAACGGCAACGGGGACGAGGAGAACGGGCTCAACATCTCCAGCCTCGCTGGTACGGTGCTGATCGACGCCAGCGCCTTCCACGGCGCGGCCGAGAACCTGATCCGCGTGGACAACAACAACGCGAACCTCACGTTCACGGTGCAGAACTCGAGCACCTTCTCGTACCCGAACCCCGAGAGCAGCGCGTTCCGCAACTCTGCGATCCTGATCACCCCCAAGGGGAGCTCGGCGATCACGGCGACGGTCACGAGCTCGACCTTCACCAACATCCCGGTGTCCTCGTTCCAGGCCGCTCCCGACGCGAGCTCCACCGCCACGAGCACGTACACGTTCACCAACAACACCATCAGCGCGGACGTGGGACTGAACGTGACCTGCGCCTCGAACTCGCAGTGCCGGGTGGGCAACGTGGTGGCCGGCGGAACCGGCGGCATCACGAACTTCATCGCAACCGGGAACAGCTTCAACCGCGTGAACGGGGACGGGGTGTTCATCCTGGGCGCCAACCAGTCCTCCACGCTGCGCACGCGGATCGAGACCAACACGATCAGCAACGCGATGGACGACGCCTTCGTGGTGGGCCTGGGCCAGAGCGCCCGCGTGATCGCGCAGTTCAACGCGAACACCATCACCAACATCGGTGCGGACGCGCTCGAGGTCGCCTCGGGCGAGACCAACGCCGCGTTCGGCGCCGGCACGGCGTCGGACATGGACCTGGTGTTCACCAACAACGTCATGAGCAACGTGGGCACCAACAATTCTCTGGTGGCTACGGGGGGACCCGGCATCTTCCGCTTCGGGGACGCGGACCAGCTCCTCTGCCTGGCGTTCACGGGGAACTCCGTGAGCCCCACCCCGGCGACGACGGGCATCAGCGCCTATCTGGACGGGAACTTCGGCGGACTGGGCGGCTCCATGACCTACGAGCGGGCAGGCTCCGGCGCGCTCACCGACGCCATGGTGAAGGCGGACAACCCGGGGCTGGACCAGGCCGGCATCATCGTGTCGGGGGTGACCCTCTCCAACGGGGCCACCTGCACGCGTCCGGGCATCTGACCTCAACATCGACCGGCGGGCGCCGTTCGCGGCGCCCGCCGGGCACCCCCTCACCCTTCTCCCCTCGCGGCGGCCACCCAAACGGCCGGAACCGCCTTCCCTCTCCACCCCGCCACCAGACGAGACTGCCCGCAGGGCCGGCGCGCCGCGCCGGTGCAGGGAAACGGAGGCCGCGATCTGCGTGTCTGCGGCTTTCGTGCGTGTGGTAGCACTTCCCACCCGGTCTCCGCGGCCGGAGACCCCACCCCGAAGGAGGCGTATGTCGGAGCCCTTCTTGAGCGAGATCAAGCTCGTCTCGTTCAACTTCCCACCGAAAGGCTGGGCGCTGTGCAACGGGCAGTTCCTGCCCATCAACCAGAACCAGGCCCTCTTCGCCCTGCTGGGCACCACGTACGGCGGCAACGGCCAGACGACCTTCGCCCTGCCGAACCTGCAGGGTAGGGTGCCGATCCACTTCGGCAGCGGACACAACCTGGGCGAGACGGCGGGAAGCACGAGCGTCACGGTGAGCATCACGCAGCTCCCGCAGCACACCCACCTCGCGCAGGGCGTCTCCGACGTCGCCGACGTGCAGTCGCCCGTGGGGAACTTCGTGGCGACGGTCGACACCTCCACGTTCGAGCAGATCTACGCCGACCCCTCCTCGTTCATCGCCATGAACGCGGGGGCGGTGACCAGCGTGGGCGGCAGCCAGCCCCACAACAACATGATGCCGTACCTGGTGCTGAACTTCATCATCGCACTGCAGGGCATCTTCCCCTCCCAGAACTGACGGAGACCCCCCATGGCGCAACCCTACGTGGGCGAGATCCGGATGTTCGCCGGAAACTTCGCCCCCAACGGCTGGATGTTCTGCGAGGGGCAGACGCTGCCGATCGCGGAGAACGAGGTGCTGTTCCAGCTCATCGGCACCACCTACGGCGGCGACGGCCAGGAGACGTTCAACCTGCCGAACCTCGCCAGCCGCGTGCCCATCCACATGGGCACCGGTCCCGATGGCACCACGTACCAGATCGGGGAGATGGCCGGCACCGAGCAGGAGACGCTGACGGTCCAGCAGATTCCCGCTCACAGCCACGCGCTCCTGGCCGCCGGAGCGCCGGGAACGGAGACCGGTCCGGCGGGGAACGTGACCGGGCAGCCCCTCACGAAGCGGATCTACGCCGCGGCCACGGCGCCGGCGGCGATGAACGCGGCCGCCGTGCAGCCCGTCGGCGGCAGCCAGCCGCACGAGAATACCCAGCCGTTCCTCTGCATCAACTTTATCATCTCCCTGTTCGGGATCTTCCCGAGCCAGACCTGAGGAGCGACCGACATGTCCGACCAGTTCCTCGCGGAGATCCGGATCTTCCCGTTCAACTTCGCCCCGACCGGCTGGGCGTTCGCCAACGGGCAGCTCATGCCGATCTCGCAGAACACGGCGCTCTTCGCGCTCCTGGGCACGGTGTACGGAGGCGATGGGAAGGCCACGTTCGCGCTCCCCGACCTCCAGGGCGCCGCGCCCATGCAGCCGGGCCAGGGACAGGGACTCTCGCTGCGCGACCTGGGCGAGATGAGCGGGGTGGAGAGCATCACCCTGCTCCAGTCCGAGATCCCGGTGCACACGCATGCGCTGAACGGCCAGGCCACCTTCGGCAACTCCACAGACCCGACCGACCGGGTGTGGGGGCGACCGTTCGGGGGAGGAGCCATGTACAAGGCCTCGGGAACGCAGGTGCAGCTCGCCCCGCAGGCGCTCAGCCCGAACGGCGGCGGCCTGCCCCACAACAACATGCAGCCGTACCTGACGCTCAACTTCTGCATCGCGCTGCAGGGCATCTTCCCGCAGCGGCCGTAGCGGGCGAGGAGCGGCCAGCCGGCGGGGGAGCGGACCGGAGCGCCCTTCCGTCCCGCCGGCGCGCCCGTCCTGGTCCGAAAAGGTAATCGAAGATCCCCCTGCGGGGCGGCCTGCCCGCGGGGGGATCGCACCTCTGGAAGCCACCGCGATGCACGAGCGACTGACCCTTCGCCCCATCACGCCCGACGACCAGGACCTGCTCTACCGGCTCTACGTGAGCACCCGGTGGAAGGAGCTGGCCCAGGTGCCGTGGACCGAAGAGCAGAAGCTTGCGTTCCTTCGCCAGCAGTTCGACGCGCAGCACGCCTACTGGACCGAGAACTACCGGGGGGCGACCTTCGACGTAGTGCTGATGGACGGCGTTCCCGCCGGGCGGCTCTACGTGGCGCGCTGGGAGAGAGAGCTGCGGATCGTGGACATCGCCCTGTTCCCGGAGCACCGCGGACGGGGGCTGGGCACGACGCTGCTGCGGCGGGTCTTCGCAGAGGCGGAGGCCGTGGGCAAGGCGACCAGCATCCACGTGGAGATCTTCAACCCGGCGCGCGCCCTGTACGAGCGACTGGGCTTCCGGCTGGTGGAGGAGAAGGGCGTGTACCTGCTCATGAAGCGCCCCGCGGGCGCCTCCGCGCCGGTCTGAGGGCGGGGCAGACGATGGGGCGCCCGCTCCACAGTTGAGACGCACCTGACCCAGAGCAGCCCCGCCGTCCAAAAGCACCGGACGGCGGGGCTGCTCGCGTCCAGGACCAACGCGACGGCGCTTTGGACCGGGGCTGCCGCGCCCCGCCCCCTTGGGCGCGTCGCACGTAAGTGACTGACGGAGCGCCGTTTCGCAGGCGTTCGACAGATGGCACGTCGGATGCGGATGTTTGCCGACCGGACCCGCGCGCAACGCGGCGGCGTCCGCCGCCGGCATCCCCCTCCGCCGGGGGGCAACTCCGAAGAGACATCCTCGCCGTTCTCGCCGCGCCGCGCCCTTTCACGGCCGATCACGGCGGCGTCCCGCGAGCCTCGGCGGGAATCGTCTCCTGACGATTCCTGCCGGATCGCAGAAGCCGGCGCCCCCGCGTCCGGTCGTGGAACCGCCCTCCCCGCCGTCGCGGGGCGCGCGCCACCCCCCCTCAAGGATTCGACCGATGCTGACTGTGAAGCGTCTCGCGGGCGCCGCCTTCGCCCTGCTCGTCGCAGGGTGCGTGGGCGACGTCACCTCCCCCGTCACCCCGGAGTCCGCGCGTCCAACCGCGTCGATCCGGGACGCGGGCCACGGCGGCGCGCCGGGCTTCCACTTCCTGCCCCCCATGATGAAGCCTGCCGCGTTCACCGGCACCTTCGACGGCGGCCTGCAGCCCACGGTGCAGGTCTGCGAGCTGGTGGGCGCCGTCTGCGGCCAGGTGGTCGCCACCTTCCCGTTCGGCACGGGCGGCAACGCCACCCGCGTCAGCGTGGCCGACCAGCACTACGTCGCGACCTGGCACGCCCGCGCGGTGGACCCGGCGAAGTTCTACCGGATCCGCGTGCTGGTGGGCGAGGTGGAGCTGGGCTACGCGGACGTGGATGTGGTCGCCACCGGCAAGGAAGAGAAGGCGGTCGACGGCACGCAGTACGTGGCCGTGAAGGCCGGTAGCACGCTGCCCATCAAGTTCCGCATCGAGACGGGGATCGTGGGGAGCATCGACGTCTCCCCCGACTCGGCGGCGATCGAGCCCGGGCAGACGCAGGCGTTCGTGGCGACCACGATGGACCTGCACGGGAACCCCGTCGCCGCCTCGGT
Organism: Longimicrobiaceae bacterium; assembly: GCA_030146875.1. Lineage (GTDB taxonomy): Bacteria > Gemmatimonadota > Gemmatimonadetes > Longimicrobiales > Longimicrobiaceae > JASLAX01. The sequence goes on from JASLAX010000029.1 coordinate 22,339, forward strand.
GACGTGGAGCTCGTCGGCGCCGGGCGTAGCGACGGTGGACGCGAGCGGCACGGCGACCGGCGTGGGGCCGGGATCCAGCACGATCACGGCGTCCACCGCGTGGGGCTCGGCCTCCGCCACGCTGGTGGTCGAGGTCGTGAACACCGCCCCTGTCGCGAACGCCGACTCGTTCGAGGGGATCGGCAACGTCTCCGTGCCGGTGGCCGCGCCGGGCGTGCTGGCGAACGATGCCGACGCGGAGGGCAACGCTCTCTCCGTGGTCCCCGGCACCTATCCCACGGCGGCGGGCGGGACCGTCCAGCTCGCGGCGGACGGCGGCTTCGGCTACCGCGGCCCCGCGGGCTTCACCGGCTCGGACTCCTTCAGCTACGACGTCACGGACGGCCAGGCGACGGCGACCGGGACGGCCACCGTGGCGTCGCCCACGCGCGTCTGGTACGTGAGCAACGCCGGCGTGGCGCCCGGTGACGGCCGCGACGCCTCGCCGTTCACGGAGCTGAAGGCCGTGGAGGCGCCCTCCGCGGCGGGCGAGACGATCTTCCTGCTCTCGGGGAACAACACCACGGCCGGCTACGACCAGGGGATCGTGCTCAAGGCGGGGCAGGCGCTCACGGGGCAGGGGATCCCGGCCGACGTCACCGCGGAGCTGAACGGGCAGACGGTCGTGCTGCTCCAGGCGGGGACGGCCCCGATGGTCGCCCGCATCACCGCCGGGCCCGCGGTGGACCTGGCCACCAACAACACCGTGCAGGGGGTGAACGTCACCTCCAGCGCCGGCGCGGGGATCGTGGGAAGCGCGTTCGGCACCTTCGCCGCGGCGCACGTCTCCGTGACGGCGAACGGCGGGCCGGCGCTGGACCTTCAGGGCGGCAACGCCGCGGCGACGTTCCGCAGCCTGTCGTCGTCGGCCAGCACGGGGGCGGGGCTGCGCCTCCTCTCCGTCAGCGGCTCGGTGCAGGTGACGGGGGACGGCTCCGCGGCAGGGTCCGGCGGCACCATCCAAGGCAGCGCCGGCGACGGCGTCTCAGTCACCTCCTCCGGCTCCGTCCACCTCTCCCGCGTGCGGGTCGTGGACGCGGCCGGGCGGGGCGTGGCTTCCGCGGGCACCGCCGGGCTGGTCCTGGACGCCACGCTCGTCTCGGGCTCGGGGAGCCACGGCGTGTGGGTCTCCGGCGCCGGCGCGGTGTCGCTGCTGAACGGGAGCCGGGTGGAGAATGCCGGCGACGCGAACGACGAGTTCGGCATCTTCCTGGACGGCGCGACCGGCAGCGTGACGGTGGACGGCAGCAGCGTGTTCGACGCCACGGACGACCTGGTGCGGGTCGCGGGCTCGGCCGGCAGCGTCTCGTTGGTGGTGCGCAACGGCAGCGTCCTGGAGTACGCCGGCGGCCGCTCCACCGCCGACTTCGCCGGGGCCGGGATCATGGCGATTCCCAACGGCGGCGCGGCCGTGACGGTGGACGTGCGCAACAGCACCTTCCGCAACATCGTCACGAGCTCGGTGCAGCTCGGCGCGGCGGCGGCGGGGAGCAGCGGCGCGAGCACGCTGACCTTCGTCTCCAACCAGGTCGGCTCGATGGTCCCGGGGAAGGGAGGGGCGGTGCAGGTGCTGGGACGCTTCGCCACCAGCACCACGGTGACTGCCACCGACAACGTCTTCGCCGACGTGGGCGGCACGGGCGTGGTGCTGACGGACGCGAAGCAGTCTTCGCAGATCCGCGGGACGATCGCGCGCAACACGATCACCGACGCGGGCTCGGCGGGGATCGTGGTGTACGTGGACGGCGGCGGGGCCTCGCGCGTGGCGGTGGACGCGAACGACATCCGCCGCGCGGGGTCGGACGGGATCCAGGCGGCCAACTTCGGCGGCCCCGGCGCCCCCAGCCTGGACGTGGTGGTGACGGGCAACCGCGTCGACGGACACAACCTGAGCCCGTCCGCAGCCTTCCTGGGCGGGATCGTGGTCTTCGGCTTCGAGGACGCCACGTGCCTGGCGCTCACCGGGAACACCGTCGTCAACTCGCCGGCCGGGTACGAGCACGTGTACCTGGAGCACGGCGCCGGTACCTTCCAGTACGAGGAGGTGCCCAACACCGCCGCGACGGGCGTGGTGACCCCCGCGTTCGTCCAGTCGCAGAACGCGGTGGCTTCGGCCGCCGTGAACGGCGCGGTCCTCCTCTCGGACGGGGCGAGCTGCGCGCGGCCCTAGTGTTGTGAAGCCGAAATGTAGTGCATAATGGCAAGCGAGGCGGTAGATTGTCTCGCATGCCAATGCCCATTCGAGTCATCCAACTGCGTGACGGGGAGCGGGAAGAGCTGGAGCGCCTGGTCCGTGCGCGTACCAAC
>JASLAX010000090.1 GCA_030146875.1 Longimicrobiaceae bacterium
CCGGCCGGCTCTCGGGACGGCTCTCCGCGCGGGGAGCCGGCTCGGGGGCGCGCTCCGGCTCCGTCGGGGCGGTGGCCTCGGCGGCGTCGGGGGCTGTGTCGGCGTCGGCGGCGATCCCCACCACCTGGCCGGGGAGCACCATCGGCGGCGGGGCGTCGCCCCGGCCGCCGCGTCCGCCGCGGCGTCCGCGCCCGCGGCCCCCGCGGGCGGCCTCGGCCTCGTCGGACTTCTCGTCCGCGATCCGCGGCTCCTGGAGCTGGATGGCCGGCAGCGGCAGCTTGTTGCCGCTGGCCGGGAGCGCCACCTCGTAGCTCCCCTCGCCCAGGCGGCGCAGGTCGATGACCTCGGCGTCGTGCGCCTGGCGCAGGAAGCGCGAGAACTTGCTGAAGCCGATGTCCGTCTCGTCGAAGCCCGGCGCCATCTCCAGCATGCGGCGCTTGACGTCGCCGTCGCGCACGGTGGCGCCGATGCGGCCGCCCACCATGGTGCGCACGGTGTGCTGCAGCAGCGCGTAGGCCGTGGTCAGGTCGCGCACCTCCGCCGGCAGCGCGGCGGGCGCCGGGGCGGCCTCTGCGGCGGCGGTCGTGGGCTGAGCGGCCTGCTCGGCGAACGGGGCCGGCTCCTCGAAGCCCGCCGGCTGCTGCTCGAACGGAGCGGCGTCGGACGGCTGGATGGGCTGCGGCTCGGCGTGCGCCGGAGCGTCGGACTCGTGCCGCGGGCGGTCGGAGCGGCCGCGGTCGCGTCCGCGATCCCGCCGGCGGTGCCGGTCGCGGTCGCCCCGGTCACGGTCGCCGCGGTCGCGCGAGCGCGGCACCTCGTCGAAGTCCTCCTCGGCGGCCGGCTCATCGCGGGCCACGATCTCGTGCTGCCCGTTCTCGGCGCGGCGCAGGCCGATCAGCCCCTTGCCGGCGGCGTCGGAGACGAAGCGAGAGAACTTGCTGTAGCCCAGCGCCTTCTCGTCGAAGCCCGGGTCCAGCTCGATCATCACCTGCTTGAGCCGGTCGGTGCGCATGGAGTCGCGGCGCTTCGCCATCTCGCGCGCCGCCCTGGCCACCAGCAGCCACGGGTCCTCGGTGGCCGCCTCGCTCACGTTGGTGCGGGTGAGGCCGGAGAGGGCGTGGTACGAGTAGTACTCGTCGCAGTTCTGGATCAGCAGGTCGCTGGACGACTCGCGCATCCCCACGCCGATCACGTACTTGCCGTACTCCTTCAGCTTCACCACGCAGCTCGTGAAGTCCGAGTCGCCGGTGAGCAGGATGAAGGTGCCCAGCTCGGGGCGCATGAACGCCAGCTCGATGGCGTCCACCGCCATGCGCAGGTCGGTGGCGTTCTTCTTGGAGGTCCCGTAGGCGGGGGCCCAGATCAGGTCGACCGAGGCCTCGCTGAGCGGGACGATGTAGCTGGGGTAGCGGCGCCAGTCGGCGTAGGCGCGGCGCACGGCGATGGTGCCGCGGAAGACCTCGGAGTTGAGCAGCGTCTTGAGCTCCTTGCCCAGGTCGCTGCGGACCCCCATGGTCACGTTGTCGAAGTCGATCAGGAGCGCCGCGTTCGGCGCGTGGTGGGGCGCGGAGTGTCCCGGGTTGTAGTGGGGGCTCCGCGTGGGAAAGTTGTTCATCTCTCGTCCGTTTCAGGAATTCTTGCGACGAGACCCCTCCGCCTCGCCCCGCGCGGCGTGCGCGGGGGACGGCGGGAGGGGCCTCTCACCCGGTCCGCACGGGGGGAGGGGCGAGTGTCACGGCCGCCGGCTCGACTCTTCCGCGCTGATCATGCGCGAGAGCTCGACGCGCCGCACCTTGCCGCTCCCCGTCATGGGGAAGCTGTCGAGAAAGCGGACCAGGTCAGGGACCTTGTAGTCCGCCAGGACCTCACGGCAGAAGTCTTTGATCTCCCCGCCCGTGACGATCGCCCCCTCGACCGGGACGATGCAGGCGCACGCCACCTCTCCCAGGACCTCGTCCGGGAGCCCGACGATCGCCACGTCGAGCACGGCCGGGTGGGCGTGCAGCCGGTCCTCCACCTCGCGGGGGTACACGTTGAACCCCCCGCGGATGATCATCTCCTTGCGCCGTCCGAGGATGTGGAGATACCCCTCCTCGTCCAGCATCCCCAGGTCCCCGGTGAGGAAGAAGCCGTCCTCGTGGAAGACCTGCGCGGTCTCCCCCGGCTGGCGATAGTAGCCCTTCATCACGCCGGGGCTCCGCACCGCGACCTCGCCCACCGACTCCACCGGGAGCACGGAGTGGTCCACGTCCAGGATGCGGATCTCCACCTCGGGAAGGGGCCGGCCGACCGTCCCCGCCTGCTTGGCGGGGGGATCGTCCGGCCGCGTCACCGCCAGGGCGGTGCCGGTCTCGGTCAGGCCGTAGCCGATGCGGATCCCCGGGACCAGGTCCCGCTGCACCCGCAGCACCAGGTCCTCGGGGACCGGCGCCCCGGCGATGATGCCGGTGCGCAGCGACGGCAGCCTGAGCTCCGCCTCGGCCCTGGCGCGCAGCGCCACCACGAACGAGGTGGGAACGCCGTGGAACACGGTGACCCGCTCGCGCTCCACGATCTCCAGGCCCTCCAGGGGGTCCTGCCCCTCCTGCAGGACCAGCGCCGACCCGGCCGCCATGGTGCCCAGGATGCCCGGTCCCACGCTGAACGCGTTGAACAGGGTGTTCAGCCCGAAGACCACGTCCTCGGGCGTCATCCCGATCGCGTCGGCCGTGGCCGCCGCGGTGCCCAGCAGGTTCTCGTGCGTGAGCGCGACCCCCTTGGGCTTTCCCATCGTGCCCGAGGTGTAGAGGATCGCGAACACCTCGCTCGAGGGGGTGCGGTCCCGCCGGGGGTAGTCGCGCCCCTCGCCGCTCGAGAGCAGGTCCTCGAACTGGTAGATCCGGTCGTCGTACCACAGGTCCTCCTCGCCCACCGACACTACGTACTGCAGGTCGGGGAGCGAGGTCAGGAACCCCTCGAACCGCGCCAGGTAGTCGATCCCGTCGTGGTTCTCGGCGGTGACCACCAGCGCGGTCTCGGAGTGCCGGAGCATATACTGCAGCTCCGGCGTGGTGTAGCGCGGGTTCAGGGGGACGATCACGGCGCCCAGCTTGGCCGCCGCGAACATCGTCACCACGAACTCCGGCCAGTTCGGGAGGGTGAGGGCGATCCGGTCTCCCGCCTCGATTCCCAGCTCGTGAAGGGCCGCCGCAAGCGCGGTCGACCGTGCGTCGAGCTGCGCGTAGGTGATCCGACGGTCCCCGTACACCACGAACGGTCGGTTCGGGATCTCGGTGACGCGCAGCGCAAGGCCTTCCGCAACGGTGAGCCCACGGAAGCGGTCGCGTAGCGCCATGTATCCTCCGTCCAGAGTACGCAAGGAGACGAGCGGGTGTAACATAGCGGACGCCCGGAATGCCGTCAAACTTTGACACCCCCCCGGATTCCGGGTAACTTCCGGCCTCTCCCGGAGCCCCCCAACGCACCCCGCGGCACCCGAGATCTTGCACGTTCCGCCGTACCTCCGCGCGCTCAACCCCGAGCAGCAGGCCGCCGCCCTGGCCACCGACGGACCGGTCCTGGTGCTGGCCGGCGCCGGCTCGGGCAAGACGCGCACGCTGGTCTACCGCATCGCGCACCTGATCCGCGGGCGGAGCGTGGACCCGCGGCGCATCCTGGCGGTGACCTTCACCAACAAGGCCGCCTTGGAGATGCGCGAGCGCGTCTCCAAGGTGGTGGGGAAGGAGGCCCGCGGCGTCGTGCTCTCCACCTTCCACTCGCTGGGCGCGCGCATCCTGCGCGAGCACGCGGAGAAGGTGGGCCTCCCCAAGCGCTTCTCCATCTATCCGACCGGCGACCAGGCGGCCACGGTCAAGCGCATCATGACCGAGGAGGTGCACGTCACGGCCACCGCGGGCGACGACAGGTACGACGTGAAGCAGGTCCTCTTCCAGATCTCGGACTGGAAGAACCGGCTGCTCACCCCGCAGGAGGCGGCGGCGGAGGTGGCGGCCGGGCCGACGAAGGACGACCGCCGCGACGACTACGCGGTGCTGGCCGCCGACGTGTACCCGCGCTACCAGCAGGCCCTGCTCGCGGCGGGGGCCTGCGACTTCGACGACCTCCTCCTCCTGCCCGTGAACCTCCTCCGCGACTCGATGGAGGCGCGCGAGGGGTACTGGCGCCGCTGGCAGTACCTGATGGTGGACGAGTACCAGGACACCAACGGGGCCCAGCTCGAGATGGCGCGCCTGCTGGCGGGGCCGCAGAAGAACCTGTGCGTGGTGGGCGACGACGACCAGTCCATCTACGCGTGGCGCGGCGCCGACGTGCGCAACATCCTGGACTTCGAGCACCACTTTCCGGGTGCGCAGGTCGTGATCCTGGAGGAGAACTACCGCTCCACGCAGCGCATCCTGGACGCCGCCAACTCCGTCATCGCCCACAACACCGCGCGCAAGGAGAAGACGCTGCGCACGGGGAACGTCCTGGGTCCCAAGATCGACTACTGGGAGTTCCAGCCGGCGGACGTGCGGAGCGCGGAGTACTGCGAGGCCGAGATGGTGGCGCGCGAGATCGGCCTGCGCCGGTACGCGGAGGGGCTGAAGTGGAGCGACTTCGCCGTGATCTACCGCACCAACCTGCAGGGCCGTCCGCTCGAGGAGGCGATGCGGGAGATGCGGATCCCGTACCGGGTGGTGGGGGGCACCTCCGTCTTCGACCGCAAGGAGATCGCCGATGCGGTCGCCTACATGCGCGTGATCGCCAACCCCCGCGACGAGGTCTCGCTGCGCCGCGTGCTGGGCTACCAGAAGGGCGTGGGGAGGACGACGATCCTGCGGCTGGTGGAGGAGTCGCGCGCATCGAAGCGGACGCTGTGGAGCGTGCTGCAGATGGCCGACCGGGTGGACGGGGTCAACCGGCCCCAGTGGGACTCCATCCGGCCCTTCGTGGAGCTGATGGACGGCTTCCGCGCGCGCTGGGAGGCGGTGGAGACGGCGATCGAGGACGGCAACCCGGGGGGGGAGAACACCCTGCACGAGTGGGCGCGATCCTTCGTGAAGGCGCTGCGGATGGAGGAGACGATCCGCCGCGACAACCAGGGCTCCGAGCGCGCGACGGAGGTGCGGATCGACATCCTGCGCGACTTCGTGGCCTCCATCGGCCGGTACGAGGAGCGCACCTGGGCCGCGCAGCCGCTCCCCGACGAGGCGGACGACTGGGGCCCGCCCACGCTGATGGGCTTCCTGGAGCGCGTCTCCCTCACGGACGAGGACGACCGGAAGGAGGACGAAGGCGAGCCCGACCGCGTTACGCTGCTCACCCTGCACAGCGCCAAGGGGCTGGAGTTCTCCCACGTCTTCATGGTGGGCCTGGAGGAGGAGATCATCCCCCACTCCCGCAGCGTGAACGCCATCGCGGACGGCACCCTCCCCGACCCGATCGCGGAGGAGCGGCGGCTGTTCTACGTGGGGATCACCCGCGCCCGCCACCGGCTCACGCTCTCCGGCTGCGCCATCCGCGGCGGGGGGAAGCGCAAGGATCCCAAGGACGAGAGCAAGGCGCCGCGCTCCGACTTCATGGCCGAGAAGCCCCGCCAGCCCTCGCGCTTCCTGAAGGAGATCCCCCCCGACCTGCTGGAGGTCCGCTCCGGCCGCACCACCTCCTCCCTCTCCGAGGACGAGAGCAAGGCGCTCAAGCAGAACTTCTCGTCGAGCTGGCGGGAGATGCTGGCCGGGGGCGGGGGGTAGGGGAAGAGGCGGAGCGGTCAGAGGCCGTCGAAGGGGGGCCTCACCCGCCCGGATGACCGCAAGCCCTCACGGAGCCCTCACCCGGCGGGCTCTGTCGACGGAGGGGATTTCCTCCGCTTCGGTGAGAGCCCGCCACCCTCTCCCACGAGTGGGAGAGGGAACCGGGATGGTCTCGACGTCGGCCGGAGTCGGCCGGAGCGGCGATGATCCGCATCTCCAGGTCGGTCAGGATGGTGGCGCGGAGCGGGGGCGAGTCCGGGAGGGACGAATTGCGCGAGGCCGTCCGAGACGCTTCGTCCCGGACGGCCTCGACGCCGCGGAGCCCCGACGAGACCGAGGCCGCCCCCGCCGCACCGGCGGGGGGCGGCCTCGCTCACGTGGTGGACGCGCGTGAGGTCAGCCCTGGAGGCGCCGGGAGAGGACCTCCATCGCCACCTCGTCGGCGACGGGGTAGCCGTAGCGGCCGTCGCGGCCGTGGCCGGCGCTGCCGCACGTCTCCACCAGCGCGTACTCCACGCGCCCCTCGCGCGCCTTCTTGTCGGAGTGCGTCCAGGCCACCACCTCCTCGCCCGGCATCTCGAACGGCACCGAGGTGGGCAGGCCCAGGCGGCCCAGCACGCGCCTCAGGCGGGCGGCGGTCCCGGGGGCGGTGACGCCCATCCGCTCGCCGATGCGGGCCTCCTCCACCATCCCGATGGCCACCGCCTCGCCGTGCAGCAGCGCGAACCCCGAGAGCGACTCGACCGCGTGGCCGATGGTGTGGCCGAAGTTCAGCTTCTTGCGCGGCCCCGCCTCCTTCTCGTCGGACGAGACGATCTCGGCCTTGATCTCCACCGAGCGCACGATCAGCCGCGACAGCGCCTCGGGGTCGTCGGCTAGCAGCTCGCCGGCCGCGGACTCGATCCAGTCCAGGTACTCCTCGTCGGCGATGGCGCCGTGCTTCACGGCCTCGGCCAGACCGGCGCGGAGGTGCGCGTCGGGCAGGCTCTGCAGCAGGTCGGGGTCGATGATCACGCAGCGCGGCTGGTGGAAGGCGCCCACCAGGTTCTTCCCGGCGGGCACGTCCACCCCCGTCTTTCCCCCCACGGACGAGTCGATCATCGCAAGCAGCGTGGTGGGCACCTGCACCAGCGGCAGCCCGCGCATGTAGGTGGCCGCCACGAAGCCGCCCAGGTCGCCCGGCACCCCGCCGCCGAAGGCGATCAGCGCGGTGTCGCGCCCTATGCCGGCCTCGAGCATGGCGTCGGAGACGACCGACCAGGTCTCGCGCGTCTTGCGCGCCTCGCCGTTCTGGAAGGCGAACACGTCCGCCCGCATGCCGGCGGAGTGGAGCATTCGCGACAGCTTGATCGCGTAGAGCTCGGCCACGCGGTCGTCGGTGATCACGGCGTAGCGGTGCGCCGGGCAGAAGCGGGAGAGGATGCTCGCCAGGGACGCGAACATGCCGCTCCCCACCAGGATCTCGTATCCGGCGGACGCGGCCTCGGGCAGCGTCACGGCGATGCGGTGGGGGCTCGTCGTGGTCGTGGTCATGCGGTCGTCTCCTCCACCCGAAGTTCGGTTCGTCGGTCCATGCCCGCTCCACGGACCGTCTCGTCCGCGATCCAGGGGACCAGCCCCCGCAGGTCCCCGTCCAGCTCCCGTGCCCGCGCCCGGGTGCGGGCCGCGGCGCCGCCCCGCTCCAGCGCGTCCGGGATCGCCGCCAGCGCGTCCTCGTCCCCGAGGGCGCGGGAGAGCGGCGCCAGGACCTCCACCAGCCGCGCGACGGCCTCCCGCACGGGAACGACGCGCGGCCCCGCCGCGTCCAGGTCCACCACCTCGGCTTCGGGGCCGTACCGCGCCACCCGCCAGACGCTCTCCCCCAGCAGCGTCTGCACCAGCGGCGCGGGCAGGTCGGGCTCGCGCAGCACGCCCTCCACCACGCCCGCCACGATGGCGCGGGCCAGCGCCGCGGCCGCGATGGCGTCCTCCAGCCGCGGCGTCACGTCCATTCCCCGGAACTCCACCGTCGGGTAGCGGTGGTGCGGGCGCAGGTCCCAGTAGATGCGGCCTGGCGCGTCGATGCTCGCCGTGCCGGTCAGCCACTCCACCACCCGCCCCATCTCCGCCTCGTCGGCCAGCCGCGGCGGCGGGCCGGTGCGCGGCCACCTTCGCCACAGGATCGTCCGGAACGACGCGTACCCGGTGTCGTGTCCCAGGTAGAACGGCGACGAGGCCGTGAGCGCCAGCAGCAGCGGCGCGTGCAGCCGCGCCACGTTCATCACCTGCGCGCGGTCCACCCCCGCCGGCACGCCCACGTGCACGTGCATCCCGAAGATGGTCTGCGTCTCCGCCAGCTCGCGGTACTCCTCCCGGATGCGCCGGTACACGTCGCCGGCGCTGAACTCGTGCCCCCCCGGCGCCGCGAAGGGGTGCGTGCCCGAGGCCGCGATCCGCAGCCCCTCGGCCTCGGCCGCCACCGACGCCTGGAAGCGCAGGCGCGCCAGGTCGTCGCGCACGCAGCTCGTGCCGCGGCAGACGCGGGTCTCCACCTCCACGGTGTGCTCCTGCATCTCCGGCTTGATCTCGTCCGCCCAGTCGGCGGCGATCACGTAGCGCGCGCGGCTCCGGAGCTCCCCGGTGACGGGGTCGACGAGCTGGTACTCCTCCTCCACGCCTACGGTGAAGTCGTCCGGCGACGGCATCCTGGACCCGGGCTTCGGCGGCGGATGGAGCCCGGCCCCGCGGCGTGCGCGGCGGAGCGGAGCGGCGGCGAGCGGCCGGGGCGGCCCGCGCTCAGCGCTCCGGGGGGAAGGGTCCCACCCGGTCCGCGCGCTCCAGCCCCTGGGCCGAGTCAAGCAACTCCCGAGCCGTACGCCCCAGGACGGGGTGCACCCAGTCGGGCGCGACCTCCACCAGGGGCCGCAGCACGAAGGCGCGCGAGGGGATGCCGGGGTGCGGAACCGCCAGGTCCGGCTCGTCGACCACCGCGTCGCCCAGGGCGAGCAGGTCCACGTCCAGCCGGCGGGGGGCGTTGGGGAAGGTGCGCACGCGGCCCGCCTTCGCCTCCAGCGCCTGCCCCAGCCCCAGCAGCTCGCGGGCGGAGAGGCTGGTGCGGCCCAGCAGCACCACGTTCAGGAAGTCGGGCTGCCCGTCGTAGCCCACCGGGGCGGTGCGCCAGAGGGAGGAGACCGCCTCCACCCGCACGCCGCCCTCGCGCAGCCCCCGCACCGCGCGGGCGAGCTGCGCCGGCATGTCACCCAGGTTGGCGCCCAGGCCGATCAGGACGGGCACCCCCTCCGCCGCGGCGCTCAGACGAACCTGACCCGCGCGAAGTGCCGCTTCCCCTTCTGCAGCACGACCTCCCCCTCCGCCGCCACGGTCGCGCCGCGGTCGGAGACGCGCTCGCCGTCCACCTGCACGGCACCCGCCTGCACCTGCCGCTGCGCGTCGTTCCCCGACGTGGCCAGCCCCGCCGCCACCAGGAGCTTCGCCAGCGGCACCCGCCCGTCCGCCACGCCCAGGTCCGCAGCCGCGACGTCGACGGTGGGGATGTCCTCCGGCACCTCCTTCTTCCGGAAGACGGTGTCGAAGTGCTCCGACGCCCCGCGCGCCGCGTCCGCGCCGTGGTACGCCTCCACGATGGCGGCGGCCAGGTCGCGCTTGGAGCGGTACGGGCTCTCCCGCACACCCGCGACCGCCGCGTTCAGCCTCTCGCCGCCCAGCCCCGAGGCCAGCGTCCACCACTCCTCCAGCAGGTCGTCCGGGATGGACATCGTCCGTCCGTACTGCTGCTCGGGCGCGTCGACCAGCCCCACGTAGTTGTCGTACGACTTCGACATCTTCTGCACCCCGTCGGTTCCCCGCAGGATGGGCATGATCACGCAGACCTGCGGCTCCTGCCCGTAGCGGTCCTGCAGGTCGCGGCCCACCAGCAGGTTGAACTTCTGGTCGGAACCCCCCAGCTCCACGTCGGCCTTCAGCGCCACGGAGTCGTACCCTTGCATGAGCGGGTACATGAACTCCACGATGGAGATGGGCCGCCCCTCCTGGTACCGCCGCGAGAAGTCGTCGCGCTCCAGCATCCGCGCCACCGTGTACTGCGCGGTGAGCTTGAGCAGGTCCTCCAGCTTGAGCGGCGCCAGCCACGAGGAGTTGAACTCCACCCGCGTCCGGTCCGGGTCCAGGATGCGGAAGACCTGCTCCTGGTAGGTGCGGGCGTTCTCGCGCACCTCCTCCTCCGTGAGCTGCGGGCGCAGCTCGCTCCGCCCCGTGGGGTCGCCGATGCGGGCCGTGTAGTCGCCCACCACGAAGACCACGTCGTGCCCCAGCTCCTGGAAGGTGCGGAGCTTCCGGATGGAGACGGCGTGGCCGATGTGCAGGTCGGCGCGCGTGGGGTCGAAGCCCTGCTTCACGGTCAGCGGCTGGCCGCGGGCGGCCGAGCGCTCCAGCTTGCGGACGAGCTCCTCTTCCGGCACGATCTCCAGGGCACCCCGGCGGATCGCGTCCATCTGCTCGTTCACGGGGGGGAAGGGCACGTCTGTATCCTCAGGTTCCGGACGGACTTCGGTCGTTTGGAAGGGGGGTGGTCGGACGGGCGGAGTGTAGCCGGGGCGTCCGGCACACGCAAGGGCGGCAACCGGCACCGGGGGCTCGATGCGGAACGCGGTCTTCACCTTCGACACCACGCACCACGCCCTCTGGGCCGAGGAGCTCGCCGTGGAGGCGGGCATCCCCGCCGAGGTGGTCCCCGCCCCGCCCGCCGCCCACGCCCGCTGCGACCTGGCCCTGGAGTGCCTCCACGACGACGGCGACCGCCTCGCCGGCGCCCTCGCGTCCGCCGGGGTCGAGTTCTGTCGGTGGGAGGGCCGGGCCTAGCCGGGTTCCGGTGCGAGGCCCGGCTACGTTTTCCACGCGGAGACGCGGAGGACGCGGAGACGCGGAGAACTGCAACGGCCGGCGTGCATCGATGCACCCCCGCCCCGGACGTCGCGTGCGGCGGGGGATGAGAAGAGGGGGAGTGTAAAAAGAGCCCAAGGAGTTCGGGGTCGCGTCCCACGTGGCGTCGGCGGCGTCGCACAAACCCAGAGCTACCAAAACTCCCAAAACTCCCCTCAGCTTTTCGTCGCCGCGGCTCCCGACGCGAGGCTGCGAGGCGACGGAACCCTCCGCGTCTCCGCGCCCTCCGCGTCTCCGCGTGAAGGCGGTTCAGCCCGATCGCCGCACCTCAGTCCGACTCGTCCGGCTCCATCAGCGCCTCGATCGGAGCCGGCGGCGCGGGGGTGCCGCGGTCGGCGGCGATCCGGCCCCAGGTGTGGAACACGTCGCCCATCCAGTCGAAGATCGTCCGCAGGTTCGCCGAGAGCACCCGCATGCTCTCGCGCCGCTGCTCCTCGGGGAGGGTGAGCGCGTCGCGGATGCGGAGCGAGAAGCCCTCCGGGTCGTACGGGTTGATCAGCGTGGCGTGCTCCATCTCCTCCGCCGCGCCCGCGAAGGCGGAGAGGAGCAGCACGCCCTTGCCGTCCACCTGGCTGGCCACGAACTCCTTGGCCACCAGGTTCATCCCGTCCTGCAGCGACGACACGATGCAGACGTCCGAGGCGCGGTAGAGCACGGCCAGCCGCTCGGCCGGGAGCGACTGCCGCACCAGGTGGATGGGGCGCCACTCCGCCGTGCCGAAGCGGTCGTTGATCTCCCACACCTGCCGCTCCACCTTCTGGGCCAGGTCGTCGTACGCCTCGATGTCGCTGCGCGAGGGCACCGCCACCTGAACGAAGGTGAAGCGCCCGCGGAACTCCGGGTAGCGCTCCCACAGGAACTCCAGCGCCTTGAACTTCTCGGGCAGACCCTTGGAGTAGTCCAGCCGGTCCACCCCCATCCCCAGCATCCCCCCGCGGGGCACGTAGCGCTGCCGGAGCCGCGCCATCTCCTCCTCGGCCCCCGGCGCCGTGGCCGCCGCGCGGAACTGGTCCACGTCGATGGAGATGGGGAAGTCCGCCACGTGGCAGGTGTGCCCGTCGAGCGTGGCCGTGTGCCGCTCCCAGTTCACCTCCGCGCCCAGGAGCCGGCGGGCGCAGCGCAGGAAGTTGTCCCGGAACGAGGGGAGGTGGAAGCCGATCAGGTCGTTGGCCAGCAGCCCCCGCAGCAGGTACTCCGCCTGCGGCGAGAGCCGGAAGATGTCCAGCGGCGGCCAGGGGATGTGCCAGAAGTGCGCGAGCGTCAGGTCCGGCCGGCGCGAGCGGATCAGGTGGGGGGCCACCGCCAGGTGGTAGTCCTGCACCCAGATCGCCGCGTCGCGCCCCTCCACCTCTTCCAGCACCGCGTCGGCGAAGCGGCGGTTCACGCGGCGGTAGCGCTCCCAGTAGCGGGAGCGGATGCGCGTCAGGTCGGGCCGCAGGTGGCAGAGCGGCCACAGGAACTGGTTGGCGAACCCCAGGTAGTACCGATGGATGTCGGTGTGCGTGAGCCACACCCGGCGCAGGGTGTACGCGGGCGCCTCGGGGGGCACGCGGACGCGGTCGTGCGGGTCCACCACCGAGGCGTCCGCCTCCCCACTCCCCCAGGCCACCCAGGTGCCGCCCAGCGCCTGCATGATGGGGTCGAGCGCCGAGGTCAGCCCGCCCGCCGGGCGGTTGACCCGCATCTCCCCCACCTCCTGCGACCAGTGGTGCTCGTACGGCTCCCGGTTGGAGACCACCACGAACCGCTTGTCGGGAAAGCGCTCGCGGAAGAGGGGGACCAGGTCGGCGGCGGGCGTGGGCATCCGGCTTTCGGAAGAGGGCGGTCGTCGGTCGGGAGGAGGAGAGCGTCAGCCGCGGGCCCGCTCCCGGCGCCACGCCGCGGCGGAGCGGTCGGCGGGGCGGCGCGGGGGGTTCTCGGGCGGGGCGGCGTCCTCCGCCAGCTTCTCGTCGATGCGCCTGCGCAGCCGGGAGCGGGCGTCGCCCGCGAACGACTCCGCGCGGTCCGCGGCGCGGGCCAGGGAGCGCTTCGTCCGGCGGGTCAGGCGGCTGGTGGCGCGCCCCACGTCGGTCTTCTTCGCCTTCGGTCCCAGGAGCAGCGCCAGCCCGGCGCCCAGGACGGCCCCGCAGGCCAGGCCGCCCAGGAGGTTGAACCGTCTCGTCTCGTCGTCGTATTGCATCTTGATCCACCGCGTCGGGAAGGGGAGCCGGCGAGCGCCGGGGAGTAGCCCCGCCTCGCGGCGCAACGCGCGTGCCAGGGCGAACCCCAGGGTGCGGGCGGCCGGGGCCTCTCGCGCGGGCGGAACGCTTGCGGCACGTTTCGGGCGGGGTATAGTTTATGCTTTCCCGTATCGGTCCACCGCCACCGCGGCCTCCGCCGTGCATCCGGCGGACGTTCCACCCAGGAGGCTTCCGGAATGACGGACTCCACCAAGACCGTCCTTCTCGTCGAGGACAACGAGGACAACCGGACGGTGTACCGGACGATCCTCGAGCACTTCGGCTACACGGTCATCGAGGCTCGCAACGGCGAGGACGGGGTCCGCATGGCGCGGGAGGACCACCCCGACCTGATCCTGATGGACATCTCCATCCCGCTCATCGACGGGTGGGAGGCGACCAAGATCCTGAAGGCCGACCCGGCCACGGCGGCCACCCCCATCATCGCGCTCACCGCCCACGCCCTGGCCACCGACCGCGCCAAGGCGCAGGAGGTCGGCTGCGACGGGTACCTGGCCAAGCCCTGCGAGCCCCGCCGCGTGGTCGCCGAGGTGGAGCGCTTCATCGGCCCCGGCCGGGGCGTGGAGCAGAAGCAGGGAGCCCAGGCTTGAGCGACGTCGGCACCGAGGAAGACCCCACCATCATCCTGGTGGTCGACGACCACCCCGACAACGTGGAGATCCTGGACGCCAGGCTCTCCTCGCGCGGGTACCGGGTGGAGACGGCCTCGAACGGCAAGGAGGCGCTGGAGCGGGTGGCGGGAACGCCGCCGCACCTGATCCTCTGCGACGTGATGATGCCCGAGATGGACGGGTACGAGTTCTCGCGCCGCGTCAAGAACGACGAGTCGCTGCCCTTCATCCCCATCATCCTGGTCACCGCCCGCGACTCCACCCAGGACAAGGTGGAGGGGCTGGAGGCGGGCGCCGACGACTACCTCACGAAGCCCATCAACTTCCCGGAGCTGGAGGCGCGCGTGCGCTCCATGCTCCGCATCAAGCGGCTGCAGGACGAGCTGGACCTGAAGAACCGCGAGCTGGAGACGGTCAACAAGCGCCTCCGCAAGCTCTCCATCACCGACGGCCTGACCGAGCTCTTCAACCACCGGCACGTGCACGAGCTGCTGCGCGACGAGTTCGAGCGCTCGGCGCGGAGCGGCGAGCAGGTGGCGGTGGCCATGCTGGACCTGGATCGCTTCAAGAACGTCAACGACACCTACGGGCATCCCACGGGCGACGTGGTCCTGTTCGAGACCGCCGGCATCCTGAAGAAGACGGCGCGCGAGATCGACATGGTGGGGCGCTACGGCGGCGAGGAGTTCATCGCCATCCTGCCCAGCACGGGCGAGGAGGAGGCCGCGGCCTTCGCCGAGCGGATCCGCACCGGCGTGCAGGAGCACCTGTACCGCGACGAAGAGACCGAGATCCACATGACGGTCTCCTGCGGCGTCGCCTCCTTCCCGGCCGACGGCGTCGACTCGCCCGAGTCGCTCCTCAAGCGCGCCGACGAGGCGCTCTACGCCGCCAAGGAAGGCGGGCGCAACCGCGTGGTGCGCGCTTCGGAGATCTCCCCGACCCCATGACCCCCGACGGACCGGCGGACCCCGCCGGGCGCGCCGCCGAGCTGCGTTCCCTGCTGCAGCGCGCCAACCACCAGTACTACGTCCTGGACGCCCCCACCCTCGCCGACGCGGAGTACGACCGGCTCTTCCGGGAGCTGCGCGTGCTGGAGGAGGCGAACCCGGAGCTGCGCACCCCCGACTCCCCCACCCTGCGCGTGGGAGCCGAGCCGGCGTCGCGGCTGGAGAAGACGGCGCACGTGGCGCCCATGCTCTCGCTGGACAACGCCTTCGACCCCGACGAGCTGCGCGCCTGGGAGACCAGGAACGCGCGCATCGCCGAGGAGGTGCGGAGCTGCGGCTACGTGGTCGAGCCCAAGATCGACGGGCTGGCCATCACGCTGACCTACCATGACGGGGTGCTGGTCCGCGGCGCCACCCGCGGCAACGGCACCATCGGCGAGGACGTGACGCGCAACCTGCGCACGATCGGCGAGGTGCCGCTCCGGCTCATGGAGGGCGGCCCCGCGGCCCCGAAGGTGATGGAGGTGCGCGGCGAGGTCTTCATGCCCCTCTCCGGCTTCCAGGAGATGAACGCCGGGCGCGCCGCGGAGGGGCTCTCCACCTTCGCCAACCCGCGCAACGCCGCGGCCGGCGCCGTGCGCCAGCTCGACCCCGCCGTCACCGCGAAGCGCCCGCTGCGCTTCTTCGCCTACGCCATCCAGCTCGACCCGCGCTCCGGCGAGCCGCTCCCCGTCCGCACCCAGTGGGAGCTGCTGGAGGCGCTGGCGGCCTGGGGGCTCCCGGTGAACCCGCTGCGCACGCGCCGCGAGGACCTGGACGGGGTGCTGGAGTACGTGACCGAGTTCGAGCGCCTGCGCCAGACGCTCGACTATGAGGTGGACGGCGCGGTGGTGAAGGTGGACCCGCTGGCGCTGCACGAGGAGCTGGGCGTGGTCGGCGGGCGCGAGCCGCGGTGGGCCACGGCCTACAAGTACGCGCCGGACCTGGCCGTCACGAAGCTCCTCTCCATCGGGCTGAACGTGGGGCGCACCGGGGCGCTGAACCCGTACGCGGTGCTGGAGCCGGTGGAGATCGGCGGGGTGACGGTGAAGCTGGCCACCCTGCACAACGAGGAGGACATCCAGCGCAAGGACATCCGCCCGGGCGAGCGCGTGCTGGTGAAGCGCGCCGGCGAGGTGATCCCCCAGGTGGTGGGGCCGGTGCTGGAGGAGGGCGAGGCGCGCGGCGAGCCGTTCCGCATGCCCGACCGCTGCCCCGCCTGCGGCACGCCCGTGGAGCGCCCGCAGGACGAGGTGATGCTGTACTGCCCCAACGGCTCCTGCCCCGCGCGCATCTACCAGGGGATCGTCCACTTCACCTCCCGCTCCGCGATGGACATCCGGGGGCTGGGCGAGCGCACCGTGGCGACCCTGCTGGAGACCAGGCTGGTCCGCGACGTGGGCGACCTGTATACTCTTCCGCTGGAGCGGGTCCTGGAGCTGGAGGGGTTCAAGCAAAAGTCGGCGGAGAACCTGCTGGCCGGGATCGAGGAGTCCAAGGGGCGCGGCCTGGCCCGCCTGCTCCACGGCCTGGGCGTGCGCCACGTGGGTGACCACGCGGCCCAGGTCCTGGCGAGGGCGTTCCGGAGCATGGACCGGTTGCTGGCGGCCACCGAGGAGGAGATGGCGGCGGTCCACGGCATCGGGGGGACCACGGCGGCCGCCGTGGCGTCGTACCTGGCCGAGCCGCGCAATCGCGAGACCATCGAGAAGCTCCGCGAGGCCGGCGTGGTGATGACCGAGGAGGCCCCCGAGCCTGCGGAGGGCGTGCTGAGCGGGCTCACCTTCGTCATCACCGGCACCCTTCCCACCCTCTCCCGCGGCGACGCCACGGCCCTGATCGAGGGCGCCGGCGGGCGGGTGACGGGGAGCGTCACGAAGAAGACGGACTTCCTGCTCGCCGGGGCCGACGCCGGCTCCAAGCAGCAGAAGGCGCGGGAGCTGGGCGTTCCCGAGCTCACCGAGGCCGAACTCCTCGCCCGCCTGTCCGGCGAGACCCCCTCCTCCCCCGAAGAGCGATGAACGCCACCGCCACCGAGGCCAGGTTCGTGCAGGTCCCCGCCGGGCTCCTCCCCTCCCTGGTGCGCGCGCTGGCGCAGGGGCGCACGGGGATCGACGCAGTGACGCTGCTGCGCCAGGTGGGCTACGAGACGGGCGAGGCGGTGCACGAGGGGATCCTGGAGCACGTGAGCCGAGCGCACCCCGGGCAGGACCCGACCGAGATGGAGCCGGAGCGCTTCTGGGAGGCGGCCAGCGGCTTCTTCGAGGGGATGGGCTGGGGCTCGGTGCGCCTGGCGGAGCCGCACCCGGCCGTGGGCGCGCTGGAGCTGGACGGGTGGTTCGAGCAGGGCACGGACGAGGGCGTTCCCCCCGGGTGCCACCTGACCACGGGGCTCTTCGCGGACCTGCTCCGGCGCCTGGCCGGCGGCGACGTGGCGGTGATGGAGGTGGAGACCGGCCCGCGCCCGCGCCTGCTGATCGGCTCGCAGGAGACGCTGGGCCGGATCTACGGCGAGATGGTGAACGGGACCCCCTGGGCACAGGCGGTCGCGCGCCTGGGCTGAGGCGACTGGAGCCACGCACACCGACGGCCCGCCCCGGCGGGCCGTTCTTCGTAGGGAGGCACCGGATGGGACGCACGATGGCCCTGGACTACGGCGAGCGGCGCATCGGCGTCGCCCTCTCCGACCCCACGCGAACGATCGCGTCGCCGCTCACCACGCTGCAGCGGCGCGCCGGGAAGCGCCCGCCCTGGCCCGAGATCGCGAAGCTGGTGCAGGAGTACGAGGTGGACGAGGCCGTCGTGGGCCTCCCCCTGGACCTGGCCGGGGACGAGGGGCCGTGGGCGGCGGAGGTGCGGGCGTTCGGCGAGGACCTGGCGCGGCGGACGGGGCTGGCGGTCCACTGGGTGGACGAGCGGATGACCTCCGTCATGGCGGAGCGCGCGGTCCGCGGGATGGGGCTGAAGCGCGGCCAGCGCGAGCAGAAGGAGAGGATCGACGCCGCGGCCGCCGCGCTGATCCTGGAAGGATACCTGGTCCGGCGGCGGCGCGAGGCCGCGGAAGGGGGTGCCGATGCGTAGGTCCGCTCGCGGGCTCGCCGCCATGGCGACGCTCTTCCTCGCCGCGTGCGGGGGGGTGGAGGACGGCCCCCCGGTGCGCGTGACGATCCCCCCGGCCACGGGGCTCTCCGCCGCGGCGGACTCGCTGGCGGCGCGGGGGATCATCGGCTCCACGGCGGCGTTCAAGCTCTACGCGCGCTTTAAGGGCGGGGAGCGGGGGATCAAGCCCGGCGTGTACGAGATCCGCCCCGGCACCGGCTACGGCGACGTGCTGCGGAAGCTGGTGCGCGGCGATGTGGTGAAGGTGCGCGTGGTCGTGCCCGAGGGGTGGACGCTGCAGGAGATCGCGCCCCGCATCGCCGCGGCCACGGGGGCGGACACCGCGGCCGTCCGCGCGGCGCTGCAGGACACGGCGGCCGACAGCCGCCACGAGGTGCCCGGGCCCACGCTGGAGGGCTACCTCTACCCCGCCACCTACAGTTTTCCCCTGGGCACGGGCACGGAGGCGGTGATCCGCAGCATGGTCCGGCGCTACCGCGAGGCGTGGACGCCCGCG
Source organism: Longimicrobiaceae bacterium (assembly GCA_030146875.1). Classification (GTDB taxonomy): domain Bacteria; phylum Gemmatimonadota; class Gemmatimonadetes; order Longimicrobiales; family Longimicrobiaceae; genus JASLAX01. The sequence goes on from JASLAX010000090.1 coordinate 18,124, forward strand.
ATGCGCGCCCGCGCCGACTCGCTGGGGATGACGGAGCGCGAGATCGTCGCGCTGGCCTCCATCGTGGAGAAGGAGGCGAAGGTGTGGACGGAGCGTCCCCGCATCTCCGCCGTGTACCACAACCGCCTGAAGAAGGGGATGCGCCTGGAGGCCGACCCCACGGTGCAGTACGCCCGCGGCGAGCACACGGGCCGCCTGCTCTACGCGCACATCGACGAGGTGGCGGACAACCCGTACAACACCTACCGCCACCGCGGCCTTCCCCCCGGCCCCATCGCGTCTCCCAGCCAGGGCGCGCTCAAGGCCGCCCTGTGGCCCGCGGAGGACGACGCCATCTTCTTCGTCGCCCGGCCCAACGGCACCCACGTCTTCACCCGCACCCTCGCCGAGCACAACGCCGCCAAGCGCGCCGTCCGCGCGGAGGCCAGGGGGGCGGCCGCGCCCGCGCGCCGGTGACGTCCTCGACGCCGCGCGAGGCGCTGGCCCGCGCGCTGCGGCTGCTGGTGGTGACGGACGAGCCGCTCCGCCCCGGCCGCGACCTGGTGGAGACGGTTCGCGCCGCCCTTCGCGGCGGGGCCGGCTCCATCCAGCTCCGCGCCAAGACGGCCGGCGCGCGGGAGCAGGTGGAGATCGCCCGGGCGCTGCTGGCGGAGACCCGCGCCGCCGGGGCCCTGCTCTTCGTGAACGACCGCGTGGACGTGGCCCTGGCCGCCGGGGCGGACGGCGCGCACGTGGGGGACGACGACCTGCCGCTCGCCCCGGCCCGCGCCATCTCCCCGCCCGGCTTCCTCCTGGGCCGCTCGGCGGAGACGGCGGAGATCGCGGCCGAGGCGGAGCGCGAGGGGGCGGACTACGTCGGCGTGGGTCCCGTCTACGCCACCGCGTCCAAGGCGGACGCGGGGAGCCCCGTCGGGATCGAGCGGATCCGCGCCGTCGTCTCGGCCGTCGGCATCCCGGTGGTGGGGATCGGGGGGATCGACGCCGCGAACGCGGGCGCCGTGGCGCGGGCGGGCGCGGCGGGCGTGGCGGTCATCCGCGCGGTGATGCACGCGGACGACGTGGAGGCGGCGGCGCGGGAGATCGTGCGGGCGATGGGCTGAGGGCGGGCGGCGGAGGCCCTCACCCCGGCCGACGCCAGCCTAGTCCCGCCCCTCCAGCTCGTACTTCGACAGCATCCGGTGGATCGTCTTGCGATCGATCCCGGCGGAGCGGGCGGCCTGGGAGATGTTGCCGCCGTGGCGGCGGAGCAGGTCGCGCAGGTACTCCTTCTCGAACATCGAGATGGCGTCGGACTTGGCGTCGTGGAACGGCTGGTCGGCGTTGAAGGCGAGCGCCGGGCGTCCACCCGGCCCCACCCGGGCCGACAGCTCCTCGGGCAGGTCCTCGGGGTTGATCTCCTGCCCCGGAAGGCAGAGCGAGACCACGCGCTCCGTCACGTTCTGCAGCTCCCGCACGTTCCCAGGCCACTCGTACTCGGTGAGCACCCGCAGCGACTCGCCGGCGAAGCGGAGCTGCCCGCGGTCGTACTCCTGCGCGTAGCGCCGCAGGAAGTGCTGCGCCAGCGCGGGAATGTCCTCGCGGCGGGAGCGGAGGGGCGGCAGCTTCAGGGGAACGACGTTCAGGCGGTAGAGCAGGTCCTGCCGGAGCTGGTTCTCGCGCACCGCCTGCTCGGGATCGCGGTTCGTGGCCGAGACCCAGCGCACGTCGATGGGGATCTCGCCCTCGCCGCCCACGCGGCGGATCTTGCGCTCCTGGATCACGCGGAGGAGCTTGGCCTGCAGGTCCATGCTCATCTCGGTGATCTCGTCCAGGAAGAACGTCCCCCCGGCGGCCGACTCCAGCAGGCCCCGGCGCTGCACGTCCGCCCCGGTGAAGGCGCCCTTCTCGTGCCCGAAGAGCTCGCTCTCCAGCAGGTGGTCCGGGAGCGCGGCGCAGTTGATGGCCACGAACGGCCGGGCCGACCGGCGCGAGTTGGTGTGGATGGCGCGCGCGATCAGCTCCTTCCCCGTGCCCGACTCGCCGGAGACGAAGACGCTGGCCTCGGTGGGAGCCACGCGCGAGACGATGGAGAAGACCTTCTGGATCGACTCGCTGGCCCCGATGATGTTCTCGAACGAGTACTGCTTCTTGAGCTGGTCGCGGAGCTGGGCGTTGTCGCGGACGAGCTGCACCTGCTGCGCCGCGCGGCCGATCAGGATGCGGAGCTGCGTGGCCGTGAAGGGCTTGGGGATGTAGTCGTACGCCCCCGCGCGGATGGCCTCCACGCTGCTGTCCACCGTGGCGAAGCCGGTGATCATCACCACCAGCGTCTCGGGCGTGAGCCGCTTCACCTCCTTGAGCAGCGCCAGCCCGTCCATGTCCGGCAGCATCAGGTCCGTCAGCACGATGTCGGGCCGGTGGCGCCGCGCGTTGTCCAGCGCGTTCCTGCCCCGCCCCTCCGTGTAGACGGTGTATCCCTCATTCGAGAGGATCTGGGCGCAGCTCTTCACCAGCAGCTCCTCGTCGTCCACGATGAGCACGGTGATGGGCACGGCCGGTTCCGACGACTCGCTCATGGCTTGGGAAGGGAGGGACACGGTGCCGCGGGATGGGATCCGAAGGCCGCGAATGGCGACCATTTCTCGACAGTATAGACCTTTGCCGGAGCGCGTGCAACGTGCCGCGGCCCGCCCGTTCGGCTGGGCGGCGGCGCTGCGGATCCTCCCCCACGCCGCCCTCCTCGCCCTCGCCGGGTGCGCCTCCGCGCCCCGCGCGCCCGCCCCCGCCGCCTGCCGGCCCGCGTACGTGGAGGCCGCCGCGCTGCTGGACGGCGCCGTCGCGGCCACGGGCGCGGCGGGCGGAGCGCTGGTCGTGCTCCGCGGCGGCGTCACCGTCTGCGAGGCGTCCGCGGGGGCGCTGACGCCGGACTCCGCCGTCCCGCTGGCGTCGGCCAGCAAGTGGCTCGCGGCCGCGGCCGTGCTCGCGCTGGCGGACGAGGGGCGCCTCTCGCTGGACGAGCCGGTGTCCGCCCGCGTCACGGCGGAGGGCGCCGCCGGGCGCTTCACCCTGCGCCAGGCGCTCTCCCACACCTCCGGCCTGGCGCCGGACCACCCCTGTCTCGGAGTGCCCTTCCTCGCGCTCTCCGACTGCGGGCGCATGGTGGCGGAGGAGGGCCTCGCCTTCGCCTCCGGCCGCGCCTTCCAGTACGGCGGAGGCGCGTACCAGCTCGCCGGCGCGGCGGCGGAGGCGGCCGCGGGCGAGCCGTGGGGCCGCCTCTTCGACGGGCGCATCGCCCGGCCGCTGGGGATGCGCCCCGGCGCGTGGGGACGGCCCGGAACCCGGTGCTCGCCGGCGGGGCGCGCGCGAGCCCCCGCGACTACGCGCGCTTCCTGGAGATGCTGCGTCGCGGGGGAACGGCGCCCGACGGCCGGCGGGTCCTCTCCCCCGCGGCGGTGCGGGAGACGATGCGCGACCAGCTCCCGGCGGACGTGGCGCGGCGCCCCCGCACCGTCCGCGGCTATGGGCTGGGTGCTTGGATCGAAGCGGCGGACTCCGCCGCCCACGCGACGGAGGCCTCCGCGCCGGGCGACACGGGCGTCCTCCCCTGGATCGACCTGCCCCGCGGCCTCGTCGCGGTGGTCGTCCTGCCGCGCGACCCGCGCACGCCACCCCCGGGCCGCCGCTGGGCCGAGGAGATCCGCCGCGCCGTCTCGCGCGGGGTGGACGCGGAGCGGGCGGCGGAAGGGTTGCGCCCGCCGCGGCCCGCCGGTAACTAGTTCCACACCGGCCGGCCCGCGCCCCGCACGCCACCCCTTCACCGATGCTCACCCTCCACACCCTCGCCGCCCCCGAGCTGGACCGCTTCCTGGAGCGCCAGAAGGCGTCCGCCGCGCTGCCGGCCGACGTGGACTTCGGCCTGCACCTGCGGCAGATCCTGGAGAAGGCGTGCGAGCTCGTGCCCTCGGAGTCGGGGTCCATCCTGCTGGACGACCCGTTGCGGAAGGGCGGCCGGAGGGAGGAGAACGACCTGAGCTTCGTGGCGGCGTTCGGCCCCGCGGCGGGTGGGCTCCCGGGCAGGACGCTCTCCGCGCGCGAGGGGATCGTGGGCAAGGTCTACCGCACCGGCAGCCCGCACCTCGCGCGCGAGGCCCGCGCCGACGCCTCCTTCTCCGGCGAGGTGGACCGCGAGCTGGGGCACCTCACCCAGTCCGTCGTCGCCGTCCCCATCTCCATCGGCACCACCGTCTGCGGGGTGATCGAGCTGATCAACCGGCTGGACGGGGCGCCCTTCGACCGCCGCGACCTGGTGCTGCTGGAGATCTTCGCCAGCTACACCTCCTCCGCCCTGCAGAACGCGCTGGACGCCCGGCGGGCCGCTGACCTGGCGAAGCGCGACGACCTCACGGGGCTGGCGAACGACCGCTGGATGCACGTGCGGCTGACGGCGCTGCTCGCGGAGGCGGAGGCGTCGGGCGATCCCCTCTCGGTCGTCTTCCTGGACCTGGACGGCTTCAAGGCGGTGAACGACACGCATGGGCACCTGGCCGGCAGCCAGGTGCTCCGCGAGATGGGCTACCTGCTGCGCCGCGTGGTGGACCCGCGCCCCGCGATCATCGCGCGCTACGGCGGCGACGAGTTCGTGGTCGGCCTTCCCGGCGCCGGCCTGGACGAGGCGGCGGCCGTCGCCGAGACCATCCGCGCCACCATCGCGGGCAACACGTTCATCGAGCGCGCGTACGGCGACGAGCTTCCCGCCCTCCGCCTCACCGGCCGCATCGCCGCCTCCATCGGCGTCGCCGAGCACCGGCCCGACGGCTCCACCGCCGCGCCGCACGTGAAGGAATCCGCCCTCCTCCGCCGCGCCGATGCCGCCATGTACCGCGCGAAGGCGCTGGGGAAGAACCGCGTCGTCCGCGCGAAGGAGGACGAGGAGCGGGCGGGAAACGAGGGGTAAGCGGCATCGGCCGCGGGATCCCCTCACCCCCGGCCAAGGCCCGCCTCCGCCCGTTCTCTACGGAAGGCGCGGCCCGGGCACCTGCCTGCCGCTCTGGTGCAGGACCAGCCCGATCACGGCGCCGGCGGCATCCACCTGGAACACGATCGCGGCGTCCACCTCCTGGATGCGAAAGCGCGTGTCGCTCTCCGGGACCAGCATCCCCTCCGGCTGGCCGGTGGCCTGCGCCCGCAGCCCGTTCCCCTCGCGGCGAACGGCGATCACGAAGTTGGGGGCGAGCTGGTAGCGGCCCACGTACCGGTCCAGCACCGCCGGCGCCACCGCCACCGCGGGCGGGTTCGCGAGCGCGAGGATGGAGTCCGCACGCTCGGCGGTGCGCGGCGCCAGCTCCTCCGGTCCCAGGCGCTGCCTGACCGTCATCCCCGTCACGGCCCGGTTCGCGCCGCGGATGAAGCGCACGCGGGCGCCGCTGGCGAACACGAACCGGTCCCTGCCCAGCGGCGTCATGGCCAGGCGCGGGCTGCGGCCGCGGACGCTGTACAGCGTAGTGCCCTCGCGGACGACCACGCGCCGGTCGGTGTCGTTGAGGCGGTACACGCCCGTGTACGCGTCCAGCGCCTCGGCCGTCATGGGGACCGGGGCTGGCCCGGCCGGCTCGCCCAGCAGCCGCCCGGCGATCCGGCGCGAGATCTCGTCGGGGTTGCGGGCCGGCTCGCGCTGGTGGTTCGCCAGCACGATCACGTGCAGCCGCTCCGACGGAATCCACAGCCCGTTGGTGCTGAAGCCGGGGATGTCGCCGCCGTGCTCGATGGTGGGCTTGCCGGCGGCCTCGGCGACGAACCACCCGTAGCCATACCCGCTGCTCATCCCGTTGGTGAGCGCGAACGGCGTGAAGACGCGGCGCCAGGTCTCCGGCTTGAGCAGGCGGTCCTCGGCCACAGCACGCTGCCAGATCAGCACGTCGTCCACGGTGGAGATCAGCGCGCCGGCAGCGTAGGGCTGCGTCATGCTCACGAAGTCCGCCACGCGGATCTCCGCCGTCGTCCCCACGCGGTCGTAGCCGGGCACGCGTCCCGGGACCACCGCGGTCGCCACCTCGTACGCGCTGTTGCGCATCCCCAGCGGTTCGAAGATGCGAGTGCGGACGAAGTCCGCGTACGTCATCCCCGAGACCTTCTCGATGATGGCGCCCAGGAGCACGTATCCCGAGTTGTTGTACGAAAACCGCTCGCCCGGCGCGAAGTTCATGGGCTGGTCGCGGAACATCGCGATCAGCGAGTCGACGCTCAGGTCGCGGCGGGCCCCGTCGCGGAACGACGAGATCCCGGTGTAGCTCTGGATGCCCGAGGTGTGCGTGAGCAGGTGCTCCACCGTGATGCGGCGGCCGTGCGTGGGGTAGTCGGGGAAGAACTTCGTGATCTCGTCCTGCAGCCCGACCTTCCCCTCCTCCACCAGCATCAGCACCGCGACGGCGGTGAACTGCTTGGTGATGGAGCCCAGGCGAAAGACGTGCTCGGGCCGCAGCGGCACCCCCAGCTCCAGGCTGGCGCTGCCGTACGCCTTCCGCATCAGCACGCGCCCATCACGGGCCACCAGCACGGCGGCTCCGGGACCGCTGGCCGGGTACAGCGCCGCGAGCGCGGAGTCGATCGGCGCCAGCGCGGGGTCGACGACCACCGGCCTCGCGGCCGGAGCGCCCGCCTGCGCGCGCAGGACGGGCCCGGGAACGGATAGCAGCAACGGCGCCAGGACGGCCAGTCGGCGCAGCATGGGCGAGCGAATCATGTTCGGGCCATTCGGGGTGAGCGTGGGCGGGATGCACCTGCAGCCGGTACGGCGGGGCGCGCAGGCGGGTTTCAGCCGCGCACAGTCAGTCTAACACGCCCAGGCCCCGCAGGCACGGAGAAACGTCGTCCGCCGCGACGCCGACGGATGTCGATGGCGATCGAAAATGTCCCCGTCGCAGAGGGTGACGAGCCCGGGATCGGCCTGGCGGAGGTTCGCCTCGCCTCCGGGTCCACGCGGGAGGGACGTCGAGCGCGAAGGAGCGCTGCCGAGGGGCACCCCCTGCTCCACCGCCGTTGCCGCGCCTGCGGCCCCTGAGGCGGAGCCGACCAGACGCCGTGTAGCTGGACGCCAGGCAGGCCACAGACGCAGACGCAGAAACGCCCGCCCCAGCATGAGCTGGAGCGGGCGTTTCTTCCATAGCAGGCCGGCGGCGCCGTACTCTCCCACCGGGTGGCCCCGGCAGTACCATCCGCGCAGTGGGGCTTAACTTCCGAGTTCGGGATGGGATCGGGTGGATCCCCCACGCC
>JASLAX010000166.1 GCA_030146875.1 Longimicrobiaceae bacterium
CATCCAGGGGCAGATCGAGCGCCGGGGCCAGATCACGCTGGGCAGCGCCAGCCTGGAAGAGGCCAGCGAGCTGGCACTGGTGCTGCGTGCGGGCGCCCTGCCGGTGCCGCTGAAGATCGTCGAGGAGCGCTCCGTAGGCCCCACCATGGGCGCCGACTCGGTGCGCGCCGGCTTCATCGCCGGCCTGATCGGCCTGGCGGGCGTGGTGCTGATCATGATCGGCTACTACCGCGTGGCGGGGGTGTTCGCCGTCATCGGGCTTGCGCTGTACGTGCTGTACACGCTGGGCTCGCTGGTGGCGGTCGACGCGGTGCTCACCTTTCCCGGCATCGCCGGCCTGGTGCTTTCCATCGGCATGTCGGTAGACGCCAACGTGCTGATCTTCGAGCGCATCCGCGAAGAGCTGGACGCCGGCCGTGCCGTGCGCCCGGCGGTGAGCGAGGGCTTCAAGCAGGCGCTTTCGGCCATCGTCGACTCCAACATCACCACCCTGCTCACGGCGGCCATCCTGTACTACGCCGGCACCGGGCCCATCCAGGGCTTCGCGATCACCCTGGGCATCGGCATCATCATCTCGATGTTCACGGCCATCTTCGTGACCCGTACCCTGTTCACCGTGTACCTGGAGCGCCGGTCGTCCGCCGCGCAGGGCCTGGCCATCTGACGCGGGGAGAATACTGACATGCGAGTCTTCCAGAACGCCAACTTCCCCATCATGCAGGTGCGCCGCCGCGCCTACATCATCACCGCGGCGCTCTTCCTGGCCAGCCTCGGGGCCATGCTGCTGAACGTGCAGCAGATCGGGTCGTGGCTCAACTACGGCGTGGACTTCCGCGGCGGCACCCTGGTGCACCTGAAGTTCAACCAGCCTGTGGAGATCGACGAAATCCGCGCGGCGGCCCGCGGCGCGGGGCACACGGGGTGGGAGATCAGCCAGTTCGGCGGCTCCGACGAGGTGGTGATCCGCAAGGAGTTCGCGGCCGAGGTGGGCCGCACGGCCGCGCAGGACGTGCAGCAGGCGCTGGCCTCGCGCTTCCCGCCCACCTCGTACACGGTGGCGCGCACGGAGTCGGTGGGCCCCAAGGTGGGCGACGAGCTGCAGTACCGGGCGCTTCTCGCCATCCTGTTCTCGTTCGTCGTGACCCTGATCTATCTTGCCATCCGCTTCGAGTGGCGGTTCGGGGTGGCGGCCATCGCGGCGACGGGCCACGACATCATCATCACACTGGGCCTCCTGGCGATCATGCGGTCGGAGGTGTCGCTCGGCACGGTGGCGGCGTTCCTGACCATCGTGGGCTACTCGCTGAACGACACCATCGTGGTGTTCGACCGCATCCGCGAGAACCTGGGCAAGCCGCGGCACGGCCTGTCGTACCTGCAGCTCCTGAACCTGTCGATCAACGAGACGCTGCCGCGCACGGTGCTCACCGGCAGCACGTCGCTGCTCACGCTGATGTCGCTGTTCATCTTCGGCGGGCCGGTGATCCGGGACTTCGCACTGGTGCTGATGCTGGGCATCCTGATCGGTACCTTCTCGTCGATCTTCGTGGCGTCGCCGGTGCTGTACTTCATCGAGCAGAAGTTCCCGCACCAGCCCAAGAAGAAGCAGCCGGTGGTGCGCTCCTCGTCCCGCAGCCGGGCGCAGACGGCGGTCTGACCGCCCGCCCGCCCCGCTCCCGAGCCGCCGCGGACCCTCCGCGGCGGCTCGGTCCGTTTCGGGAGCCCTCTCCAACCTCAACACACCACGACCGTGCTGATCGACTCCCACGCCCACCTGGCCGACGAGCGGCTCATCCAGGACGTGGAGGGAGTGCTGGAGCGCGCCGCGGCCGCCGGGGTGGGCACGGTGGTCTGCGTCGCCACGGACGCGGACGACTCGGCCGTGGTCGCCGGCCTGGCGGAGCGCTTCCCGTCCGTCTGGGCGACGGCGGGGATCCACCCGCACGCCGCCGCCACCTTCTCGGACGAGACGATCGGGCGCGTGCGTACGCTCCTCGCCCACCCGCGCGTGGTGGCCGTGGGGGAGACCGGGCTGGACTACCACTACGACTTCTCGCCCCGCGAGGTGCAGCGGGCGTCGTTCGCGCGGCACCTGGAGCTGGGGCGCGAGACGGGGCTCCCCGTGGTGGTCCACGCGCGCGAGGCGGACGAGGACCTGATCGCCCTCCTCCGCTCCGAGGGGGAGGGGACCACGGGGGTGCTGCACTCCTTCTCGTCCTCCGCCGAGCTGCTGCGGGCGGGGCTGGACCTGGGCTGGTACGCGTCCTTCTCCGGGATGGTGACCTTCAAGAAGTACGACGCCGCGGACCTCCTCCGCCTGGTACCGGCCGACCGGCTGCTGGTGGAGACGGACGCGCCCTATCTCGCTCCGGTCCCGCACCGCGGGAAGACGAACGAGCCGGCCTTCGTCGCCCACACCGCCGCCAGGGTCGCGGAGCTGCGCGGCGAGGACCCCCAGGAGGTGGTGGCGAGGACGACGGAGAACGCCCGCCGGCTCTTCTGGAAGATGGGCGGAGCGTAGGGGAGCGGACCACGTCGATAGCCGCCTCGCACGCCGGCGGAGGCCGCGGGACTGCCTCCATCCCCGAAGCGGCGCGGGTGGCGCCGCCTCCCCTCGTGCGCTCCGACGGGTGAGCGGAGGAGGCCGTCGTCCGCCATCGCGAGGAGACGCGTCCCGGCCGCGCTGTCAACCGTTGACGGCCCGCCCCGCGGCGGACTAAGCTTCCCCCCGAAGCTCACCCGAACGTATCCCGGACGTCACATGCCGCGCCGCATCCAGATCCTGCCCGAGAGGCTCGCCAACCAGATCGCCGCGGGCGAGGTGGTGGAGCGGCCCGCGTCGGTGGTGAAGGAGCTGGTGGAGAACGCGATCGACGCGGGGGCGGGGCGAATCGACGTGACCATCCGCAACGGCGGCAAGACGGAGATCCGCGTGGCGGACGACGGGCACGGCATGGGGCGCGACGACGCGCTGCTCTCCGTGGACCGCCACGCCACCAGCAAGCTGCGGACGGAGACGGACCTGGCCGCCATCCGCACCCTGGGCTTCCGCGGCGAGGCGCTTCCCTCCATCGCCTCGGTCTCCCGGCTCACGCTGGAGACGGCGGAGCGGGACGGCGACGGCACGCGCGTGGTGGTCACCGGCGGGCAGATGGCGGCGGTGGAGGCCTGCGCCCGGCGGACGGGGACGACGGTGGCCGTGCGCTCGCTCTTCTTCAACGTTCCCGCCCGCGCCAAGTTCCTCCGTACGACGGCGGCGGAGGCCAGGGCGGTGGGCGAGGTCGTCACCACCCTCGCCCTCGCGCACCCCGGCGTCGCGTTCCACCTGGAGAGCGGCGACCGCGAGCTCCTGGCGCTCCCCGCCGCCTCCGGCGCGGCGGAGCGGATCGCCGCCGTGTGGGGCCCGGAGTCCGCCGGCGAGCTGATCTCCGTCGCGCTCCGCGACGGCAAGGTGGGCGTCACGGGCCTGGTCCAGCGCCCGCACGCCTCCCGTCCGGGGGGACGGCGCGCGTACCTCTTCGTCAACGGCCGCGCCTTCGACGACCGCTCCCTGCTCCGCGCCGCCGCCAGGGCGTACCGCACCACCATCCCGCAGGGCGTGCACCCCTCGCTCTTCCTGTTCCTGGAGCTGCCGGACGGCGACGTGGACGTGAACGTCCACCCGGCCAAGGCCGAGGTGCGCTTCCGCGACCGCGCCGCCTTGGAGCGCGCCGTGGAGGAGGCCGTCCGCGGCGCCCTGGCGGGCGTGGAGAGCACCCCCTCGTTCGGCGTCCGCGCGCAGCCGTCCTCCACGGACCCGTCGCCCGCGCCGACGCCCACGTCGGACGACGACGCGGCCGGCGGGGTCGAGTACCCGCTGCCCGCGTCCTCCGCGTCGGTGGTCCGGGAGCCGACCGCGCCCCGTCCTTCGGCCTCCGCCGCCGCGGCGGAGGCGCAGATGGCGCTCTTCGTGGCGCCGTCTCGCGATTCCTCCTCTCCGTCGTCTTCCCCCGCGCCCGCGGAGCTGATCGGCCCCGCCGCGGCGATGTGGCAGGTCCACAACACCTACATCATGGCGGAGACGCGCACGGGGCTGATCCTGGTGGACCAGCACTCCGCGCACGAGCGCGTGCTGTACGAGGAGCTGGTGGGCGGGTTCGACATGGGGACGATGGACTCCCAGCGCCTCCTCTTCCCTCTGACCGTCCGCCTGTCCCCGGCGGAGTACGCGATGGTGGAGGAGATCGCCGGGATCCTGGAGCGCACGGGGTTCGAGATGCAGCCCTTCGGCGGGCGATCCATCATCGTGCACGCGGTGCCCAACCCGCACCCGCACTTCGACGCGGAGCGCTGCCTGCGCGAGATGATCGGCGAGCTGACCGAAGGCTCGCCGCTGGTGGACGCCTCGCGCAGCCAGCACCAGCGCATCGCGCTCTCGTTCGCGTGCAAGGGCGCCATCAAGGCCGGCCAGAAGCTCTCCCAGCGCGAGATGACGGAGCTCTTCGACCGCCTGTTCGCCACCGAGCTTCCGTACCACGACATCCACGGCCGGCCGACCGTCATCCAGCTCTCCCTGACCGAGCTGCACCGGCGCTTCGGGCGGAGCTACACGGCGGAGTAGGGCGGTTAGGGGTTTCCAGCGGAGGCCGGCATCGAGCGTCGCGGTTCAGCCCCCCGCTGGCGACTACGACCGTCCTGCCGGACGGAACGGCGTCTCGCGCCGCGCCTCGTCCGCTCTCCGGGGGCGTAAAGCCCCCGGCTAAGAACGGCGATCGTCCTAACGGACGAAGCCGCTGACGCACCGGAGGCGCAGTCCGCAACGCGGACTTTCCCCCGACGTTTCAGACGGCGAATGCATTCGCTGGCTGGCGGTGGCTTGCCGCCGCATCGTGCGCCTCGGCGGACGTACGCCGGACCCGCTACCCCCGACCTCCTGCCCCCACGAGAGGGGAGGGGTGCTCGGGACGGCGCTCCTCCGTCCCAGCTCCGGCGGGTATGGGTCCGCGCGGATGGACTCGGTGCTTTCTCAGCCGGAACTCGTTCGCCACCTGTGAGGTCCGCGCCGTGCTGGCTCGGGGCCTGCGCGGCACCCGCACAAGGTTCTCCGCCTGCCCGTAGCGTATGAGCCTCGCGCCCGCGACGGAACCTCCCGGCGCGCGGCACGTACCACGCACCCGAGCGCTGCCCACAGCGAGTCGATGACCGATCCACCCCCCGTCGCGCTCGCGCTGGTGGGCCCCACGGCCTCGGGGAAGACCGCGCTCTCCATCCTGGTGGCGCGGCGGCTCGACGCCGAGATCGTGTCCATGGACTCGCGAAGCGTCTTCCGCGGGATGGACGTGGGCACGGCCAAGCCGACGCCCGAGGAGCGCGGCGGCGTCCCGCACCACGGGATCGACGTGGCGGAGCCCTCCGAGCGGTTCGGGGCGGGGCGGTGGGGGCGGTACGCGCGGGAGAAGATCGATGAGATACGGGCCCGCGGGCGGGTGCCCATGCTAGTGGGCGGGACGGGCTTCTTCCTGCGGGCGCTGACCGACCCCGTCTTCACCCAGCCCGAGCTGGACGCCGATCGGCGCGCGCGTCTCGCCGCCGGGATGGCGAGGATGGAGGAGGCGGAGCTGCTCCGCTGGCTGGAGGCGCTGGACCCCGAGCAGGCGGCGCGGCTGCGGAGCTGGGGCGGGCGGCAGCGCATCGAGCGGGCGCTCGAGATGCCGCTGCTCACCGGGCGCACGCTGGGATGGTGGCAGCGCAGCTCGCCCCCGGAGGCGCCGCCGGTCCCCGTCCTCACCTTCGTCCTGGTGGTCCCGCGCGAGCGGCTGCACGCCGCGGTGGACGCGCGGGTGGACGGGATGGTGCGCGACGGGCTGGTGGAGGAGGTGCGCGGGCTCGTCGAACGGTACGGGCCGGACGCGCCGGGGCTTAACGCGCACGGGTACGCGGAGCTGGTCCCGTACCTGCGCGGGGAGAGGACGCTGGACGAGGCGCTGGAGCTGGTGCGACGCAACACGCGGGCGTACACCCGGCGGCAGGACACCTGGAACCGGACGCAGCTCCCGGAGAGCGCGGTGCGGCTGGACGGCACCCTGCCGCGCGAGGAGCTGGCGGACCGGATCGTCGCCCGCTGGACGGCGGCGGCGCGCGACCACGACGGCCTTTCGACAGGACGCGGATGAAGATCGGCATCACCTGCTACCCCACGTACGGCGGCTCCGGCGCGGTGGCCACCGAGCTGGGGATCGAGCTCTCCCGGCGCGGGCACGAGATCCACTTCATCTCCTACGCGCAGCCGTTCCGCCTTCCCCACTTCCTGGAGCGCGTCTACTTCCACGAGGTGGAGATGGGGCGCTACCCCCTCTTCGAGCACTCCAACTACTCGCTCTCGCTCGCCGCCATGATGCACGAGGTGGCGATCCGCGAGGAGCTGGACCTGCTGCACGTGCACTACGCGATCCCCCACGCCACCTCGGCGTGGATCGCCAAGGAGATGCTGGGCGCCGCGCACCCGCTGCGCATCGTCACCACGCTGCACGGCACCGACATCACGCTGGTGGGGCAGGAGAGGTCGTACCTGGACATCACCCGCTTCTCCATCGCCCGCTCCGACGGCCTGACCGCCGTCTCCGACTACCTGAAGCGCGAGACGGTGGAGCGCTTCGGCGTTCCGGAGGCGGACATCGAGGTGATCCCCAACTTCATCGACCCCGCCCAGTACAACCGCGCCACCAACCCGTGCTACAAGGATCTGCTCGCCGGGCCCGGCGAAGCGCTGGTGATGCACGTCTCCAACTTCCGCCCCGTGAAGCGGGTGCGCGACGTGGTGCGGATCTTCGCCCGCGTGCGCCGCGAGATGCCGGCCCGGCTGGTGCTGATCGGCGACGGGCCCGAGCGCGGCGCGGCGATGGAGGAGGCGGAGCTGCTGGGCGTGGAGGGCGCCGTGCGCTTCCTGGGCAAGCAGGAGTCCGTCGCCGAGCTGATGGCCTGCGCCGACCTGCTCCTCCTCCCCTCGCAGAACGAGTCCTTCGGCCTGGTGGCGCTGGAGGCGATGGCCAGCGGCGTCCCCGTCGTCGCCACGCGGACGGGCGGGATCCCCGAGGTGGTGGAGGACGGCGTGAGCGGGATCCTGGAGGACGTGGGGGCGGTGGAGCCGATGGGGGAGCGCGCGGTCGAGATCCTGCGCGACGGCGCCCGCTGGTCCGCCATGAGCATCGCCGCGCGCAGGACGGCGGTGGAGCGCTTCTCGGTGCAGGCCATCCTGCCGCGCTACGAGGCGTACTACGAGCGCATCCTGGGCCGCGGCGCGCCCGTGGGCGGCGAGGACGTCCGCATTCCCGTGGGGAGCGCGTGACGAGGGCGACGGCCGACGACCTGCTCTCCGGCGAGCTCTCGCCCCGGGCGCTGATCGACGCGGCGCTGGCGGAGGACGTGGGCGCGGGGGACTGGACCACGCTGTGGACGGTGCCGGAGTCCCGCCGCGCCGAGGCGGAGATCGTGGCGAAGGCGGAGGGCGTGGTGGCGGGGGTGGACGTCGCGGTCGCCACCTTCCTGCGGGTGGATCCGTCGCTGGAGGTGGAGGTCGCCGCGCCGGACGGGACGGCGGTCGCGACGGGGGACGCGGTGCTCCGCGTCCGCGGGGCGGCGAGGTCCATCCTCACGGGCGAGCGGGTGGCGCTCAACCTCCTGCAGCGCCTCTCCGGCGTGGCCACCGTGACGCGGCGCTACGTGGAGGCGGTGGCGGGGACCGGTGCGCGCGTCATCGACACCCGGAAGACCACGCCGGGAATGCGGCGGCTGGAGAAGCGGGCGGTGGTATCGGGCGGCGGGGCCAACCACCGCGTGGGGCTGCACGACATGGTGCTGATCAAGGACAACCACATCGCCGCGGCGGGGGGGATCTCCGCGGCGGTCGCCGCCGTCCGCGCCGCCAACCACGCGGGGCTGAAGGTGGAGGTGGAGACGACCACGCTGGGGGAGGTGGCGGAGGCGCTGGCGTGCGGCGTGGACCGCATCATGTTCGACAACATGCCCGTGCCGCTCCTGCGCAGGGCCGTCTCCCTGGTCGGCGTGGCGGGACCCGGCGGGCCGGAGACGGAGGCGTCCGGCGGGATCACGCTCGAGACCATCCGCGCGGTGGCCGAGACCGGGGTGGAGCTGATCTCCGTGGGGGCGCTGACGCACTCCGCCCCCTCGCTCGACCTCTCCCTTCGCCTGCGCCCCGCGGGGGACGGTTGACCGACGTCCCCGCCGCCCGGTGGGAGGGCGCCGCCGCGGCGGACCTGGCGGCGCGGTGGGGAGTGCCGGACGTCCGCCTCTTCGCCCGCGCCGGGTCGACCAACGACGTCGCCCGGGCCCTCGGCGAGGCGGGGGCGCCCTCCGGCACCGTGGTGCTGGCGGAGGAGCAGACCGCGGGGCGCGGGAGGGGAGGGAAGGGCTGGTCGTCCCCCCCCGGGCTGGGCATCTGGCTCTCCCTCCTGGTCCGTCCCGACCCGCTCCCCTCGCCGGGGCTCCTCCCCATCCTGGTCGGCCTCGCCTGCGCCGCGGCGCTCGACCCCTTCGCGCGCCCCGCGGCCGTCGGCGTCAAGTGGCCCAACGACCTGCACCTGGCGGGGCGGAAGACCGGCGGCATCCTCTGCGAGGCCACGCGGGGAATGGACGGCGCGCACGCGGTCGTCGTGGGCATCGGCCTGAACGTGGGCCACGCGCCCGGCGACTTCCCGGCCGAGCTTCGCGACGCCGCCACGTCGCTCCGCGTCGCCGCCGGGTGGACGCCCCCGCGGGCGGACGTGGCGGGCGCGGTCGTCTCCGCCGTGCTCCGCGCCGTCCTCCACCCGCCGGAGCGCATGGCCGGCGCGCTGCTGGAGGAGATGCGCGCGCGCGACGTGCTGCTGGGGCGCGTGGTCCGCGTCTCCGGCCAGGAGGACGTGGTGGGCACCTCGCTCGGCGTCACCCCCGAAGGCGCCCTGCTGCTCCGCGCCGGCGGACGCCTCCGCACCGTCCGCAGCGGCACCGTCCGCCCGGAGGAGCCCGCCGCGCCTCCCGCCGTCCGATAGGACCTCCGTCCGGCGACGACCGAATCGAGGCCCCGCGTCCGCAGACGTGGGGCCTCGTTCTCGTCACTCGTCCGGCTCCCGTCGCGTGGGCGGCCTCGTCCGCCGCCGCGCGAGAAGTCCCTGGCGGAGACCCCAGGAGACGGAGAGGCCGGTCAGGAGATGATGATCGGCTGCGGCGGCATGCGGCGCCTGACGGCGCGCTCCATGTACCACGTGCTGTAGAGGTAGACGATCTTCCCGGCCCGGTAGATCTCCACCCGCTCGATCTCCTCCGGCCCGTACGTCTCCAGCGACTCGATGCCCCCGATGAGGGGCGCGCCGTCCAGGAAGATGGCCGCACCGCTCCAGCTTCCCCGCGAGAACTGGCATCCGGCCAGGCCGGCTCGTCCCCAGGCGCAGTTCCGGAGCTGCACGGCGCCGCGCGTGCGCAGGAAGTTCAGCATGTTCGGCGCGGCCGAGAGCGCCAGGTCCGTGCGGCGGAAGACGCGCGACACGTAGGGGGACGCGCGCCGCCGCGCCTCGAACATGTCGTAGACCGCGTGCAGCGCCGCCAACTCGGTGGGCTGCGGGACCAGGGCGATGCGGAGCGGCTCCCCCGTGCGCGAGGGCCGCACCAGGTGCGCCGCGGGACGGTAGCCCAGGGCGCGCACCACCAGCAGCTCCGCCCGCTCCGGCAGGCGTCCGATGGCGAAGGCGCCCTGCTCGTCGCTGTAGACCCTGGCGTTCAGGCGCTCGATCTCCAGCCGCGCGACCACGATGGGTTGGCCGGTGGCGGAGTCCACCACCACCCCCCGCAGCTCGGGGTGCGGCGCCGGCGCGCCGCGCACGCGGATCGACGGGTCGGCCTGCTGCGCGGCCGCGCTCCCGACGAGGAGCGAGGCCGCCAGCGCGGCGGAGAGGACGGGGAGGCGGAACGTGCGCATGGCGGTGCTCCGTCGCGGCAGGGTCAGAGGAGGAACGGCTGCGGGCGGTACCTGCGCTTCGCCGCGTGCTCCATGAACCACGTGGTGTAGACGCGGATCTGCCCGCCGGAGCCGTAGATCTCCACCCGCTCGATCTCCCACGGGTCGTACGACGCCAGCATCGCCAGGCCGCCCATCGCGGGCACCTCGTCCACGAACACCAGCGGCGACCGTGACCGGGCGTTCGACCCCACGCCCACCTGCTCGATGTACTCGGACAGGTTGGGCGCGGCCGAGAGCGCCAGGTCCCGCTTCGCGACCACCCGCGACGACACCCCCGCCGCGCGGCGGCGGGACTCGAAGCGGTCGGCCGTCGCCGTGATGGCCTCCAGCAGGATGGGGTCGGACTCCAGCGCGATGCGCGCCTCGCCGCTGGCCGAGACCACCAGGTCCAGCTCGGAGACGCCGTAGCCCATCGTCTTCACAGTCGCGGCGTAGGTGCCGGGCTGCACCCGCCCGAGGTCGAACGCCCCGCGCTCGTCCGTGCGCCCCGAGCGCCGCAGCCGGGCCACGTCCACGATCGCGCCCTCGATGGGCGTCCCGCTGCGCGAGTCCACCACCGTTCCCCGCGCCTGCACGCGCTCCGGCGCCTGCCGCTGCGCACCGGCCGCCGCGGCGGAAAGGAGAACGGCGGCGAAGGCGGCGGCGGCGGCGTGTCGGATCCTCATGGTCCCCTCCGGTGGTGGACGTGGACGCGGTCAGAACAGGAACGCCTGCGGGGCGTAGTCGGGGCGGCGGGCCGCCCGCTCCAGGTACGCGACGGTGTAGAGGTGCAGGATGGCCCCGCCGCGGTACACCTCCACCCGGCCGAACTCCGCCGGGTCGTAGAACCTCAGGCTGCCCCAGCCGCCGATCAGCGGCGCGTCGTCCAGGTACAGCCCCACGTGCGTGGCGGCGCCGCGGACGGCGTGGCACTCGCCCTGGAGGCTGCCGGCTGGGGTGCGCTGGAGCGAGGCCAGCGCGTGGCACGGCGTGGGGCGGAGGTTCACGTGCTGCGCCAGGAAGTCCTGCATGGTGGGCGCGGAGCTCAGCGCCATCGCCTTCTCGGGGATCACCCGGGAGGAGAGCGGCACCGTGCGCCGGCGGGCCTCCAGCCGGTCGGCCACCACCCGCAGCCCCTCCAGCGCGATGGGACCGGCGGTGAGCGGGATGCGGACGTCCACCCCGCCGTCCGCCGGGACGGCCACGAGCTGCATCGCCGGCTCGTACCCCAGCGCGGTCACGTGCAGGAGCTGCGTGCCGGCCGGTGCGCGGCGCATGGCGAAGGCGCCGGCGGAGTCCGTCCCCACCCGGAGCCGGGCCCGCTCCAGGCGCACGGCCGCGCCCGCCACCGGCCGGCCGCTGGCGGCGTCCACCACCACGCCGCGCACGGAGGGGCGGCTCTGGGGGGCGGGGATGCTGATCGAGGGCTGCTGGGCACGCGCGGCCGGGGGGAGCGCCGCGGCGGCGGCGAGGAGAAGGGCGGGGAGCAGGCGGGACCGTTTCATTGGACACCGAGGGGGAGGGGGCGGTAGCCGCGCTTGGCGGCCGACTGGATGAACCACTTCGTGTATACCCGGATCATGGCACCGCCCTGGTAGACCTCCATCCGCGCGATGTCGGATGGATGGTAGCCGCCCAGGTCCTCCATCCCGTCCACCGGGATCTCGTCCACGTACAGTCGCGGCCTGCGAGGCACACCGCGCACGCGCACGCACGCCTGCTCGCCCACCAGCGTGGCCGCCTGCCGCAGGTCGGCGCCGCGGCCGTAGCAGGGGACCGGCACCAGCCCCACGCGCTGGCGCAGGAAGGTGTTCAGGTCGGCGGCGCCGCCCAGCGCCAGGTCCCAGTCGCTGAACGCCTGGCCGGACAGGGTCGACCGCGCCATGCGCGTCTGGAAGCGGTCGGCCACCACGCGGATCTCCTCCAGCAGGATGGGATCCTCGCGCACGCCGATGCGCAGCTCCGGCAGCTCCGGCCCCACCTGGATCACGTACATCCCGCCCTTGTAGCCCAGGGCGCTCACCGTCAGGAGCTGCTCCCCCGCGGGCGGGCGCCGGATGACGAAGGAGCCGGTGGTGTCGGTGAACGCCGTCCGCCGCGCCGCCGGGAACTCCAGCCGCGCCCCCACCACGGGCCGCCCGGTCGCGGCGTCCAGCACCCTCCCCCGCACCTCCACCCGCTCGTCCGGCGCTGGCGGCGCCTGCGTCCGCGCCGGGCGGGACGGGGGCCGCGTGCCCTGCGCCGACGCGGCGACGGGGAGCGCGGCCGCCAGCAGCGGCAGCGCGATCCCGGCGGCGAGCGCGGCGGGGCTCCTCATCCGAAGGTCCGGCGAACGAGGGGGCCGCGGGCGGGCAAGGCGGTCCGGGCGAGGGTGCGGATGGCCGGCGGCGAGCCGCCGGCGCCGCGGGGATGCGGCGGCTCCAGGCGTACCGCGGGGGAGGGAGCGCGCCGTCCCCTGGAGCGGTCGAACCCCCGTCCTCGCGGGGTGACGCCCGGCCGGGCGGCGTCCCGCGCCCGCGGGGCGGCGGGGGCGACGGGCGGCGCCGGGAGGACGGATGCCGGAAAACGAGTTACGGCACGCGAGGAGGGGGCGGAGGGGCGCATGTCGCCGGCGCTGGGTGTTGGGTGAGGAACCCCGATCGGACGTTCGGTGCAGCAAGGGCGGGGCCGCGCGGGCGCGATTGCGGAGGGTGCCCGGCGGCGGATAGCTTTCTCCCGTGAACGCCCACCCGCACCCGTCTTCCGCCGCGATGAAGCTGACCGTCTCGGGCGAGATCTCCGTACCCGGGGACAAGTCCATCACCCACCGCGCCCTGATGCTGGCCGCCGCCGCGGAAGGGGAGAGCCGGCTCTCCGGCCTCCTCTCCGGCGCCGACTGCCGCAGCACGGCCGCGGCGCTCCGCGCCCTGGGCTGCGACGTCCCCGATCCGCCGGCCGGCGGCGGCGAGGTCCGCGTCCGCGGCCGCGGCCTGGACGCCTGGCGCGCGCCGTCGGGCGCGATCGACTGCGGCAACAGCGGCACGACCACGCGCCTGCTGATGGGGCTGCTCGCCTCCCGCCCCTTCGCGGCGACGCTGGACGGCGACGCGTCCCTCCGCGGCCGGCCCATGCGGCGGGTGACGGAGCCGCTCTCGCGCATGGGGGCGCGCTTCCGCGAGCTCGGCGCGCCCGACCGCCTGCCGGTGGAGGTGCGCGGCGGGTCGCTCTCGCCGCTGGACCACGTCTCCGAGCGCGCCAGCGCGCAGGTGAAGAGCGCCGTCCTCCTCGCCGGGCTGGGCGCGGGCGTGCCCGTCTCCGTGCGCGAGCCGGCCGCGTCGCGCGACCACACCGAGCGGGCGCTGCGCTCGCTGGGGGTGGCCGTGGCGGAGGGGCCGGCCGGCGACGGGTGGCGGGTCTCGCTGGCTCCGCCCACGGGCCCGCTGCCGCCGCTGGACGCGCGCGTTCCCGGCGACCCGTCGTCCGCCGCCTTCCTGGCCGCGCTCGCGTTCCTGGCGGACGAGGGCGAGCTGCGCCTGGCCGGCGTCGGGGTGAACCCCACGCGGACGGGCTTCTTCCGCATCGCCGAGCGCATGGGCGCGCGCTTCTCCCTCTGCGACGAGCGGGAGGAGGGCGGCGAGCCCGTGGCGGACCTGGTGGTGCGGCCGTCAGCGCTGCGGGCGGTGGAGGTCAGAGGGGCGGAGGTGCCGGCGGCGGTGGACGAGATCCCGCTGCTGGCCGCCCTCGCCTCCCGGGCGGAGGGAGAGACCAGGATCACCGGTGCGGGGGAGCTGCGCGTGAAGGAGAGCGACCGGATCGCCGCGATGGTGGCGAACCTCAGGGCTGTGGGGGTGGAGGCCGAGGAGCTTCCCGACGGGATGGTGGTGCGGGGCACGGACCGCCCGCTCGCGGGGCGGGTACGCACCTGGCACGACCACCGGATCTCCATGGCCTTCGGCGTGCTGGCGGCGCTCCCCGGCAGCGCGATCGAGGTGGAGGACCCGGCGGTGGTGGACGTCTCCTTCCCCGGCTTCTGGGACGTGCTGGACGCGGCGCGCGGCGCCGCCCCCGCGGGAGCGCGCTCGTGACGCCCCCCCGCCCGGACGGGCTGGTGATCGCCCTGGACGGACCCGCCGGCTCCGGGAAGAGCTCCACGGCGAAGGCCGTGGCGGCGCGCCTGGGCTACCGGCACCTGGACTCCGGCGCCTTCTACCGCGCCCTCACCCTGGCCGCGCTGCGCGCCGGGATCCCGCCCGAGCGCTGGGAGTCGCTCACCCCCGGCGAGCTGGACGCGCTGGGCGTGGAGGGCGTGCCGGACGAGAAAGGGTACCGGATGATCGTTCATGGAGAGGACGTCTCCGTGGCCATCCGCTCCGGCGAGGTGAACGCCAACGTCTCCCGCATGGCCGCCGTGCCCACCGTGCGCGACTGGCTGATGGGCGCCCTGCGCGAGGCGGGCGAGCGGGGCGGGCTGGTGGCGGACGGGCGCGACATCGGCACCGTCGTCTTTCCCGACGCCGACCTCAAGGCGTTCTTGGTGTGCGACCCCTTCGAGCGGGCCCGGCGGCGCCTGCGGGAGCAGGGCGCCGCGGAGCTCTCGGAGGACGAGGTGCGGGCCGAGGAGGCGCGGCTGCGCGGACGCGACGAGATCGACTCCACGCGGGCCGCGGCGCCGCTCCGGAAGGCGGACGACGCCTTCGTGCTGGACACCACCGCCATGGGCTTCGACGAGCAGGTGGCGCTGGTGGTGGGGCTCGCCGAGGAGCGGATGCGGGGTTGACGAAACGTTCGTAGAAACGTACATTTCCGTGTTTTCCCGGGATTCCCCCGGGTCGCCTTCCACCCTCAGCCCGTGCCGGCCGCCGCGTGAGTCCCTCCGCCCCCGGCACAGCTCTCCAGGAGATCCTCCACCCCATGGTCGACCAGAACACGAACGACGAGTTCGAGGCCGGGACCGACACCTCCGATGGCGGCGCAGTCGCCACCGTGGAGCGGGTCCGCTTCGGCAGCGAGCTGACCGTACAGCAGATCGCGGATCGCGCCCGCGCCATGAACATCCGCGCCGACCTCTTCGACGAGGACGAGTACTCCGAGGAGGAGTACGGCGAGATGCTCGAGATGTACGAGGACACCCTCACGAACATCGAAGAGGGTGAGATCGTCAAGGCACGCGTGCTCCGCGTCACGGATAAGTCGGTGATCCTGGACCTCGGCTTCAAGAGCGAGGGCTCGGTGAACCGCGACGAGTTCAAGGATCCCGACTCGCTGCAGATCGGCGACGAGGTGGAGGTCTTCCTCGAGAACCTCGAGGACGAGGACGGCGTGGTCGTCCTCTCCAAGAAGAAGGCCGACTTCCTGCGCGTCTGGGAGAAGATCCGCGAGGCCTACGAGAACGGCTCGCCCGTCCCGGGCACGCTCACGCGCAAGATCAAGGGTGGCGTGACCGTGGACCTGATGGGGGTGGACGCATTCCTGCCCGGTTCGCAGATCGCGCTGCGCCGCGTTCCGAACATCGAGGACCTGATCGGCGAGACGTACGACTTCAAGATCATCAAGCTGAACAAGCGCCGCCGCAACATCGTGGTGTCGCGCCGCGTGCTCCTCGAGGCCGACCGCGAGATCAAGCGCGACAAGCTCAAGAAGGAGCTCGAGGTGGGCCAGGTGCGCCACGGCGTCGTCAAGAACATCACCGACTTCGGT
>JASLAX010000102.1 GCA_030146875.1 Longimicrobiaceae bacterium
ACGCCCGCTCCGGCCCCGTCGCCGGCCCCCGCACCGCCTCCGCCGAGTCCCACCCCGGCTCCGGCGGCGGCATCGCCCGCGCCCGCGCCCGCCGCTCCCGCTCCTCCTGCGCCGACGCCGGCTCCGGCGGCCGCGGCTCCCTCCACCCGCGCGGCGTTCGGCTCCAACGACCCGCAGGCGAAGGCGCGGCGGCTGGCCCGGGCGCTGGTCTCCGACATCGTGACGTACCATCCGGAGCGCCGCGACAAGGCGCTGCAGGACGGCACGCTGAAGCGGGAGTTCATGGAGGAGATCAAGAAGAGCTGGGAGGAGTACGCCGGACAGGTGGGGCCGGAGACCGCGCGCGGCACCACCTTCTTCCGCGACGCCCTGAACGACATCCTGGCGAAGGGGCAGCCGGTCTTCTGAGCCGCGCGGGCACGGCGCGCCGTTGCCCCCGGCTCCGGCCGCGACGTATATTTTTGCAGGGATCTTGCGGGGCCGTCCCTCGGGGCGGCCCCGCCGTTCGTTACCGACAGGAGGAGCGATGCTCGAGCAGATCCAGAGCAGCCTGGACACGTACCGTGAAAGGCTCGACGAGCTGAGGAGGTTCCTTTGACGTCGATGCCAAGTCGGAGCAGGTAAGGCAGATCGAGGCCCGCATGGCCGCGCCGGAGTTCTGGAACGACCAGGCGGCCGCGCGCGACACCATCGCCCAGGTCAACAAGCTCAAGGCGTGGACGGACCCCTGGCGCCGCCTGTCGGGTAAGGTGGACGAGCTGGGGGAGATGGTGGAGCTGCTGGAGGTGGACAACGACCCGGAGATGGCGGAGGAGGTCCAGCGCGAGACCGAGGCCATCCAGGCCCAGCTCGACGACCTGGAGCTCCGCAACATGCTCCAGGGGCCCGACGACCACCGCGACGCGCTGGTGACCATCCACCCGGGCGCCGGCGGCACCGAGTCGCAGGACTGGGCCGAGATGCTCCTGCGCATGTTCGTGCGCTGGGGCGAGCGCCAGGGCTTCGAGGTGGAGCTGATGGACCGGCAGGAGGGCGACGAAGCCGGGATCAAGTCCGCCACCCTGGAGATCCGCGGCCAGTACGCCTACGGCTACCTGAGGGCCGAGCGCGGAGTGCACCGCCTGGTGCGCATCTCCCCGTTCGATTCGCAGGCGCGGCGGCACACGTCGTTCGCCTCGGTCTTCGTGTACCCGTCGGTCGACGACACCATCGAGATCGACGTGCGCGAGGAGGACATTGAGATGGACGTGTACCGCGCCTCCGGGGCGGGCGGGCAGCACGTCAACAAGACGAGCTCCGCCGTGCGCCTGCGCCACCTTCCGTCCGGGATCGTGGTGGCGTGCCAGCAGGAGCGGTCGCAGCACAAGAACCGCGCGACCGCCATGAAGATGCTCAAGGCCGCCCTCTACCAGCGCGCGCTGGAGGAGCAGGAGAAGGAGAAGTCGAAGCTGGAGTCCACCAAGACGGACATCGCCTTCGGCAGCCAGATCCGCTCGTACGTCTTCCAGCCGTACACGATGGTGAACGACCACCGGACGGAGCTCAAGGTGCCGGACGTCCAGAAGGTGATGGACGGCGACATCGGGCCGTTCATCCACGCCTACCTGCGCCAGTTCGGGGGGGAGCAGCACTGATGTCGGACAACGACGCGCGCGGGGAGCCCCACCCCGAGGACCGGGTGGTCGCCGACCGCCTGGCCAAGCTCCCGCGCCTGCGCGAGCGGGGGATCGAGCCCTTCGCCTACTCCTTCGACCCCACCCACACCGCCGCCGCCGCCCGCGCGCTCTTCGAGCGGTGGGAGGCGGAGGGCGGCGCGGAGGGGGCCGACGGGCCGGAGGAGCGCGTGCGCGTGGCCGGGCGCGTCGTCTCGCGGCGCGTGATGGGGAAGAGCACCTTCGCGCACGTGGCCGACCGCACGGGGAAGGTGCAGGCGTACTTCCGCGTGAACGACCTGGGCGCCGACGGCTACGAGCTCCTCGACCTGGTGGACCTGGGGGACTGGATCGGCATCGCGGGGAAGGTCTTCCGCACGCGCACGGGGGAGGTCTCCATCCGCGCCGACGAGCTGCACCTGCTCTCCAAGGCCGTCCGTCCCCTCCCGCTGGGAAAGGAGGAGACCGACGCCGAGACGGGCGAGCGTATCGTCCACTCCGGGTTCACCGACGTGGAGGCGCGCTACCGGCAGCGCTACGCCGACCTGGCCGTCAATCCGGAGGTGCGCGACGTCTTCGTCCTGCGCGCCAGGATCGTCACCGCCCTGCGCCGCTTCCTGGACGAGCGCGGCTTCGTGGAGGTGGAGACGCCGGTGCTGCAGCCGCTCTACGGCGGCGCGCTGGCCCGGCCCTTCACCACGCACCACAACGCGCTGGACATGCAGCTCTACCTGCGCATCGCCGACGAGCTGTACCTGAAGCGGCTGATCGTGGGCGGGATGGAGCGCGTGTACGAGATCGCCAAGAACTTCCGCAACGAGGGGCTGTCGCGCTTCCACAACCCCGAGTTCACCATGCTGGAGTTCTACGCGGCGTACATGGACTACGAGGGCGTGATGGCGCTCACGGAGGAGATGCTCTCCACCGTGGTCCGCGACGCGCTCGGGGGGACGACGGTGGAGCGCGACGGCGTGGCGATCGACTTCGCCGGGCCGTACGCCCGTTACACCATGTACGAGGCGCTCCGCGAGCTGGGCGGGGTGGAGGTCGAGGGCGTGGCAGACGAGGAGCTGGCCGTGCGCGTCCGCGCCCTGGGCGTCCCCGCGGGAGAGGTGGCGACGATGGGGCGGGGGAAGCTGATCGACGAGCTCTTCGGCGCGCTGGTGGAGCCCGGGCTGGTGCAGCCCACCTTCATCACCGACTACCCGCGCGAGATGTCGCCGCTCGCCAAGCCCAAGCGCGGCAACCCCGAGCTGACGGAGCGCTTCGAGCTGATGGTCGCCGGCAAGGAGCTGCTGAACGCGTACAGCGAGCTGAACGACCCCGTCGACCAGCGCGAGCGGTTCGAGGCACAGGCGCGGTACGCCGCCGCGGGCGAGCAGGAGACGCAGCCGCTGGACGAGGACTTCCTGCGCGCGATGGAGTACGGAATGCCGCCCACCGGCGGCTTCGGCATGGGCATCGACCGCCTGGTGATGGTGCTCGCCAACCAGCCGTCCATCCGCGACGTGATCCTCTTCCCCACCATGAGGCCGGAGTGAGCCTGGAGTGGTTCATCGGGCGGCGCTACCTGGCGTCGCGGCGGGGCACGCGCTTCCTCTCGCTCATCACGCTCATCGCCATCGGCGGGGTGTCGGTGGGGGTGATGGCGCTGATCACCGTCACCTCCGTGATGACGGGGCTGCAGACGGACCTGCGCGACAAGATCCTGGGCACCAACCCGCACATCTGGGTGATGACGTACGGGGAGGCCATGCGGATGGACGACTGGACGCGCGTGGCCGAGCGTGTCCGCCGCGTGGAGGGGGTGGTGGGCGCCGCGCCGTTCATCCACAGCGAGGTGGGGCTGACCAACCGCGCGGGGTACGCCGAGGGCGCCGTGCTGCGCGGGATCGACCCCGCCGCGCCGGGCGAGCCCATCACCGAGGTGGCGCGGCTCGTCCGGCAGGACTCGCTGCGGCTGCGCTCCACCAAGCCCGACCTTCCCCCCATCCTGGTGGGCTACGGCCTGGCCGACCGCTTCAACCTGCAGGCGGGCGACACCGTCACCGTCGTCTCCTTCCAGGGCGCGCGGATGTCGGCGATGGGCGTGATCGTCCCCAAGATGCGGAAGTTCGAGGTGTCGGGGCGCTTCACCACCGGGATGTACGAGTACGACAACAAGTTCATGTACACGACGCTGGCCGCGGCGCAGGAGCTGACCGGGCTGGGGAGCGCGGTCTCCGGGCTGGAGGTGCGCACGCCGGACGCCATGGAGGCCGAGAAGGTGGCGTCGCGGATCGACGACGCGCTCGGGCTGGCGTACCGGACGGACGACTGGAAGCGGATGAACTCCCCGCTATTCTCCGCCCTGAAGCTGGAGAAGCTGGCGATGACGCTGATCCTGCTGCTGATCGTGATCGTGGCCGCCTTCAACATCGTCTCCACGCTGGTGATGGTGGTGACCGACAAGACGCGCGAGATCGGCATCCTGAAGTCGATGGGGCTCTCGTCCCGGAAGGTGCTGCGAATCTTCATGATCCAGGGGCTGGTGATCGGCGTGGTGGGCGCGCTGATCGGCGGGGCGGGGGGGGCGCTGCTGACGTGGGCCATCGGCTACTTCGAGCTGATCCGCATCCCCGGCGACATCTACTTCGTGGACCATCTGCCGGTGCGCATCGACCCGGTCGACGTGATCGCCATCCTGGCCTCCACGGTGCTGATCTCCTTCGTGGCCACCGTGTACCCCGCGCTGCAGGCGGCGCGGCTGGCCCCGGTGGAGGCGATCCGCCATGAGTAGCGCGGTCCCGGTGCCGGCCGAGCCCGCCGAGCCGGCGGTCAGCGCGCGCGGCGTGCACAAGGTGTACGTGGGCGGCGACGGCAGCGAGATCAGGGTGCTGGACGGCGTGGATCTTGACGTAGCCCGGGGCGAGACGGTGTCCGTGATCGGGCAGAGCGGGTCGGGAAAGTCCACCCTCCTGCAGATCCTGGGGGCGCTGGACCACGCCACCCACGGCGAGGTGCGCGTGGGCGGCAGGGTGGTGGCGGGGATGCCGGACGAGGAGCTGGCGAAGCTGCGGAGCGCCCACGTGGGCTTCGTCTTCCAGTTCCACCACCTGCTGCGCGAGTTCACCGCGCTGGAGAACGTGATGATGCCGCAGCTCATCGCGGGGGTGGCGCGCCGCGACGCCCGCGAGCGCTCGCGGGAGCTGCTGGCGGCGGTGGGGCTGGAGCCGCGGCTCGGTCACAAGCCGGCGCAGCTCTCCGGCGGCGAGCAGCAGCGCGTGGCGGTGGCGCGGGCGCTGGCGAACCGGCCGCTCCTGCTGCTGGCCGACGAGCCCTCCGGCAACCTGGACCCGGAGACGAGCGAGCGGCTGCACGACATGCTCTTCCGCGTCTGCCGCGAGGAGGGGGCCGCGATGGTGCTGGTGACGCACGACATGGTGCTGGCCGCGCGCGCCGACCGGGTGCTGACCCTGCAGGGGGCCCACCTCGTGCGGGTGGACGGCGGGCCCGTGGCGTCCCCGGACGGGGCGGCGGCGGGGGAGCCGGTCCGGACCGACGCGGAGGGCTGAGAGGAGAGGCGATGCGCTGCGACAGCTGCGGGAAGAAGGAGGCGACCGTCCACCTGACCCAGATCGTGCACAACGAGATGAGCACCTACCACCTGTGCGAGTCGTGCGCGGCGGCCAAGGGGCTGGAGTCGGGCGGGGGAGGCGCGAGCGCGCCGCTGGCCGACTTCCTGGCGCAGATGGGGAAGACGCTCACCGGCGAGCCGGCGCCCGCGGCCGGCGCCTGCGCCGCCTGCGGGCTGAACCTGGCCGACTTCAAGCGCACCGGGCGCCTGGGGTGCGCCGCCTGCTACGCCACCTTCGAGCCCTCGCTGCGCGGCCTGCTGCGCAAGCTGCACGGCGGCACCCAGCACGTGGGGAAGGTCTACCTGCCGCCCGACCCCACGGAGATGGACCGCACCGCGCGCGCGGTCTCGCTGCGCCGCTCGCTGCAGCACGCGGTGGACGCCGAGGACTTCGAGCGCGCGGCCGCGATCCGCGACCAGATCCGCCGGCTGGAGGCCCCGGAGTAGCATGGCGACCGACCGACTCCCGGCCGACCCCGAGGCGGGGCTGGACTGGCTCCGCGCCGACGGGCCGCACGCCGACATCGTGCTGTCCACGCGCCTGCGCCTGGCACGGAATCTCCATGGGCACCGCTTCGCCATCCGCGGCGACGCGGGCGACCGCCGGAACGTGCTGCGCCTGGCGCGTGAGGCCGCCGACGCCAGCGAGCTGCTGCGCGGCGGCACGGCGCTGGTGGTGTCCGGGATGGAGGCGGTCGAGCGGCAGATCCTGCTGGAGCGGCACCTGGTGTCGCGCGAGCTGGCCGGCACCGCGTCGGCGGCGCCCCACACCGACGCCGCGCTGCTGCTGTCGGAGCGGGAGCCGCTGAGCGTGATGGTGAACGAGGAGGACCACCTGCGGCTGCAGTGCATCCTGGGCGGCTTCCGCCTCAAGGACGCCTGGCGCATGGTGGACCGCCTGGACGAGGAGCTGGGCGCGCGGCTTCCGTACGCCTTCCACGCCGAGTTCGGCTACCTGACCTCGTGCCCCACGAACGTGGGGACGGGGCTGCGCGCGTCGGTGCTGATGCACCTTCCGGGGCTGGTGCTGACCCAGGAGATCGGCAAGGTGCTGCAGGGGATCTCGCAGGTGGGCCTCACCTTCCGCGGCCTGTACGGCGAGGGCTCCGAGGTGGTGGGCAACTTCTTCCAGATCTCCAACCAGACCACCCTAGGGAAGACGGAGGAGGACCTGATCGACCACCTGCAGCGCATCGTGCAGCAGGTGGTGCAGTACGAGACGCAGGCCCGCGGGGTCCTTCTGCGCGACGCCCCGACGGTGATCGAGGACAAGGTATGGCGGGCGTACGGGCTGCTGCGGCACGCGCGGTCCACGTCCTTCGAGGAGGTGATGAACCTTCTGAGCGGCGTAAGGCTGGGCGTGGGGCTGAAACTAATCCCCAGGCTCAGTGTATACACGCTCAACCGGATCATGATCTTCAGCCAATCCGCCCACCTCGAGCAGGTCGCGGACGGACGCCTCCCCGACGGGGAAGCCGACGTCCGGCGCGCCGCCTACGTCCGTCGTGAGCTCGCCCGCGAGGGCGATCCGGCACCGCCGCCCGGCGAGGGCGACCGCCCGGATCCGCCCGCACCACGCTCGTAGAGGATTCGCTAAGAAAGGGTGACATGAACTACAACTTCACCGACCGGGTCCGGAAGGTGCTCGCGATGGCCCGCGAGGAGGCGATCCGGCTTCAGCACGACTACGTCGGCACCGAGCACATCCTGCTGGGGCTGATCCGCGAGGGCGAGGGCGTGGCCGCGGCGGTGCTCAACAACCTGGCCGTGGACCTGGAGCAGGTGCAGGAGAAGGTCGAGGAGCAGGTGCGCCGCGGCAAGGCCACCATCGCCCTGGGCGAGCTGCCCTACACCTCGCGCGCCAAGAAGGTGCTGGAGTTCGCCATGGCCGAGGCGCGGGAGCTCAACCACTCGTACGTGGGCACCGAGCACCTGCTGCTGGGCCTGCTGCGCGAGGAGAAGGGGATCGCCGCCGAGGTGCTGGGCCAGCTGGGCGTCACGTTGGAGGACGCCCGCCGTGAGACCCTGAAGCTCCTGGGCTCCGAGCCGTCCTCGGCCACGCCCTCGTCCTCGTCGCCGGTGGGCGGCGGGTCGGCGGCGCCGAAGGGCGAGAAGAAGTCCAAGACGCCCGCGCTCGACCACTTCTGCCGCGACCTGACCGAGCTGGCCCGCCAGGGCGAGCTGGACCCGACCATCGGGCGCGAGGAAGAGATCGAGCGGGTGATGGAGATCCTCTCGCGGCGCAAGAAGAACAACCCCGTCCTGATCGGCGAGCCCGGCGTGGGCAAGACGGCGATCGTGGAGGGGCTGGCGCAGCTCATCGCGAGCGGGCAGTGCCCCGACTCGCTGCGGGACCACCGCGTGCTGTCGCTGGACATGGCCGCGGTCATCGCCGGCACCAAGTACCGCGGCCAGTTCGAGGAGCGGCTCAAGGCGGTGATGAACGAGATCTCGCAGAACAAGAACATCATCCTGTTCATCGACGAGCTGCACACGCTGGTGGGCGCCGGCGCGGCCGAGGGGGCCATCGACGCCTCCAACATGCTGAAGCCCGCCCTGGCCCGCGGCGAGCTGCAGTGCGTGGGCGCCTCCACGCTGAACGAGTACCGCAAGTACATCGAGAAGGACGGGGCGCTGGAGCGCCGCTTCCAGACCGTCGCGGTGGACCCGCCCTCGATCGAGGAGGCCATCGAGATCGTGAAGGGCCTGCGGACGCACTACGAGGAGCACCACCGGGTCAAGATCTCCGACGAGGTGATCGAGGGCGCGGTGAAGCTCTCCGAGCGCTACATCACCGACCGGTTCCTGCCGGACAAGGCCATCGACGTGATCGACGAGGCGGGTGCCCGCGCCCGCCTGGCGACCCAGGTGCCGCCCCCGGAGGTGAACGACCTGAAGGGGCAGCTCGAGCAGATCGCCTCCAAGAAGGACGAGGCCATCCGCGACCAGGACTTCGAGCGCGCGGCCGAGCTGCGCGACCACGAGCGCGAGCTGCAGCGCCGCATCCAGGAGCGCGAGAAGGCCTGGGAGGAGGAGCGGCGCACCAACCGCCCCGCCCTCTCCGAGGAGGACATCGCCTTCATCGTCTCGCGCTGGACGGGGATCCCGGTCACGCGCCTGAAGCAGGCCGAGACCGCCCGCCTGGTGGGGATGGAGGAGGAGCTCCACAAGCGCGTGGTGGGCCAGGACCGGGCCATCCAGGCGATCTCCCGCGCGATCCGCCGCTCGCGCGCGGGGCTCAAGGACCCCAACCGCCCCATCGGCTCGTTCATCTTCGCCGGCCCCACGGGCGTGGGGAAGACGGAGCTGGCGCGGGCGCTGGCCGAGTTCATGTTCGCCGACAAGAACGCGCTGATCCGCGTGGACATGTCGGAGTACATGGAGAAGTTCTCGGTGTCGCGGCTCATCGGCGCCCCTCCGGGGTACGTGGGCTACGAGGACTCGGGAACGCTCACCAAGGCCGTGCGCCGCAAGCCGTACTCGGTCGTGCTGCTGGACGAGATCGAGAAGGCGCACCCGGACGTGTTCAACATCCTGCTGCAGGTGCTGGACGAGGGTCACCTGACGGACAACTACGGCCGGGTGATCGACTTCAAGAACACGGTCATCATCATGACCTCCAACCTGGGCGCGCGGGACATCGGTAAGGGGAAGGGGCTCGGCTTCCACACCCCCAGCGGCCAGTCCAACTACGACCGGATGGAGGAGAAGGTCAAGGAGGAGATCGAGCGGGCCTTCAACCCGGAGTTCATCAACCGGCTGGACGACAGCATCGTCTTCCATCCGCTGACCCGGGAGCAGATCGGCCAGATCATCCACAACCTGCTGCGCGACGTGGAGGACCGCCTCAAGGAGGAGGAGCTGAAGCTCAACCTGACCGACGAGGCCGTGGACTTCATGATCGAGCACGGGTACGACGAGAAGTTCGGCGCGCGGCCCATCCGCCGCGCGATCCAGCGGTACCTGGAGGATCCGCTCTCGGAGAAGATCCTGATGGCGGAGTTCTCCCCGGGAGACGAGATCCAGGTTTCGGTCTCGGAGGACAAGCAGTCCCTCGCCTTCCAGGTTCCCTCATCGTCAACGAACGTGACGTGATGCATCGGGTAACGAACAAGCGTACGGGAGGGGCCGCCACGGCGGCCCTCCTCGTTCTCCTCGCCCTCTGCGGACTTCCGCTCCGCTCCCTGCACGCGCAGGACCCCGCCCCGGCCGCCGAGGTCGGGATCGTGGTGGACTCGGTGTCCATCCGCGGCGCCTCGCGCGTGCAGGAGGCCACGGTGCGCTCCACCGCCGCGATCCGCCCCGGCCAGACGCTCACCGCGCCCGACGTGCAGCGGGTGATCCGCCGCCTGATGTCCACCGGCAACTACGAGTCGGTGGAGGTGTTCGTGCGCCCCGGCGCCGAGCGCCGCGGCACGGTGGTGGTGCAGGTGGCGGAGCGTCCCTTCATCACCAACATCGCCTTCGAGGGATTGCGCTCCCTGAACGGCCGCACGGTGCGCGACTCGGCCAAGCTGCGCGAGAACGCGCCGCTCGATCCGCAGCGCGTGGCGGTGGCCCGCAAGCTGGTGCGCGACCTCCTGGCCAAGCGCGGCGTGCAGCTCGCCGCGGTGGACACGGCGCTCACGCCCGAGGGCACGGCGGGGAGCTACCGCCTGACCTTCAAGGTGCGCGAGGGCGGACGCCTGGCGATCGCCGACGTGGACTTCACGGGCAACGCGGCGTTCAGCGACGACGACCTGCGCGACGCCATGGCGACCAAGCCCGAGGGCTTCCTGTGGTTCCGCACCGGCCGCTTCGACCGCGAGGTGCTGGACGAGGACCTGGCCGCGGCGCTGCCCCGGTTCTACGGCTCGCACGGCTACATCGACTTCGCCGTGGTGGGCGACACCCTGGTGGTGGACCCCGAGACGGGGAAGGCCCGGCTGGTGATCGAGGTGGCCGAGGGGCCGCAGTACCGCCTGGGGAACCTGCGCATCGAGGGCAACGCGCGCTTCCCCACCGAGGAGATGATGCGCCTGTTCACGGTGCAGAACCGCTCGGTGCTGGGGCTTCCCTTCGGCGGCCAGGGACGCCGCGAGGCGGGCGAGGTGTTCGACCGCGGGGCGCTGGACGCCGCCGTGGACCAGGTGGAGCAGCTCTACCGCAACGAGGGGTACCTGTACGCGCAGCTCGCCCCGGTGGTGGAGCGCGTTCCCGCCGCGGAGCCGGGCGCGTCCCCCACGGTGGACGTGACGGTCGCGGTGTCGGAGCGGTCGCCGTTCTACATCCGCCGCATCTCGTTCGCGGGGAACAGCACCACGCACGAGAACGTGATCCGCGAGCGGCTGTGGATCCTTCCGGGGGACGTGTACAACGAGGAGCGCGTCATCCAGAGCTTCCAGGCCATCAGCGGCCTGGGCTTCTTCGAGACGCCGCTCAGCCAGCCCGACATCTCGCCCGACCCCGAGGCCGGCACGGTCGACATCACCTTCCACGTGAAGGAGAAGCAGACCGGGAACATCAACTTCGGCACGGTGATCGGCGGCGGCTACGGCGGGCGCGCCGGCGGCTTCTCGGGCTTTCTGGGCTACTCGCAGCCCAACCTGTTCGGCCAGGGGAAGAGCGCGTCGCTGCGGGCGGAGTACGGCCCCGGCCGGCGCACCTTCGAGGCGTCGTACAGCGACCCGGCCCTGCTCGGCACGCGCAACTCGGGGAGCTTCTCCGTGTTCCACAGCGGCGACCGCTACGCGACGTTCGGCAACATCCGCCGCACCCGCACGGGCGGCTCGGCGCAGATCGGCTTTCCGGTTCCCGGGCTGATCCGCACGCGGGCGTTCCTGGGCTACTCGCTCTCGCGTACGGCGTACGAGAACAACTCCGGCACCGAGTGCGACGACGAGGGCAGCATCGCCTGCCTTCCCGACGCCACGGCGAGCAACCTGTCGCTGTCGGTGACGCGCGACACCAAGAACCACCCGCTCTTCCCCACCTCGGGGACGCGGCAGTCGCTCTCGGTGGAGCAGACGGGCGGCCCCCTGGGCGGGACCGGCAACTTCCAGAAGGCCTCGTCGGAGCTG
Source organism: Longimicrobiaceae bacterium (assembly GCA_030146875.1). Classification (GTDB taxonomy): domain Bacteria; phylum Gemmatimonadota; class Gemmatimonadetes; order Longimicrobiales; family Longimicrobiaceae; genus JASLAX01. The sequence continues at coordinate 11,328 of JASLAX010000102.1, forward strand.
GAGTGGTGGGTCCCCACGGGCAAGCTGGGGAGCGGCCCGCGTCCCATCCGCTTCGCGCTGGGGCTGCAGGCGCGCGCCGGCGGCATCTTCGGCGACGCCTCGCCCTTCCCCTTCGAGCGCTTCTTCGCCGGCGGCACGCAGTTCGGGCAGCCGCTGCGCGGCTACTCCGAAGCGACCATCAGCGCGCTGGGCTACAGCGAGGCGTGCGGACGCTCGCTGGCGCTGCCCTGCCTGGGCGACTCGTACCTGACCCTGACCGCGGAGCACGCGTTCCGCGTCAACGACAACCTCTCGCTCTCGCTGTTCGGGGACGCGGGGAGCGTGTGGAGCGACGTGGGCCACATCGACCCGACCCGCCTCTACCGCAGCGCGGGCGTCGGCGCCACGGTCGTGACCCCGTTCCTGGGCGCGATCGGCATCGACGCGGCGTACGGATTCGACAGCCCCACGCCGAAGTGGGAGATCCACTTCAAACTGGGCAACTCCTTCTAAACTCCCCTCCGTCCGGAGCAGTATGAAGCGTGTGCTTTCCGCCGCAGTCCTGGGCGCCCTCACGGCGCTGGCCCTCTCCGCCGCACCCGGTGCGGCGCAGGCCACCCGGATCGGCTACGTGAACTCGCAGAAGGTGATCGCCGAGGCGCCCGCGGCCATGGAGGCCACGCGCACCCTGGAGTCCGAGGCGACCCGCTACCGCACCCAGGTCGACTCGCTCGAGAAGGCGCTGCAGGCGCGCCAGACCAGCTTCGAGAGCCGACAGGCGACGCTCGCCGCCGCGGCCAAGACGCAGGAGCAGCAGGCGATCCAGCAGCAGTTCCAGGCGTACCAGCAGCGCGTGCAGACGCTGGAGCAGACCATGCAGCGCCGGCAGCAGGAGCTGATGACCCCCGTGATGCGCCGCATCAACGAGGTGATCGAGGCGGTGCGCAAGGAGCAGAACGTGGGGATCGTGCTGGACGCCTCGTCGGGCGCCATGCTCAGCGCCGACCCGGCGCTGGACATGACCGACACGGTGCTGGCCCGCCTGAAGCAGGGCGTTCCGGCCGCCGCCCCCGCGCCCGGGCCCCGCCGCCCCTAGTTCCCACGGCGGTCCCGAGGGTTATCTTTGACGGTGCCCGCGGCCATCCAGGCCGCGGGCATCGTTCCTTTTGCGGGGGAGAGAGCGGCGATGGCGGAGCTCACCGTGGCCGAGGCGGCCCGCGTGGCGGGGGGCGAGGTGGAGGGCGACGCGTCGCGCGTCGTGAGCGGCGTGGCCCCCCTGGACGACGCCGGGCCGGGCGACCTGTCGTTCGTTGCCAACCCAAAGTACTTCCCGTACATTCAGTCGACCCGCGCCGGGGCCCTGCTCGCGCCGCGCACGGGCGCGCCGGAGCTTCCCGGCGGGGTGCCGGTGGTGCGGGTGGACGATCCCCACCGGGCGCTGCGCCTGCTGCTCCCGCTCCTGTACCCGGAGCGCCGGCCGGCGCCCGGGATCCACCCCACCGCCTCCATCGGGGCGGGCGTGGAGGTGGGGCCGGACGCCAGCGTGGGACCGTACGCGGTGGTGGGCGACGGGGCCCGCATCGGGGCGCGGGCGAGGGTGGGGGCGCACGCGGTGGTGGGCGAGGGGTGCCGGGTGGGGGACGACGCGACCCTGCACGCGCACGCGACGCTCTATGCCGGGGTGCGGCTGGGCGACCGCTGCATCGTGCACTCGGGGGCGCGGCTGGGCGCGGACGGCTTCGGCTACCAGTGGGAGGACGGGGCCCACCGGCGGGTGCCGCAGGTGGGCGGGCTGCGGATCGGGAACGACGTGGAGGTGGGGGCGAACGCCACCGTGGACCGCGGCTCGATCGGCGACACCGTCGTCGGCGACGGCACCAAGATCGACAACCTGGTGATGGTGGCCCACAACTGCCGGATCGGGCGGCACGTGATCCTGGTCTCCCAGGTGGGGATCTCCGGCAGCACCACGGTGGGCGACGGAGCGGTGCTGGCCGGCCAGGCCGGGGTGGGGGGGCACCTCACCATCGGGGCGGGGAGCCGCGTGGGCGGGCAGGCGGGGGTGACCGCCGACGTGCCGCCCGGCACCACCGTATCGGGGTACCCGGCGCGTCCGCACGCGGAGTCGCTCCGCGCGCAGGCCGCGCTGTTCAAGCTTCCGGCGCTGATGAAGCGCATCCGCGAGATCGAGCGCGCCGTCTTCGGGCCACGGGCCGGCGGCGACCAACCCAATCCGCCCCGGGGGGGCGCGACGGAGTAGATGACGACTCCCAAACAGAGCACCATCTCGCGCCAGGCGGAGATGGAGGGCGTGGGGCTGCACACCGGGGTGGCGGTCCGCATGAAGGTCCTTCCCGGCGCGGTGAGCACCGGGATCGTCTTCCGGCGCACGGACCTGCCGGGCCAGCCCGAGGTCCCCGCGCGCGTGGAGCACGTGGTGAGCACCGACCTGGGCACCACGCTCGGGGTGGGCGACGCGCGCGTCCACACGGTGGAGCACTTCCTCTCCGCCGCCGTGGCGCTGGGGGTGGACAACCTGGTGGTGGAGCTGGATGCCCAGGAGCCGCCCGCCGCCGACGGGAGCGCCGAGCCGTTCCTGGGGCTGCTGCGCGACGCCGGGATCGTGCAGCAGGACGCGCCGGCGCGCGTCCTGACCATCTCGGAGCCGTTCTCGGTCTCCAAGGGCGACGCCGAGTACGTGGTGGCGCCCTCGGACGTGTACCGCATCTCCAGCACCATCGACTTCGACCACCCGCTCATCGGGCGGCAGTTCGCCTCGTTCCGGGTGGAGGCGGCGGAGTACGAGCGCGAGGTCTCCACCGCACGCACCTTCTGCCGGGCCGGCGACGTGGAGGCGATGCGCGGCCGCGGGCTGGCGCAGGGCGGCACGCTGGAGAACGCGGTGGTCCTGACGGACGACGGCCTGTACGACGGGATCGAGCTGCGCTTCCCCGACGAGTTCGTCCGCCACAAGGTGCTGGACCTGGTGGGCGACCTGGCCCTGGTCGGTGCCCGCCTCTCGGTGCACGTCGTGGCGGAGCGGCCGGGCCACGCCGGGAACGTGGCGCTGGCGAAGGAGCTGGTGGCGCGGGCGCAGCGGCAGGCGCACGCGCGCCCCATCCTGAACATCCAGCAGATCTTCCAGTACCTTCCGCACCGGTACCCCTTCCTGCTGGTGGACCGGGTGATCGAGTACGAGGAGCGGAAGCGGATCGTGGGGATCAAGAACGTCACCATCAACGAGCCGTTCTTCCAGGGCCACTTCCCCGGGCACCCGATCATGCCGGGGGTGCTGATCATCGAGGCGATGGCGCAGGTGGGCGGGCTGCTGATGCTGGACACCCTGGAGAACCTGGAGGAGAAGGTCGTCTACTTCATGTCGCTGGACAACGTGAAGTGGCGCCGCCCGGTGACCCCGGGCGACCAGATCCGCTTCGAGCTGGACGTGCTGCAGATCCGCGGCACCACCTGCCGCATGCGCGGGGTGGGGCTGGTGGACGGGAACGTGGTCGCCGAGGCGGAGATGATGGCCCGCGTCGTAGACCGGTGAGGGGAGGAGACATGTTCCTGCCGTCCCGGGGCGCCGAGCCGACGGTCCACCCCACCGCCCTGGTCGACGAGTCCGCCGAGCTGGGCGAGGGCGTGACCGTGGGCCCCTTCTCCATCATCGGGCCCAACGTGTCGGTGGGCTCGCGCACGCGCATCGCCTCGCACGTGCTGATCGAGCGCGACACCACGGTGGGCGAGGAGTGCAGCATCTCGCACGGCGCGGTGCTGGGCACCGACCCCCAGGACCTGAAGTACGCGGACGAGCCCACGCGCCTGCTGGTGGGCGACCGCACGGTGATCCGCGAGTTCGCCACGGTGAACCGCGGCACGTCGGCGATGGGCTTCACGTCGGTGGGCAGCGACTGCATGCTGATGACGTACGTGCACGTGGCCCACGACTGCCAGATCGGCGACCACGTCATCCTGTCCAACGCCGTGAACATGGCGGGGCACGTGACGATCCAGGACTGGGCGATCGTGGGCGGGATGACGCCCATCCACCAGTTCGTGCGGATCGGGGCGCACGCGTTCGTGGGCGGCGCGTCGCGCGTGGCCAAGGACGTGCCCCCGTTCGTGAAGGCGGCGGGGAGCCCCATCCAGCTCTACGGGCTGAACTCGGTGGGGCTGCAGCGCCGCGGCTTCTCCGAGGAGGTGCGGCGCGAGCTGAAGAAGGCGTACCGGCTCTTCTTCGCGTCCACGCACAACACCTCGCAGGCGCTCTCCCGCGCCCGCGAGGAGCTGCGGGCGCTGCCGGAGGTGGAGACCTTCCTGTCGTTCTTCGAGAACAGCGAGCGCGGGGTGCAGGTGTGAGCGCGGACCGTCTGCGCGTGGGGGTGATCGGCGTGGGCTCGCTGGGCTTCCACCACGCGCGTATCCTGCGCGAGGTGCAGGGGGTGGAGATGGTGGGCGTTCACGACGCCTCCGCGGAGCGGGCGGCCACGGTGGGCGCGGAGCTGGGCGTGCCGGTGCACGACACGCTGGACGCCTTCCTGGGCTCGGTGGACGCGGCGGTGGTCGCGGTGACGACCACGCAGCACGCCGAGGTGGCCCTGGCGGCGCTGGAGCGCGGCGTCCACCTGCTGATCGAGAAGCCGATCGCCTCGTCGCTCGAGGAGGCGGAGGCGATCGTCGCGAAGGCGAAGGAGAACGGCGCCGTGGTGGCCACCGGGCACGTGGAGCGCTTCAACGGCGCGCTGCGAGCCTGCGAGCGCTACCTGGACGAGCCGCGCTTCGTGGAGTCGCACCGCCTGGCGACGTTCAACCCGCGGGGAACGGACGTGGCCGTGGTGCTGGACCTGATGATCCACGACATCGACCTGGTCCTGGGCCTCCTGGGCGCCCAGGTGGAGTCGGTGGACGCCATCGGGGTGCCGGTGCTGACGCCGAGCGCCGACATCGCCAACGCGCGGCTGGTCTTCCGCAGCGGGGCGGTGGCGAACATCACCGCGTCGCGCGTGTCGATGGAGCGGATGCGGAAGATCCGCTTCTTCCAGCGCTCGGGGTACATCTCGCTGGACCTGGCGACGGGGAAGGGCGAGTTCCTGCGGCTGAAGAAGGGCGCCACCATGCCGGAGGGCGACTTCTCGCTCCTCTCGCTGGCGAGCATCGTGGAGCGCATCGAGCTCTCCGGCGACGGGGTGGAGCCGCTGCGGGCGGAGCAGGAGGCGTTCGTGTCGGCGGTGCGCGGGGACGGCCCGCTGGTGGTGAGCGGCGAGAACGGGCGCGACGCGCTGGCGGTGGCCCTGCAGATCATGGGGAGCATGGAGCGCCATGCGGCCGCGGCCCTCGCGACCGCCTAGGTCCCCGCACCACTTCGGGGGAGTGCGCCCGCCGTCGATGGTGCGGCTGGTGCTCTTCCTGCTGGTGGTGATCGGGGCCATGTGGGTCCTGCTGCGCACCGCGGGGTGAAGGATCCCGGCGCCCGGCGCACGGGCCCTCCCACCATCTTCGTGTCCGCGGGCGAGGAGTCCGGCGACGTGCACGGCGCCTCGCTGGCCCGCGCGCTCCGCGAGCGCTGGCCCGACGCGCGCCTGCTCGGCCTGGGCGGCCCCCGCATGGAGGCCGCGGGGGTGGAGCTCATGGCCGGCCTGCAGGAGCTGGCGGTGATGGGCTTCGTGGAGGTCCTGAAGCACCTTCCCTTCTTCATCGACCTGCGCAGGCGCGTCTTCGCCGCCCTGGACGAGGCGGACGTCGACCTGGTCGTCCCCATCGACTATCCCGGCTTCAACCTGCGCCTCGCCCGGCACGCGCACGCGTCGGGTCGCCCCGTCCTCTACTACATCGCCCCGCAGGTGTGGGCGTGGCACCGCTCGCGGGTGCGCGACCTGGCGCGCGACGCGGACCTGGTCGGCGTGGTGCTGCCCTTCGAGGAGAAGTACCTGCGCGACCACGGGGTGAACGCGCGCTTCGTCGGCCATCCGCTGCTGGACGTCGTTCCCCCGCCGGAGGACCGCGCGACGTGGGCTTCCTCCCAGGGGCTGGACCCGCATCGCCCGGTGCTGGGCCTCTTTCCGGGCTCGCGCGCGCAGGAGGTCCGCCGCCACCTCGCCCTTTTCACCGAGGCGGCGCGCCTCGTCGTGGCCCGCCGGCCGGACGTGCAGCCCGCGATCGGCGTCCCCCGCGGCATCGACCCGTTGGTCTACGGCCAGGCCGCGTGGCCGCTCGTCCCCACCGGGTCCGGCCTCCTCCGCCACGCCACCGCCGCGCTCGTGAAGTCGGGGACCACGACGCTGGAGGCGGCGCTCGCCGTCACCCCGTTCGCGGTCGTCTACCGGATGAACGCGCTGAGCTACGCCCTGGCGAAGCGGGTGGTGAAGGTGCCGCACATCGCGCTGGCCAACCTGATCGCGGAGGCGCGGGTGGCCCCGGAGTTCGTGCAGGACGCCGCGACGCCCTCCGCGCTCGCCGACGCGCTGCTCCCGCTGCTGGACGAGGGCTCGCGCGAGCGGCGCGAGATGGTGCGGGCGCTCTCCGGGATCGGCGGCAGGCTGGGCGGGCCGGGCGCCTCCGCGACCGTCGCCCGGATGGCGGCCGAGCTGCTGGAGGGGCGGTGAGCGCGAAGGAGGTGCGCCGGCGCATCGAGACCGCGGCGATCGCGCGCCTGGGAGGAGGCCTCCTGACCAACCTCCTCCGCACCACCGGGGTGGAGACGGAGGGGGAGGAGAACTTCCGCCGGTTCTGGGACCGCGGCGAGGCCACGCTCTTCGTCCTGTGGCACGGGCGGCTGCTCCCCTGCACCTGGCACCACCGCGGGCAGGGCGTGGTGACGCTCATCTCCCAGCACCGCGACGGCGAGTACATCGCCCGCATCGTCCAGGGGTGGGGGTTCACCACCGTGCGCGGCTCCTCCTCGCGCGGGGGCGTGGAGGCGCTGCGGGAGCTGGCGAGGTGGCTGCGGAAGGGCCGCTCCCTGGCGATCACGCCGGACGGGCCGCGCGGGCCGCGGGAGAAGATGAAGCTGGGCCCGCTCGCCATCGCGCAGCTCACGGGGCGGCCGATCATCCCGACCGTGGGGAGCGCGAACCGGGCGTGGTGGTTCGGGGGTTGGGACCGCTTCCTGGTCCCCCGGCCGTTCGCGCGGATGCGCGTCCACTACGGCACGCCCGTGTGGGTGCCGCGGAAGGCGGACGAGGCGGAGCTGCAGCGGATCGCGGACGGGATCGAAGCGCAGATGGCGGAGATGACCCTGCGCGCGGACGCCTGGTGAGCCTGCGCGCCTGGGTGCCGCGCTGGTGGGCGGGGGAGGGAGGCCCCGCGGGCGCCGCGCTGGACGTGGCGCTCCTTCCCGCGGAGGGCCTGTTCCGCGCCGCCTCCGGCGCGCGCAACCGGCTGTACGACTCGGGAACGCTGCGGACGGAGCGTGTCCCCGTCCCGGTGATCAGCGTGGGCAACCTGGCGGTGGGCGGCGCGGGGAAGACGCCGTTCTCGGCCTGGCTGGCGCGCCGTCTCGCGGGCTGGGGACGCCGGCCCGCGGTCTGCCTGCGCGGCTACGGGGGGGACGAGACCCTGCTGCACCGCGAGCTCAACCCCGACGTGCCGGTCTTCGCCGCGGCGCGGCGGGTGGAGGCGGCGCGGGAGGCGGTCGCGGCGGGGTGCGACGCGGTGGTGCTGGACGATGCCTTCCAGCACCGCGCGCTGGGGCGAGACCTGGACGTGGTGCTGGTCGCGGCGGAGGGATGGGCGGCTCGGCGGCGCCTCCTGCCACGAGGGCCCTGGCGGGAGGACGCGGGCGCCCTGCGCCGCGCCGGTGCCGTGGTGGTGACGCGGAAGACGGCGACGTCCGCCGCCGCATTCGGGGTCGCGGGCGAGATGCGGAGGACCGCGCCGCACGCGGCGGTCGCCGTCGTTGCCCTCCAGCCGTCCGCGCTGGTCCGGATCGAGGATCGGACGGAGGTGGACGGGGGGCTCGCGTCCCTGGCGGGACGGCGCGTGCTGGCGGCGTCGGCGCTGGCGGATCCGGCTCCGTTCCTGGCCCACCTGGCGGAGGCGGGGGCGGAGGTGGAGGCGGCGTCGTACGCGGACCACCACGCGTTCACGGCGGACGAGGCGGCGGCGCTCGCGGAGAGGGCGGGGGAGAGGACCATCGTGACGACCCACAAGGACGCGGTGAAGCTGCGCCCCCTCCTCCCCTCCGGGGCGGAGGCGCTCGTGCTGGAGCAGCGCGTGACGGTGGAGGCGGGGGCGGACGCGCTGGACGCGGCGCTACGGCGCGCGCTGGCGGAGGGAGGCCGATGAGGGCGGACGTGGTCGTCGTCGGCACCGGCATCGCGGGGCTCTGCTTCGCGCTGAAGGCGGCGCGGTACGGCACCGTGGCGGTGGTCACCAAGAAGGACCGGCCGGAGTCGAGCACCAACTACGCCCAGGGGGGGATCGCCGCCGCGTTCGGGACCGACGACTCCCCCGCGCTGCACCGCGAGGACACGCTGGTCGCCGGCGCGGGCCTCTGCCACCCCGACGCGGTGGAGGTGCTCGTCCGCGAGGGGCCGGAGCGGGTGGGCGAGCTGATGGAGTGGGGCGTGGCGTTCTCGCGCGAGGGCGCGGACCTCTCCCTGGGGCGGGAGGGCGGGCACTCGCGGCGCCGGATCGTACGGGCGGAGGACCTGACGGGACGGGAGATCGAGCGCGCGCTCCTCGCGGCGGTGGCGGCGGACCCGAACATCCGCATCCTGGAGAACCACGCCGCCGTCGACCTGCTCACGGCGACGGACCCGGGGACGCTGGGGGAGCGCTGCTGCGGCATCCTCGTCCTCCCTCCCGACGCGCCGGAGCCGGTGCCCTTCCTGGCCCGAGCCGTCCTGCTCGCCAGCGGGGGGTGCGGCCAGGTGTACCGCCACACCACCAATCCGGGGATCGCGACGGGCGACGGGCCGGCGATGGCGTACCGGGCGGGGGCGAAGGTGGCGAACATGGAGTTCGTGCAGTTCCACCCCACCGCGCTGTACCCCGCCCGCGAGCGCACCTTCCTGATCTCCGAGGCCGTCCGCGGCGAGGGCGCGACCCTGCGGCGGATGGACGGGACGTCGTTCATGGAGGCGTACCACCCGCTGGCGTCGCTCGCGCCGCGGGACGTGGTGGCGCGCGCCATCGACCGCGAGATGAAGGCGACGGGGGACCCGCACGTGCTGCTGGACTGCTCCGGGATCGCGGAGGCGGAGGTCCGCTCGCGCTTCCCCAACATCCTGCGGGTGACGGCGGAGCGGGGGATCGACCTGCTGCGCGAGCCGATCCCGGTGGTGCCCGCGGCGCACTACCTCTGCGGGGGGATCCTGACCGATTCGCACGGGCGCACCTCCGTCCCCGGCCTGTACGCGGCCGGGGAGACGGCGTGCACGGGGGTCCACGGGGCGAACCGGCTGGCCTCCAACTCGCTGCTCGAGGCGGTCGTCTTCGCGCACCGGGCGGCGGAGCGCATCGGACCGCAGCTCGCGGCGACGTGGCCGCTGGAGCCGTCGGTGGTGCGCTCGTGGGGCAGGGACGAGCCGGACGCGCAGCGCCTGGCGCGCGACCGCGAGGAGGTGCGCGACCTGATGTGGGCGCGGGTGGGGATCGTGCGGTCGGACGCGTGGCTGGCGGAGGCGGAGGAGCGCCTGCGCGGGCTCTCGCTCGCCACTAACGGCGCCTGGGCCGCCTGCCGGCCGACGCCCGACGCGGTGGAGGTGCGCAACCTGGTGCAGACGGCGATGCTGGTGGTGCGCTGCGCCATGGGCCGGCGGGAGAGCCGCGGGCTGCACTACAACGTGGACCATCCGTACAAGGACAACGAGCACTTCCTGTGCGACACCATCGTGGTGCGGTGAGCGTCGGCGTGCGCGGGAAGAGACCGACCGGAGCGGCGGGGGATGGTGCGGTCCGGCGTACCCCCCACCCCCGGCCCCTCCCCCACAAGGGGAGAGGGGTGACGGTCGCGTCCGGGATCGTTGCTGCGTCCGCGGCGGGACCCCTCACCCCCGGCCCCTCTCCCACAAGGGGAGAGGGGTGCCCTGCGATCCTCGCGGCGGGACGGTTGGCGTGCGGGCCGAGATGCGTCGCGTCGAGCGGGGCCGCGGTGGAGCGCGCGGCCGACAGTCCGCGCAGGCGGACTTCGTGCTTCTCCGAGCCGCGAATTCATTCGCAGGCGTACCGGCCGGCGCTCGGAGCTTCGCCCTCGTCCGAGGCCGCCGGCCGATGAAGGTGCTCGTGGTGGCGGTGGGGAAGGTGCGCGGGCCCGCGGCGGAGATGGTCGCGGACTACGAGGGGCGGGCGCGGCGGTACTTCGCGTTCGAGGCGGCGGAGGTGAAGGAGGAGACGCTGCGGCGGCCGGGGGACGTGGCGCGGGTGCGGGAGGAGGAGGGAAAGCGGCTGCTGGCGCGGGTTCCCGCGGGGGTGGAGGTGGTGGCGCTGCACGAAGGCGGCGTGCAGTGGGCGTCGGAGCGGCTGGCGCGGTATCTTGAGGAGCTCGCGGTTCGGGCCAGCCCGGGCGCGGCGTTCCTGATCGGCGGGGCGTACGGCCTCTCCGACGAACTTCTGCGCCGCGCCAGGCACCAGCTCTCGCTCTCGGCCATGACGCTGCCGCACGAGATCGCCCGGCTGGTGCTGGCCGAGCAGCTCTACCGCGCCGGGACCATCCAGCGCGGCGAGCCGTACCACAAGGGGCGAGAGGCGTGACCACGGGCACCGAGGAGCGGGCGCAGACCGGCGACGAATGGTTCGCCGAATGGTTCGGCGAGGACTACCTGGAGCTGTATCCCCACCGCGACACAGGGGAGGCGCGCCAGGCGGTCGAGCTCGTCCTGCGCAACGCCCCCGTGGACGGCGGCGCGGTCCTCGACCTGGCCTGCGGAGAGGGGCGGCACCTCGCCCCCCTGCGGGACGCGGGCGCCCGGGCGTTCGGGCTCGACCTCTCCCTCGTCCTCCTCCGCCGCGCGCGGTCGCGGGGCGTCTCCGTGGTCCGCGGCGACATGCGCGGCCTTCCGGTCGCGTCCGGGTCGCTGGCGCTGGTGACGTCGTTCTTCACCTCCTTCGGCTACTTTCCCGACCCCGGGGACGACGAGAGCGTGCTGCGCGAGGTGGAGCGGGTGCTGCGGCCGGGGGGCTTCTTCGCCGTGGACTACCTGAACGCCGACCGCGTGCGTTCCGAGCTGCGCGAGCGCGACGAGGCCGAGTCCGACGGCCGCCGCGTGGTGCAGACCCGGCGGCTGGTGGACGGCGGGAGCGTGGTGGAGAAGCGCATCGAGATCCACCAGGCGGGCGAGGCGGTGCCGCGCGTCTTCCGCGAGCGCGTGCGCCTCTACTCCGCCGACGAGCTCGCCGCCCTGCTGGAGGGGCACCGGATGGACGTGGAGGCGCGCTTCGGCGACTACGCCGGCGGGCCCCTCTCCCCGGACGCGCCCCGCGTCATCCTGATCGCGAGGACCCGCTGACCATGCGCATCGAAGTCCGCCCCCTGCGCCCCGCGGGCCTGGTCGCCGACTACCTGAAGGGAGCGGAGGCCGCGGCGCCGTTCTTCCCCTGGCGGCCGCACGACCCGGCGAGCTACCGCGAGAAGTGGGACGAGGTGCAGGAGCGCTTCGACCGCCCCGCCCGCGAGCGCGCGGCGGCGGCGGTCACGCCCTCCTCCCCCCGCGCGGCGGAGCGGCTCCGGCGCTTCGTGGAGGAGGGCGGGGCCATGGTCACGACGGGGCAGCAGGCCGGCCTCTTCACCGGCCCGCTGTACACGGTGGTGAAGGCGCTCTCCGCCGTCCGCCTGGCGGCCGCGCTGGAGGAGGAGCTGGGGATCGTCGTCCTCCCCCTCTTCTGGTGCGCCTCCGAGGACCACGACTGGGACGAGGTGAACCACGTCCACGCCGTCGACGCGGACGGCGAGCTGCGGCGGATCGCCGTCCAGGCGACGGACCGCCGCCCGCTGCCGATGAGCGAGACGCGGCTGGGAGAGGACGTGGAAACCGCCTTCGATGCCTTCGCTGATCTCGTTGCGGGGCAGGGAAGTAACGGCACCCGCCTCAGGTCGGTTGGAGAAGCGTATTCCGCCGGCGCGACGATGGGCGAGGCGTTCCGGCGGACGATGCTGGAGCTGCTGGCCCCCTTCGACGCGCTGGTCACGGACGCCGCGGACCCGGCGCTGAAGGAGGCCTCGCTCCCCGTCCTGCGCCGGGAGCTGGGGCACGGCGTGGACCACGCGCGCCTGGTCGCGGGGCGGAGCGCGCGGCTCGCCGCGGCGGGGTACGACCCGCAGGTCGCCGTGGTGCCGCACGCCGCCAACCTCTTCTTCCACGGCGCCCAGGGGCGCGAGCGCCTGCACCGCGACGGCGACGCCTGGGTGGCGAAGGACAACGGCGTCCGCTTCGCCCCGGGCGAGGCGGAGGCGGCGCTGGAGGCCGATCCGACGGCGTTCTCGCCCAACGTTCTGCTCCGTCCCGTGGTCGAGTCGTGCGTCTTCCCCACGCTGGCGTACGTGGGCGGGCCGGCGGAGACGGCGTACTTCGCCCAGGCGGGGGCGCTCTTCGACGCGTTCGGCGTCGCGCCGCCGGTGGCGTTCCCGCGCTTCTCCGCCACCGTCTACCCGGAGTCGGCGGACGCCGTCCTCCGCCGCTGGCACCTGGATCCCGAGGAGCTGCGCCATCCCGCGCACGAGGTGGTCTCCCGCATCGCCCGCCGGCGCCTTCCCGCCGGGGTGGAGGACGCGCTCGCGGCCCTCCGCGCCGCCCTGGTGGACGGATACGCGGCGGTGATGGACGCCGCGCGGCCGGTGGACCCGGTGCTGGACCGCGTCGTCGGCTCGTACCGCAACCGCGCGCTGCTGGACGCGGCGGAGGCGGAGCGGCGCATCCTGGCGCAGGTCAAGCGGGGCGAGGCGGGGCTGGCGCGCGAGGTGGCGGCGGCGCGGAACGTCCTCTTCCCGGGCGGGGTTCCGCAGGAGCGGGTGCTGAACGTATTCCCCTTCCTCGCAGCCGATCCCGCGCTGCTGGAGCGGATGCTGGCGGCCATGGAGATCCCCTGGGCCTTCCGCGAGGCGGCGGGGGCGGGCGGTGGCGCGGCGGTTGCACCCGCCGCGCTGCGCTCGCCCTGACCCATCCCTCAAAGTCCCCACGCATGCACACCGAGCCGCAAGCGGAGCTCGAGACCGAGCCCGTGCAGGAGCCCGCCGAGGCCCGCGGCCAGCGCGCGTCGCTGATGGTGTCGGCGGGGATCCTGCTCTCCCGCATCTCCGGGCTGGTCCGCGAGGGGATCGTGGCGCAGTTCCTGGGCACGTCGCTCTACGCCGATGCGCTGCGGGCGGGGATCCGCATGCCCAACATCCTGCAGAACCTGCTGGGCGAGGGGACGCTGAGCGCCTCGTTCATCCCCGTCTACTCCGAGCTGCTGCACGAGGGACGCAAGGAGGAGGCGGGCCGCGTGGCGGGCGCCATCTTCGCGCTGCTCTTCGCCGCCGCGGCCGCGCTGGCCCTGCTGGGCGTGATCCTCGCTCCGGTCCTGACCTCCGTCTTCCTTCCTGGCTACACCGGCGTCCGGCGCGAGCTCACCATCCAGATCACCCGCATCATCTTCCCGATGACGGGCGTGCTGGTCCTCTCCGCCTGGACGCTGGGGATCCTGAACTCGCACCGCTCGTTCTTCCTGCCGTACGTGGCACCCGTCCTGTGGAACGCGTCCATCATCGGCGCGCTCTTCCTGTTCGCGGGCAAGACGTCGCTCTCGGGGCTGGTCATCGCGGCCGCGTGGGGGGCGCTGATCGGCGGCGTGCTGCAGTTCGCGGTGCAGCTCCCGGGCGTGCTGCGGCTGGAGCGGTCCCTCAAGATCCGCTGGGACACCAAGCTGGAGGGCGTGCGGTCCGCCGTCCGCAGCGCGGGGCCCGCCATCATGGGCCGCGGCGTCGTGCAGCTCTCGTCGTACGGCGACATGGTGCTGGCCTCGCTCCTGGTGGCGGGCGCCGTATCCACCTACACCTACGCGCTCACCATCTACATCCTCCCCATCTCGCTCTTCGGCATGTCCGTAGCCGCAGCGGAGCTCCCGGAGATGGCGCGGGAGCGCACGGCGGCGGTGGAGGTGCTGCGCAACCGGGCGCGGGCGGGGCTGGAGCGCATCTCGTTCTTCGTCGTCCCCTCGCTGGTGGCCTTCCTGCTGCTGGGCGACGTGGTGGTCGCCACGCTCTTCCAGCGCGGCCGGTTCACGCCCAACGACACGCTGGCGGTGTGGGCCACGCTCGCCGCCCTCTCCCTGGGGATGCTGGCGTCGACGACGTCGCGCCTCCTCTCCTCCACCTTCTTCGCCCTGAGGGACACCAGGACGCCGGCGCGGTACGCCACCGCGCGCGTGGTCCTCTCCATCGTGCTGGGGATCGCGCTGATGATCGCGCTGGAGGGGATCAACGCCAAGTCGCTGCAGATCCCGGGCGGGCCGCTCTCCGACTTTCGCGCGGGCGGGAAGCCGATGGGCACGGTGGGGCTGGGGCTGGCGTCGGGGATCTCGGCGTGGGTGGAGTGGGCGCTGCTCCGGCGGGCGCTCTCGGCGCGGATCGGGCCGGGGGCGGGGGCGCGGATGGGCGTGCTGGGGCGGATGTTCGCCTCCGCGCTGCTGGCCGCCGGGGGGGGCTGGGCGGTGCGGATGCTGATCGGCGACGTTCACCCCATCCCCCGCGGGATCGTGGTCCTGGGCACCTACGGCGTGGTCTACTTCGGCGTGGCGGCGGCGCTGGGGCTGGAGCAGTCGCGGCTGGTGCTGAACCGCGTCCTGCGCCTGGCCGGCCGTCGCTGACGGGGGGAACGCGCGGGCGGGGCGGGGTATCAAGGGAACGCCGAACCGATCCCGAAAGGACCCTGCCGCCCCCGATGGCCACGACCACGCTGGACGCCCGTCTCCGCGGCATCTCCACCGCCCCCGGCGTGTACCTGATGAAGGACGCCGCGGGCGAGATCCTCTACGTGGGGAAGGCCAAGTCGCTGCGCCCGCGGGTGCGGTCGTACTTCGCCTCGTCGGCCCAGCACTCGCTGAAGACGCGCGAGATGGTGCGGCGGGTGGACGACGTGGAGACGATCGTGGTGGACAGCGAGGCGGAGGCGCTGATCCTGGAGAACAACCTGATCAAGGAGCACCGCCCCCGGTTCAACATCAACCTGCGCGACGACAAGACGTACCCGTACGTGAAGGTCACGGTGCAGGAGCGCTACCCGCGGGTGTTCGTGACCCGCACGCTGGCGCGGGACGGGGCGCGGTACTTCGGGCCGTACACCGACGTGCGGCGGATGCGGCAGGCGCTGGAGCTGGTGAAGCGGCTCTACACCGTGCGCTCCTGCCACTACGACCTGCCCGGCGAGTCCCCCGCGCGCGCCTGCCTGGACCACCACATTGGCCGCTGCCGCGCGCCGTGCGTGGGGATGCAGGGCGAGGAGGACTACCGCGGGATGGTGGAGGAGATCCTGGAGATCCTGGGCGGCCACACCCGCGGGGTGGCGGCGCGGCTGAGGGCGGAGATGGCGGCCGCGGCCGAGGCGATGGACTTCGAGCGCGCGGCCGGCCTGCGCGACGCCGTGGCCCAGCTCGACGGGCTGGAGAGCCGGCAGCGCGTGGTGGACGTGGCGGGGGGAGACCGCGACGTGGTGGCGATCGCGCGCGACGGGGCGGAGGCGTGCGGCGTGGTCCTGCAGGTCCGCGAGGGAAAGCTGCTGGGCCGCCAGGCGCAGTTCCTGGACGGCATCGCCGACGAGGCCGACGAGGCGGCGCTGGGCGCCTTCGCGGGGCGCATCTACACCGAGCGGGCGCTGCGCGACCCCGCCGGGATCCCACCGGAGGTGCTGTTCCCCTGCGAGTTCGACGACCGCGACGCGGTGGAGGCGCTGCTGCGCGCGCACGCCGGCCACGCCGTGCGCACGCGCGTCCCCCGGCGGGGCGAGAAGGTGCAGCTCGTGGAGCTGGCCTCGCGGAACGCCCGGCACCTGCTGGAGGAGAGGAAGCTGCTGGGGAACGCCGCCGCGACCAGGGCGCCGGACGCGCTGTACGAGCTGGCCGAGGTGCTGGAGCTCTCCTCGGTCCCGCGCCTGGTGGTGTGCTTCGACATCTCGCACACGCAGGGGAGCGAGACCGTGGCGTCCGCCGCGTTCTTCGAGAACGGCGAGCCGGCGAAGGGCGAGTACCGCTCCTTCCGGGTGCGCGGCGACTGGGGGAACGACGACTTCCGCTCCATGCACGAGGTGGTGACCCGCTACTTCCGCCGCCGGGTGGAGGAGGGGAAGCCGCTCCCGGACCTGGCGGTGATCGACGGCGGCAAGGGGCAGCTCTCCGCCGCGCGCCGCGCGCTGGAGGAGCTGGAGCTCCCGCAGCAGGCGGTGGTGTCGCTGGCGAAGAAGGAGGAGGAGATCTTCGTGCCCGGCCGGCCCGACCCGGTGCGCCTGCCGCGCCGCTCGCCCGCGCTGCGGATGATGCAGCGGCTGCGCGACGAGGCCCACCGCTTCGCCGTGACCTACAACCGGAAGCTGCGGACCAAGCGGACCGTGCGCTCGGAGCTCTCCACCATCCCCGGCGTGGGGCCGGCGCGGCAGCGCGCGCTGCTGGAGCGCTTCGGGTCCATGCGCGCCGTGGCGAAGGCGGACGAGGCCCAGATCGCGGGGCTGCCGGGGTTCGGCCCCGCGCTGGCCCGCGCCGTGCTCCGTCACCTGCGCGGCGGGGGCGAGGCCACCACGGCGTGACGACGACGACCGTCCCGGGGGGGACGGCGAGACCCGAACGGGAGCGGTGATGAAGATCGCGGTGCTGATGGGGGGGACGAGCGCGGAGCGGGAGGTCTCGCTGGCGTCGGGGCAGGCGATCGTGAAGGCGCTGCGCGAGCGCGGCCACGAGGTGTCGACGGTGGACACCGCCCGCGGCTTCGTGGCGCCCGACGACGAGGGATCTCTCCTCCCCGAGGGGGTGCACTCCGCCCCCCCGGCCGAGTCGGAGGCGCAGCTCACGCCCGAGGGGCTGGCGGCGCTCCCGCAGGTGCGCGGGGCGGACGTGGCCTTCCTGGCGCTGCACGGCGGCGACGGCGAGGACGGCACGGTGCAGGCGCTGCTGGACCTGCTCGGCGTGCGCTACACGGGCACGGGCCCGCTGGGGTCGGGGATCGCGATGGACAAGGACGTCAGCAAGCGCCTGCTGCGCGACGCCCAGGTGCCCACGCTCCCCTGGCGGGTGGCGCGCGCGCCCGACTTCGCGTACGACGCCGACATCATCGAGGACATGATCGGCATCCCCTGCGTGGTCAAGCCGTCGCGGCAGGGCTCGAGCGTGGGGATCCACGTGGTCCGCGACCCGGACGAGCTGGAGGCGGCGGTGCGCGACGCGGCGAAGTACGACACCGAGGTGATGATCGAGCGCTTCGCGAAGGGGCGAGAGCTCACCGTCGGCATCCTGGGCGACCAGGCGCTGCCCCCGGTGGAGATCCGCCCCAGGAAGGGGATCTACGACTACGAGTCCAAGTACACGCCGGGGATGACGGAGTACCTGTGCCCGGCCCCCTTGCCCGAGGAGGTGGTGGCGCAGGTGCAGGCCTACGCGCTGCGGGCCTTCCGGGTGCTGAAGCTGCGCGGCTACGCCCGCATCGACTTCATCCTGGCGAAGGAACAGCTCTTCTGCCTGGAGGCCAACACGCTTCCCGGCATGACGGCCACCTCGCTGCTCCCCAAGGGCGCGGCGGCGGTGGGGATCCCCTTCCCGGACCTCTGCGAGCGCATCGTGAACCTCGCGCTCGCCTGACGGGGTAGCACTCCCTGACGCCCCGGCGGCGCGGCGCGAGACGGGCCCGCGCCGCCGGGGCACCCGAACCCTGCAGCATGGCATACCGCGACAGCTACGACACGCCCGGCGCCATCCGGGTCACCCCCTGGGTGAAGCGGCTCCTCATCGCCAACACGGCCGTCTTCGTGCTGGCGCTGGTCTCCACGGTGGGCGGCTTCCGCGAGGTCCTCACCAACCTGCTGGCGGTGAGCCAGCAGACGGTCCCGCTGCGCCCGTGGACCGTCCTGACCTACGCGTTCCTGCACTTCTCGCCGTTCCACCTGCTCTTCAACCTGCTCTTCCTGTACTTCTTCGGCGGGCCGCTGGAGGAGCGCTGGGGATCGCGGGACTTCCTGAAGTTCTACGCGGTGGCGGCGCTGGGCGGCGGGCTGGCCTCGCTGGTCTACCCGTTCGGCTACGTGCTGGGGGCGAGCGGCGCGGTCTACGGGCTGATGGTGGCGTACGCCATGATCTGGCCCGACCGGCAGATCCACGTCTGGGGCATCTTCCCGGTCGCCGTGAAGTGGCTGGTCTTCGCCACCATCCTGCTCTCGGTCTCGCTGACGATCAGCGGCGGGGGCGGGACGGCGCACCTGGCGCACCTGGGCGGGATCGCGGCGGGGTTCCTGTGGATGAAGAGCCCGTGGCGCCCTTCCGAGTGGGGCGACGTGCCCACGCCCGCGCGGCGGAAGACGGCGTCCGCGGCGTCGAAGAAGAAGGGCTTCTCGCTGCCGTGGAAGAAGGGGCCGCAGGCGGTGCCGTCGTCTCCCTCTCCGCGCGGCCCCGCGGCGCCGGTGGCGGTGGCGCAGCCTGCGGCGGTCTCGCGGAAGGAGCGGGAGCTTCTCGACGACGTGGACCGGATCCTGGACAAGATCTCGCAGAAGGGGCTGTCGTCCCTGAGCGACGAGGAGAAGGAGCGGCTGAACGAGGTGAGCAAGCGGTACCGGACGAACTGACCGCCGTCCGCGGCGGCAGGGCAGGGGCCTTTCCGATTCGTCGGAGGGGCCCTTCGTCGTTTCCGCTGCTTTCCGTGTCGGCGACGGAGGGCGTGGGGGGGGACGGGAGTTCGCGGAGTCCACGGAGTTCACGGTGAACTACAGGGGGGCTCACGCGGAGGCGCGGAGAACGCGGAGGTGCGGGGGGCGGGTTTTCCGCTCCGCTCCGGCGGGTCCCGGCCGGACGGCGGGCGGCGGGGGAGGGAAGTGAAGAGGCGGCGCGTCCCGCCTCTTCCGCGACGCGCTGGAAGGCCGCTGGAGTGGCGATCGTGTTCGGGTGAGGGTACGGAGAAGGGGTGCGGCGGTTTCGTGCGTCCTGGGGGATCCTCGCGCGTTTTTTCTCGTTGTAGTCGTTGCGGCCCCCTTCGCCCTCGTATCGTGGACGTCGGGTTGGCTCGCGACGAGAGCATGACAGCCTGCGAAGGCAGGCTTCGTGTGGTTGTTGCTGCGATTTCTTCAATCGCCGGCAACACGGCAGGGCCACAGGTGTGTTGATCGTGGGAGAGACAGCAGGTGTTGTAAGTGTGTTGAGAAGTGTGTAGGTGTTAAAGGCGTGTAGTGTTGACGAGTGTTACGCCTCGTCGTCCTCGGCACCGCTGGTGGAAGCTGTTGCAGGGCAAGGAGATGCGGGGCGGAGGCATTCGCCCCCGCCCCGCTGGCGGCCGGCCCTCCACCCCGCCACCTCACGTCATGCCGACCGCCCTGCGCATCTTCACCGTGAGCGACTGACGCACTGTGTCGTATCCCTCCCACGGGTCGCGCTTGAGCGACTTGACGCGTCGCATCACGCGCTGGAGGTCGAAGTCGGTGGGCTTCAGCGCCGGGGTGAGCTCGTCCCAGCGGACGGGGACGGACACCAGGGCTCCCGGGCGCGCGCGGACGGAGTAGGCGGTTACCGCGGTGGCGCCGCGGCCGTTGCGCAGGTAGTCCAGGAAGATCTTTCCCTTGCGGGCCGACAGCGTGCTCTTGATCAGGTAGCGGCCCGGTCGCTCCCGCGCGAAGCTCGCCACGAACGCCTTGGAGAAGCCCTTCACCTCTTCCCAGTCGCTCCTGCGGGCCAGGGGCACCACCACGTGCAGGCCCTTTCCGCCGGTCGTCTTGGCGAACGAGACCAGCCCCAGCGCCTCCAGCTCCTCCCGCAGCTCGTGCGCGGTGGCCACCACGTGGGGCCAGGGAACGTCCGGCGCGGGGTCCAGGTCCAGGGTGATGCGGTCGGGCTTCTCGGGGGTGGCGGCGTGCGAGCCCCACGTGTGCAGCTCCAGCACGCCCATCTGCACCAGTGCGACCAGGCCGGTCAGGTCCTGCACATACGTGTAGACGCCGGACCTGCCCTCCTCCTCCTTCAGCTTGACGCGCCGGATGGACTCGTGGAACGAGTCGTCGGCGTGCTTCTGGTAGAAGCACGGCCTGCCGGCGCCCTCGGGGCAGCGCACCAGCGTCAGCGGCCGCCGCGCGACGTGCGCCAGCGCCTGCTCGGCCACGCGCTCGTAGTAGCGCGCCAGGTCCAGCTTGGTGACGCCCACGTCGGGGAAGAGGACCTTGTCCGGGTTCGACAGCCGGATCACCGCGACCTCCGCGTCCGCTGACGCACCGCGTCGTACCGGCCGGCGGGCGGCGGTGGACGGGGCGGGGGAGGGTTTCGCGGCGGCGCGCTTCGGCTTCGGCTCCGCGGCGGGCGCCTCGGTCTCCGTCTCCGGGGTGCTGGCGGGGTCCTCGCGGACCACTTCGAGGGGGTCCTTGTCCTCGCGCAGGCCCTGGAACGAGGGGTGGCGCAGGCGGCCGTCGTCCGTCCAGCCGGTGAAGGCGACCTCGCACACCAGCTCGGGCTCCACCCAGGTGGCGTCCTTCTCGCGCTTCTTCCCGGCGAAGGGGGAGTCCGCGCGCTTCCGCTTCCCCAGGCGCTTCTCCAGCGAGCGGAGCAGGGCATCGTTGAAGCCCGTGCCCACCTTGCCCGCGTAGACCAGCTCGCCGCCGCGGTGGTAGCCCACCAGGAGAGCCCCGAGGCCCACGCGGGAGCCGCGCGGCGCCGTGTAGCCGCCGATCACCAGCTCCTGGCGCAGGGTGCACTTCACCTTCACCCAGTCGCCCGAGCGGCGGGAGACGTAGGCCGAGTCGGCGCGCTTGCTGATGATCCCCTCCAGCCCCCAGCGGCACGCCTGGCCGTAGAACTCCTCGCCGTGCGCCACGATGTGGTCGCTGTAACGCACCGCGTCGCCGTCTCCCGTCGCGGCGAGCAGGTCGCGCAGCCGCTCCTTCCGTTCCGAGAGGGGGAGCCGGCGCAGGTCCTCGCCGCCGTGGAAGGGAAGGTCGAAGGCCCAGTACGAGAGGCGGTGCTCGGCGCCGGCGCCCAGGACGTTCTGCAGCGCCTGGAACGACGTGGTGCCGTCCTCCGCCACCACCACCAGCTCGCCGTCCAGGATGGTCCCGACGGGGGCGATCTCCGCGATCCGCTTCGCCAGGCGGGGGAACTGCGACGTCCAGTCGTTGCCCTTCCGCGTCACCATCCGGGCCGCGCCGCCCTCGACCCGCGCCAGGATCCGGTAGCCGTCCAGCTTCACCTCGTGCACCCATCCGTCGCCCTGCGGCACCTGGTCGACCAGCGTTGCCAGCTCGGGAAGGAAGGTCTCGGGAAGCTTCGCGGCGGCCTTCGTGGCGGCTTTCGACGCGGGTTTCCGGGAAGACGCGGACGACTTCTTCGCTGAGGAGGAGGATTTCTTCGCGGGCACGGCGGCTTGACGCGATGCGTTGCTGCGCCACTCGTGGGGCGGGGAAGCGGACGCGATCTCGTCCAGCGACCGCCCCGTGGAGACGCTGCGCGGCATCTCCTCGGTGATCTCGACCTCGCGCGAGGGGCGCGCGGTCTCGTCGTCGTCCTTCAGGAGCAGCCAGTTGTCCTTCTCGTCGTCTCCGGAGCCGCCGCCCATGCGCACCAGCGACCAGCGGCCCTGCAGCTTCTCGCCGTCGAGCCGGAACTTCAGGCGGCCGCGGCGATAGCCGGCGCGCGGGTCGCCGTCGGGCGTCCACTCGCCGCGGTCCCAGAGCATCACCGTGCCGCCGCCGTACTCCCCCCTGGGGATGGTGCCCTCGAACTCGCCGTACTCCAGCGGGTGGTCCTCCACGTGCACGGCCAGGCGCTTCTCGGCCGGGTCCAGCGAGGGGCCCTTGGGCACCGCCCAGCTCACCAGCACGCCGTCCAGCTCCAGGCGGAAGTCGTAGTGCAGCCGCGAGGCGGCGTGCTTCTGGATGCAGTACGACAGCGCGCCCCGCGAAGGGTGCACCTCGCCGCGCGGCTCCGGCGTCTTGCCGAAGTCGCGCTTGCGGTGATACTTCGCGAGGCTCCCCACCTCAGGCGCTCTTGCGGCGCGGCTGGGCGCGCTTGGCCGGGGCGGTGGAGGGCGCCTTCTTCGGCGCCGCGGAGCGCGAGGCCGGCTTGGCGGCCTTGGAGGCCGAAGCCTTCGCCGCCGGCTTGGACGACGCCTTCGCCGCCGGCTTGCGGTCCTTGGCGACCGCCTCCACGCTGCGCTTGAGCACCGACATGATGTCGATCACGTCGGTCCGCGCGGGCGCCTCATCCTCGGGCACCGGCTCGCCCTCGGCCGTCTCGCCCGACTCCACGCGGCGGCGGATGAGCGCCAGCAGGTCGTCCCGGTACTCGTCGTGGTACTTCTCCGGGCTCCACTCGTCGGCCATGGCCTCCACGAGCTTCTCGGCCATCTCCAGCTCCTTGGGCGAGACGCCGGCGGACTTCAGGTCCTCGCCCGGGAGCTCCAGCTCCTCGGCCGGGCGGATCTCGTACGGGAAGCGGAGGATCTCCAGCAGCAGCACGCGGCCCTGCGGGATCACCGCGGCCAGGTACTGGCGGGAGCGGATGACGACCCGCGCGATCCCGACCTTGCCGGTGCGCTTCAGCGTCTCGCGCAGCAGCGCGTACCCCTTGGCGGACTTGGCGAGCGGCGCCAGGTAGTACGGCTTGTCGTAGAAGACCGGGTCGATGTCGTCCAGGTCCACGAAGTCGGTGATCTCCACCGTCTGGGTGGCTTCGGGGTTGGCGCGGCGGAAGTCCTCGTCCGAGATCACCACGTACTGGTCGGGCTCGTACTCGTAGCCCTTCACGATCTCCTCGGACGGAACGTCCTTGCCGTTGGCCTTGTTGTACTTCTTGTAGCCCACCGGCGAGAGGTTCCGCCGGTCGAGCTGCCGGAAGCTCAGCTCGTCGCGCTCCTCCGCCGTGAAGAGTCCGACCGGGATGTTTACGAGCCCGAAGCTGATGCTGCCTTTCCAGATCGCGCGTGCCACGGTGCCTCCTTCGTGAACATGGGAACGACCGCAGGTGCAATCACGAGACCAGTTCGCATAATGTGCATTATGTAAACCTAAGGAGTGGAAAACCGTGGATAAGTGCTCAGGTTCTCCCCGCGGGGCGATTCCGGGCTCCTTCCCTCCCCGTGCTACGTGATGGGAGAAGCGGGTCCACGGAGACGACCTCGCCAGCGGGCGCAGGACGGGCGATCGGGATCGCGGACGACTCTCAGCCCGCGGTGCGGCGCTCTCGCGGCTCCGAGGGCGTTTTCCGTGCGTCCCGACACCGCGGAGCCGCATGGAGCGTCGGCGGATCGTCCGGAGGGCGCCGTCCGGAGCCTCGCCCCCATCCTGGAGCCTCGACGTCGTCCGGAGCTCGCCCGGCGAGAAGCCCGCCTGCGCGAGCTGGCCTGCTTCCGGCCGCTCCGCTCCTCCGTCCACGAGACCGCCGCTGGTGGGACCGCCGTGGCGACGTCCCCCTGGATGCCCAGCCGCGGCAGGCGGACCCGTTCTCCGGAATCCGCAGCTTCCGAGCCTCCCCCGACCTGTGAGATCGGCGCAGGCGCGCTCTCCGGCCGAGAGTCGGTCCGCGGCGGCGGTCGCGTTTCCCAGCTCCTCCTCGCCCCCGTCGCATCCGAGGGCGCTCCACGAAGGAGGAGCGTGAGGACCATGCGCCCTGCTCCACCGGTCCATCCGCTCCCCTTCGCATCCACGCTTGACAATCTATAAGTCCAGACTTATAGATTGTCCATGCAGACCGCGAACGTGGCCGAGAACCGGATCTTCCAGGCGCTGGCGGACCCCAGCCGCCGGGCGATCTTCGAGTCGCTCACGCGGGGCGAGGCGGCCGTGAAGGACCTGACCGCGCGCTTCGACATCTCGCAGCCGGCCGTCTCGCAGCACCTGGCGGCGCTGAAGGACGCCGGGCTGGTGAACGGGCGCCGCGAGGGGCGCTGCGTCTACTACCGCGTGGAGCCGCGCGGGATGAAGCCGCTCATCGACTGGATCGCGCACTACCGCGCCTTCTGGACCGAGCACGTCGACCGCCTGGAACGGCTCCTGGAGAAGATGGACGAATGAGCTTCGCGGATACGACCGCTCCGTCGCAGGGCGAAGGCATCTCGTTCGACTTCGATCTCCGCCACTCGCCGGAGAAGGTGTGGCGGGCGCTCACCGACCCCGTGCTGCTGTCGGAGTGGCTGCTGCCGGTAGTCGGCCTCGCGCTGGAACGAGGGGCGGCGTTCACCCTGAAGGCGCCGCCGCAGCCCGGCTGGGACGGCACGGTGAGCTGCCGGTTCGTGGAGATCGAGCCTCAGCGGAAGCTCAGCTACACCTGGGTCGTCGGCGGGCTGGACACGGTCGTGACGTTCACGCTCACGCCCACTTCGACCGGCACGCGCCTGTCCCTGGTGCAGTCGGGCTTCGGGCCGGACCAGAAGCGCAACTTCGGCGGCGCGCGCTACGGCTGGAAGATGATGGGCGGGCGGCTCCTCGACGTCCTGGAGACGATCCCGTGAGCCGGCCGAGACCCGTCGCCGCCGTCCTCCACCGTGGAGGCGGTGAACCCCTTCAGAGGAGGTCCCGATGAACCGGAAGGTGCGGCAGTTCCACCGCTGGGTGTCCATCGCCTTCACCCTGACCGTGATCGCGAACTTCGTGGCGATGGCGACCGGCGACGGAACGCCGCCCGCGTGGGTGACGTACGCGCCGCTGCTCCCGCTCGCCCTGCTGCTGTTCACCGGACTGTACCTGTTCGTGCTGCCGTACACCGCGCGAGGGCGCGGCGGGCGGCAGGCCGAGCTGAGCACCCGCGAAGGCTAGGAAGATGAAGAGCCACGAGAAGGCGGCGGGCGACGCGGCGTCCAGGCTGATCGACGCCAGGATCGCGGAGCTGGACGACTGGAGAGGCGAGACGCTGGCGAGGGTGCGCGCCCTGATCAGGGAGGCCGACCCGGAGGTGCTGGAGGAGTGGAAGTGGATGGGCACCCCCGTCTGGTCTCACCACGGGGGCATCTGCACGGGGGAGACGTACAAGGCGGCCGTGAAGCTGACCTTCTTCAAGGGCGCCTCGCTGGACGACCCCGCCGGGCTCTTCAACTCCTCCCTCGACGGGAAGGTGCGGCGCGCCATCGACATCCACGAGGGCGAGGAGGTCGACGCGGCCGCGTTCCAGGCGCTCGTCCGCGCGGCCGTCGCCCTCAACGGCTCCGGCGGGAAGAAGGCTACGAAGCGCGCCGGCTGACGGGAGCGCGGACGCCGGACGAACGGCCTCCGCGCGTCAGTCGACCCGCTTGTACGGCAGGCGCAGGACGGCCGTGGTCCCCTGGCCCGGGCGGCTCTCCAGCGTCAGGTCGCCGCCAAGGGAGCGCGCCGTCCGCAGCGCCAGCGGCAGGCCGAGGCCCAGGCCACGCTCGCGGGAGGCGGAGCGCGATCCCTCCTGCACCTGCGCGAAGGGCTCCAGCACGCGCAGCAGCTCGCCGGAGGGGATGCCGGGGCCCGTGTCGCGCACGGCCACCTGCAGGACGCTCCGGCGGGACTCGCGGCCGGTGGAGGTGACGCGCTCCAGGCGCACGTCGATCCCGCCCTCGTCCGTGAAGCGGATGGCGTTGCCCAGCAGGTGGAGCAGGACGCGTGCGACGCGGGGGCCGTCCGTCTGCAGCAGCGGCAGGTCGGGCGGATAGTGCAGCGAGAGGCGCAGTCCCTTCCGCCGGGCCAGCGGCTCCACGCGCCGCAGCAGCTCGCCGGCGAGCTGGCGCACGTCCACCAGGTCCGACCGCGCCGTGCGCCCCGTGTCGTGCAGCCGCCCCAGCTCGCGCAGCCCCTCCACCACCCCGATCACGTCCATCACCAGCGACTCCGCCTTCTCCAGCATCTCCTCCAGCCGCGGCGGCAGCGCGCCCCAGCTCCCGTCGCGCAGCATGTCCGAGAGCAGGACCAGCGCGGTGGCCGGCGTGCGCAGCTCGTGGTTCAGCGCCACTAGGAAGTGCTCCCGCTCCTGCCGCGCCAGGCGAGCCTCCTCGTACGCGCGGTCGTGCTCCAGCAGCAGCGAGGCGAGCGCCGTCAGGATCCCGACCGCGGGCCCCGCCGGCGGCGCCTCCGCGCCCGCGCGGCGGTAGAGGACGAGCGTCCCCGCCGGCACCCCGCGCACGGCGAGCGGGTGGCGGGCCGGCTCCGTCACCGCCTCCGCCGCCTCCGTCTCACCGGCGCGGGCGCGCACGACGTCCTCCGCGTCCAGCACCGCCGCCCCCGCCGCCCCGCACGTCGCCACCACCGCGTCCAGCACCGCCTCGAGCGCGGCGTCGGGGTCGACGTGCTCCGCCACGGCGTCGGCGGCGTGGGTCCAGGCCAGGTGCTGCGGAGACGGCAAGCGTGCGCTCCCGGGGAGAGGGGTCGGAGGGGCGGCCCCCCCAACCTGCGGCCGGGCGTCCACGCGGGCAAGCGCCCGATCCCTCCCCCGCTCCCCCGGTCGGCGCGGCGCGGCGCGTGGGGCCGCCACGCGAAGCGGGCCGGCCCTCGTCGTGAGGGCCGGCCCGTGCGCTTCGTCGTCGCCACGAGGTTCAGCCGAGCGTTTCCAGCAGCCGCTTCGCCTCGGCGGACAGGTCCGCGTCCTTGCCGCCGGCCACCGAGTGAAGCGCCTCGCGCGCGCCGGGCGTGGGGATGCGGGCGATGGCGGAGAGGGCGGCCGACTTCACCCGCGCCAGCTTCTTCCCCCCCAGGAGCTGGCGGCGGGAGACGACGGAGAGCAGCGCCGGCAGCGCCTCGGGCGAGGCGATGCGGCCCAGCGCGAGGAGCACGGCGATCTGCACGTCCTCGTCCGCGGAGGAGTCGGCCAGCAGGCGGGAGAGGAACGCCACGCCGGCCGGGTCTCCCAGCGTGCCCAGGTGCTGGATGGCGGCGCGCTTCACGTTGCGGTCGGCGTCGCCCAGCAGGTCCACCAGCAGGCGAAGCCCGCGCCCGCCCAGGCCGGCGGCGTGGCGCGCCGCCTCCGCCCGGATCCCGGCGTCGGGGTGCAGCGCCGCCTCGCCGATCCAGCGCATCGCCACGTCGGCGTCGCTCCCGCTCCCCACCGCCAGCTCCAGCATGGTCCGCGTGCGCACCGGCGAGGCGTCGGCCATGGCGCGGGACATCAGCTTCTGCGTCATCCCCTCGATGGAGCTCAGCCCGCGGAACACCGCCGCGCGCAGCTCCGCGTCGCCCGCGCGGAAGAGCATCGCCTCCAGCATGGGGAGCGCGTCGCCGCCCACGAACAGGAAGAAGCGCAGGATGCGCTCGCGCTCGCGGCCGCCGAACGAGAGCAGCTCCGCCAGGCGCTGCAGCGTGTCGGCGGTGCCGATGCGGCCGAGCGCCTGCGCGGCGGCGTCGCGGAACATGCGGGAGCGGTCCGGGCGCTCCGCCTCGGTGACCAGCGCGTCGATCACGTCCACCGCCCGGGCGTGGTCGTCGGACCGGACCAGGCGGCCCACGGAGCGCGCCGCCGACTGCGCCAGCTCGTCGAAGCGGGTCAGGTCGCCGGCCTCGCGCAGGCGCTGGGGAAGCTCCTCGGGGGGGATCTCCCCCGCCCCGCCGGCGCTGGCGCGGAAGAAGTGGTACAGGTCGTCGCTCGACGGCTCCTCGCGCCCGTCGCTCTCGGCCGGCGCCTCGCGCGCCTGGTCGGGCCCCGCCACGTCCGGGAAGTCGTCCAGGATCTCGAACTCGGAGAACGCCACCGCGTCCTCGTCCTCCACCCCGGCGGGCTCGGCGACGTCCTCCGCCGGCTGCGCCGTCTCGACGGCGGGCGGAGGCGGAGCGGAGGGAGGCGAGACGTCGGGCGGCGTCTGGACGTCGGGGGGAGGCGGGGAGGCGGGCGCCGTCTCGACGGGAGGGACGGCGGGAGCCTCGGCAGCGGGGGCGGCTGTGGGAGCCTCGGCCGCGGGAGCGACGGCGGGCACCTCGACCTCGGCCACGGGAGAGGGCGCAGGCGCGGCCGGAGCGGCGCGGGGCGCGGGCTCCGGGCGGTAGGTCTCGCCGGTGGAGGTGCTGAGGTAGATGCCGCGCGGGGCCAGGCGCTTCATGGCGTCGGCGATCCCCTCTCCCCCGCTCTCCGCCGGCGTGCGCGCGGCGACGGTGAAGAGCGCGGCCAGGTCCTCCGGGCGCGCCTCGGGGGTGAAGCCCACGCGCGAGACGCGCTGCATGATGAGCTGGCCGGCGGCGCGCAGCAGCTTCGGCTCCACGCCCACCAGGGGCTGCCCCTTGGAGGTGAAGCCGGTGAACTGCACGTCCATCACCAGCGACTTCTGCCCCTTCAGCACGCCGGCGAGGGCGTGTGACGCGGCGCGGGCGCCCTGCTCCGCGTCCACCTCGCGGAGGACGGCGGCGGCGAGCGCCCGTACGAAGTCTGCGGCGGGTGTTGGATCGGCCATGGCGTGCGGGTTCGCTTCGCGGCTAGAGACGGCCGAAGAGGGCCAGGGCGCGAAGGCGCCAGACCCGCCACACGGCCTCGCGGACGATGCGCCCCGACATCTTGCTCTCCCCCGCGTCGCGGTCCACGAACATGATGGGGATCTCGCCCAGGCGGAAGCCCTTCTTCCACGCGCGGAACGACATCTCGATCTGGAACGCGTAGCCGTTGGACTCCACGCGGTCCAGCGGGATGGCCGCCAGCACCTCCCGCCGGAAGCATTTGAAGCCGCCGGTGGCGTCGGCGATGGGCAGGCCCGTCACCCAGCGCGCGTACACGTTGGCGAAGTACGAGAGGAGGAGCCGCGCGATGGGCCAGTTCACCACGGTGACCCGGCCGTGCAGGTAGCGCGAGCCCAGCACCACGTCGTACTCGTCGATCGCGGCCAGGAACTGCGGCAGGTGCCCCGGATCGTGCGAGAAGTCGGCATCCATCTCGAACAGGATGTCGTAGCCGCGCTCGATCCCCCAGGCGAAGCCGTTCAGGTACGCGGTCCCCAGCCCCAGCTTGCCGGCGCGGTGGAGCACGTGAACGCGCGGCTCGGACGCGGCGATCTCGTCCGCGAGCGTTCCCGTTCCGTCGGGCGAGCCGTCGTCCACCACCAGGATCTCGATCCGGGGGTCCTTCGAGAGGATGGACGGGACGAGCCGGGGAAGGTTCTCACGCTCGTTGTAGGTCGGGACGATGACGAGGGCGCGCTCCAAGGATCCGCGTGCGGTCGTGGCTTGTACGGAGGGGGCGGGACTGGTATTTTGGGCCAGACGGAATAACATACCCTCGCCCTTCCCGGCCGACAAGTGAAGGTCCTCTACCTGGCGACCGCGTACGCGCGGGACGCGTCGGACGTGATCACCCCCTGGCTGGTGCAGACGATCGCGCGGCTGGGCGAGCGGGGGGTGCGGGTGGAGGTGCTGGCGCCGTCGTACCGGGGGCTGGGGTCGCAGACCGTGGAGGGCGTGCGGGTGCACCGCTTCCGCTACGCGCCTCGCGCGTGGGAGACGCTGACGCACGACCAGACGGCGCCCGACCGCATCCGCGAGCGGCCGCTCTTCCTGGGGCTGGTCCCGGGCTACGTCGCCGCCGGCTCCGTGGCCGCGAGCCGACTGGCCAGGTCGGGCGGCTTCGACGTGCTGCACGCCTTCTGGCCGCTGCCGCAGGGCGTCCTGGGCCTGGCGGCGAAGCGCGCCTCCGGCCTGCCCCTGGTCTCCACCTTCTTCGGGGTGGAGCTGACCTGGATGGAGCGCCAGCTCCCGTTCCTGTCGCCGGTGCTGCGCCGCATCGTGCGCGGCTCCGACGCGGTGACGGCGATCTCGACGTACACCGCGGACCGGCTGCGGGCCGCCGTCCCGGGAGCGGACCCCGTCGTGGTCCCCTTCGGCGCCGCGTTGGACCCGCCCTCCGTGCCTCCCCCGCCGCGCACGGACGGCGGGAGGTTCGAGCTCCTCTTCGTGGGCCGGCTGGTGGAGCGGAAGGGCGTACACCTGCTGATCGACGCCCTGGCCCTGCTCCCCTCCGGCCGCCGCCCCCGGCTGCGCGTGGTGGGCGACGGGCCGGAGCGCGCCGCCCTCCAGGCCCGCGCGGCGTCCCGGGGCGTGGCGGAGGACGTGGCGTTCGACGGCTTCGTCTCCGCCCACGAGCTGAAGGCGCGCCTGGCCGCCTGCGACGCCTTCGTCCTTCCCGCCGTGGTGGACGCGAAGGGCGACGTGGAGGGGCTGGGCGTGGTGCTGATCGAGGCGCAGGGATACGCGAAGCCGGCCATCGCCAGCGCGGCGGGGGGGATCGTGGACATCGTGCGCGACGGGGAGAACGGCTGGCTGGTGCCGCCGGGCGACCCCGCCGCGCTGGCCGCGGCGATCGCGGCGTGCATGGCCGATCCCGCGGAGGCGCGCAGGCGCGGGGAACAGGGGCGGCGGGACGCCGCCGGGCGCTTCTCGTGGCCCGCCATCGTGGGCCGGCTGGAGGGGATCTACCGCGACGTCGCCGCGCGCGCCGCCGCCCACGCACCGGAGGGCCGACGGCCGTGACGGACGCCACGAACTGGGACAACTTCCGGGTGGAGACCATCTCCACCCCGACCTTCCTGAAGCGCAACCTGATCCACTGGGACCTGCTGCGCGAGTCCCTGCGCCGCGCAGACGGGCGCCTGCTGGAGGTCGGCGTCGGCAGCGGCGCACAGTCCGCCCTCGCCAGCCGCTGGGTGGCGAAGACGGTCACGGTGGACAACGACCGGCGCATCCTGCAGGCGGCGCTGACCAACCTGCGCCGCTTCGGCCCGGGCGTGCGCGCGGTGGAGGCCGACGCCTTCCGCCTCCCGTTCCCCGACGGTGCGTTCGGCGTCGCCATCTCGCAGGGGCTCATGGAGCACTTCGACGACGCGGGCATCCACGGCCTGATCGGCGAGCAGCTCCGCGTCTCCCGCTCCGTCGTCTTCTCCGTCCCCAGCGACCGCTACCCGCGGCAGGACGTGGGGAACGAGCGGCTGATGCCGCCGGAGGAGTGGAGGCGTATCGTCTCCGCCGGGGTGGACGCGGCCAGGCACCGGGTGACGGCGCGCTACTACCGCATGGACCTGGAGTCGCTGAAGTACTCCGTGCTCGCGCGGAAGGCGCTGGGGTCGTTCAGCGTGATGGTGATGGTCGACCCCGTCGGAGCGCGGTGATCTCCGTGGGACCCGGGCGGACGGCGTGACGCTGCGCGTCCTGCACTGCATCTACGACGACCCCGCTAACCCCTGGGTGGCCGGGGGAGGCGCGGTCCGCGTGCTGGAGCTGTACCGCGCCCTGGGGGACCGGGTGGAGGCCACCGTGGCGACGGGGAGCTACCCCGGGGCGCGGGACGGTCTGGTGGACGGGGTGCGCTACCTCCGCCTGGGCGCGGAGACGCCGTACGCCTGGAGCCGCGCGACGTACGCCGCGGCCGCCAACCGGCTGCTGCGGACGGCGCGGTACGACGCGGCGGTGTTCGACTTCTCGACCTACACGCCGATCTTCGTCCCCACCGACCGCCCGGCCGGCATCACCGTGCACCACGTGAGCGGCCCCACGGCGCGCGAGCGCTGGGGACCGGTCCTGGCTCCCGGGATCGCGGGGGTGGAGCGGGCGATGATCCGCCGGGCGCGGGTGCTGAGCGCGACGTCGACGGCGACGCTGGAGCTCCTCCGCGACCTCGCCGCGCCGGGGGCGGAGATCGAGCTGGTGTACGCGGGCGTTCCCGACGAGCTGTTCGCCCTGCCGCGGCGGGAGGAGGACTTCCTGCTCTACTTCGGGCGGCTGGACGTCTTCCAGAAGGGGCTGGACGTGCTGATGGACGCCTTCGCGCTGCTGGCGGGCGAGCGGCCGGGGCTGGAGCTGCGGATGGCGGGCCGCGGCAAGGACGCCGACCGCGTGTGGGAGATGGCGCGCGGCCTGGGCGTCGCCGACCGCGTGCGGATGCTGGGCGCCGTGAGCGAGGCGGAGCGGCAGGCGCTCTTCGCCGCCGCCAGGGTGCAGCTCATGCCCAGCCGCTTCGAGGGCTTCGGGATGGTGGCCGCCGAGGCGATGGCGGCCGGCGTCCCGCTGGTGGCCGCCGCCGCGGGGTCGCTGCCGGAGGTGGTGGCCGCGCCCGACGGCGGAGTCCTGGTCCCGCCGGGGGACGCCGCCGCGCTGGCCGCCGCCGTGGGACGCCTGCTGGACCGGCCGGACGAGCGCGCCGCCCTCTCCGCCTCCGCGCGGGTCTCCGCGGGGCGCTTCCGCTGGGAGACGGTCGCCGCCCGGCACTTGGAATTCCTCCACCGCATCGCCGGGGCGCGGGGCGCCCGCGGCCCTACCACGGAACGATGACGAACATCCAGCACGCGCAGCCCCGCAGGGGAATGGCCGCCGCGGCCGCCGAGCCCGAGCCGACCGTCGGCCTGGGGCTGGCGGCCGCCGTCTGCTTCGGCCTCTCGCTGCTGTACTTCCTGCCGGCCCTGCTCCCCGGGCGCCACATCTTCGGGACGGACTACCTGGCCGGCGGGTACTTCTCGTACTCGTTCAACTCGGCGCGCTTCGCGGCGGGCGAGCTCCCCAAGTGGCTCCCCCACCTCTTCGGCGGCTACCCCGTCTTCGCCAACCCGGGGAGCACGTACTACCCGGTGTGGGTGCTGCTGGACACCCTCCTCCCCGTCTCGCGCCTCCTCCCCGCCCTCTTCGTGGTGCAGTTCGGGGTGGCGGGCGTGGGGATGTACCTGCTCGCGCGCGAGCTGGGGTGCCGGACGTGGGTGGCGATGGTGGCGGGGCTGGCGTGGCAGTTCACGGGGATCACCAACTCCTGGGTCTACGCCGGCCACGACGGGCGCATCATCGTGGCGACCATGGCGCCGCTCCTCTTCTTCTTCCTGCACCGGGGCGTGCGCACCGGCCGCGTCGCCCCGTTCGCGGGCGCCGCGGCCACGGTGGGCTTCGCCCTGCTCTCGTTCCAGATCCAGAACGCGTACTACCTGCTGCTGGCGGCCGGCATCTGGACGGTCTTCCTGCTGGTGCACCACGGCTTCGCGCGCCGGCCCGGCGGGCTGGGGAAGCGCGCCGGACTGGCCCTGGCCGCGGTGGCGTTCGGCTTCGTGATGGCCGCCGTGAACTTCCTCCCCTTCCGCGACTACGTGGCCTCCTCGCCGCGCGGAGAGGGCGAGGGCCGCGGATACGAGTACGCGACGTCGTACTCCATGGCGCCGGGCGACCTGCGGGGCCTCGCCGTCCCGGAGCAGGTCGGCGCCTCGGTGACGGCCGACGACGGCGCGCCGCTCCTGCCGCCCTACACGGGCCCCAACGGCTTCAAGCTGCACACGGAGTACGTCGGCGGCACGGTGATGGTGCTGCTCGCCATCGGCCTGCTGGTGGCTCGCCGCGACCGGAGGTGGTGGTTCTTCGCGGGCCTGGGTCTCTTCGCGACCACGATGGCGCTGGGCGGCAACACGCCGCTCTACCTGCTCTACTACAACCTGCTCCCCGGCCTGAGCCGCTTCCGGGCCCCCGACCTGGCGTTCTACGTCCTGGCCTTCTCGCTGGTGGCGATGGCGGCGATCGCGCTGGAGCGGATCGCCCAGGCGCGCGCCGCGGCGGCGCCGTCGTCGCTGCGGAAGGACGCGGACCCGTCGCCGGCCCGCGACGTCCTGTGGGCGGTCGCCGCGGTGGTCGTGGTCGGCGTCCTGGGCGCGGCCGCGGCGGGCGCGGGCGCGGGAGACGTGGGGCCGAGGGCGCTGACGGCGGGCCAGGGGTGGATGCGCTTCACGCTCTTCGCGGCCGCGGCCGGGGGGGCGATCTGGCTCTGGACGACGCGGCGGATGGGCGCGACGGCGGCGCTCGCGGCGCTGTCGCTGGTGACGGTGCTGGACCTTTGGATCATCGACCGCAAGTTCTTCCAGACGGTGGAGCCGCCCGAGGCGATGTTCGCGGGGGACGACGTGGTCGACTTCCTCCGCTCGCGTCCCGGGCCGGCGCGCGTCTGGGTGCCGCCGCTGCCGTTCGACGTGCCGCGCTACCGCCAGCCCAACTACCTGATGCACCACGGGTTCGACCAGCTCGGCGGCGAGGCGGGCAACCAGCTCCAGCGCTTCAACGAGGTGCTGGGCGCCGGGAAGGAGGTCTACGTCGACTGGCACAACCTGATGCGCGACTTCCGCGTGGTGGAGGGGCCGGAGGGACAGGCCGTGAGCTTCACGGGGAACCCGCGCTTCCTGGACCTGCTGAACGTGCGCTACGTGGTCACCACGGCCCCGCTCGCCGTGCAGGGCCTGCGCGAGGTGCACCGCGGCAGCGCGCTCGTCTACGAGAACGCCACCGCGCTGCCCCGCGCCTTCCTGGTGCCCCAGGCGGTGCGCGTCCCCGCCGACCGCACGCTCTCCTTCATCACCACGCCGGGGTGGGACCCGCAGCGCGTCGCGGCGGTGGAGGCCGAGCGCGACCTGGGGCTCCCCGCCACGCCGCTGCAGGGGAACGCCACCGTGACGGAGCACGGGCCCGACCGCGTGGTGATCCAGACCACGGCGAACCGCCCCGCCCTGCTGGTGGTGACCGACAACATATACGAGGGGTGGCGCGCCACGGTGGACGGACAGGAGACGGACGTCTACCGCACCGACCACACGTTCCGCGGCGTGGTGGTCCCCGCCGGGTCGCACCGGGTGGTGATGACCTTCCGGCCGGGGGACCTCTACACCGGGCTCTACGTCAGCCTGGCGGCGTTCGCGCTGCTGGCCGGCTACGGCATCTTCCTGCTGGTCCGCCGCCGCCGGCGGATGGCCGAGACGCCGGCCGAGCCCGCCGCGGGATGAAGCCGCGTCCGTGGGCGCGGCGGCTGCTGGGCCTGGGGCTGGTGGCCGCCGCGCTCTACTTCCTGGGCAGGACGGTCGCGAGCAACGCGGCCGACCTCCGGGGATTCGACTGGCGGCTGGACCCGCTGCTCCTGGCGGCGAGCCTGGTCGTCCACGTGGCCGTGCTGGTCTGGGGCGTGTGGGTGTGGTCGCTGATCACGCGCCGCTTCGCGGGCGAGGCGATGCCCTTCCCCGCCCTGCTGCGCGTGTGGTCGTTCTCCAACGCCGCGCGCTACATCCCCGGCACCGTCTGGCAGTTCGTGGCTGCCGCGGAGCTCGCCAGGGGCGAGGGGCTGGGGAGAGGACGCCTCCTGCTGTCGATGGCCGTCCACGTGGGGATGGTGCTGGTCGCCGCCGTGGGGCTCGCCGTCGCCACGCTGCCGTGGGACGCGCTCGGCGCCGGGTGGATCGGGACGTGGGGCCTGGCCGCCCTTCCGCTCCTGCTGGTGGCGGTGCACCCGGCGGTGCTGAACCTGGCGCTGCGGACGCTGGCGCGCGTGACGCGGCGCGAGGCGGCGCGGTGGACGGGGAGCTGGCTGGACGGCGTGCTCCTCCTGGCGCTGGAGACGGCGAGCTGGGTGCTGTACGGCGTGGCCTTCTGGCTCTTCCTCCGCTCCGTCGCCCCCATCCCCGCCGGGGCGCTGCTCCCGCTGGCGGGCGTGAACTCGCTCTCGTTCGCCGCGGGGTGGGTCGTCTTCTTCGCGCCCGGCGGCATCGGGGTGCGGGAGACGGCGATGACGCTGCTGCTGGGGCCGTTCGTTCCGGCCGCCGTGGCCGCGGTGCTCTCGGTCCTCTCCCGCCTGTGGACGGTCGCGGCGGAGGTGCTGCTGGCGGGCGTGGCGCTGCTGGTGGCGGCGCGCGGACGCCGTGGCGCGGAGCGCGGCTAGCCGAGAGCGTGGCGCCCGCGGAGCACCCGGCGTTACATTTGCGCAGAGAGATCGACGGCACGACCCGCGACGGGTCCGCACCTCCCTTCCCATCCACTCGCAATGCTTGAAGAGCTGAAGAGCAAGCTCGGCGAGGAGATCGAACGCCTCTCGCACGAGCTTCAGGTCACCCTTCCCAAGGCGATCCAGAAGGCCGTGGAGCACGGCGACCTTCGCGAGAACTCCGAGTACAAGTCCGCCCTGGAGCGGCAGCAGTTCGTGCAGGCTCGCCTGAACCAGCTCACCAAGCGCTACGGCGAGCTGTCGAAGATCGACCTGACAGACGTGCCCGCCGACCGCGTCGGCTTCGGCTCGCGCGTCACCGTCACCGACCTGCGCACCAAGGAGCAGGAGACGTACACCCTGGTCTTCGGCGACTACATCGACGTGGACTCCGGCCAGATCTCCGTCGCCTCGGCGGTGGGGCAGGCGCTGATGGGGAAGAAGGTGGGCGACCAGGTGTCGCTGCAGCTTCCCCGCGGCGAGCGGAAGCTGAAGGTGAAGGCGCTCACCACCCTCCCGCAGATGGTGGACGACGCGGCGGACGAGGGCTGAGGCCGACGCAGCGGCGCCGCTGGAGGCGTTGCGGGCGGAGGACGTTCGGAGAGAGGCGCCGCGGACGATCGGGTCCGCGGCGCCTTTTCGTCTCCGGTCGGGGAGCGGCCCGCGCCTCGATGACCCTTCGTCCTGCGTCGCCGCCGCCAGGCTGGTGGCTGCCGCAGTCCCCCGGGGACGCTCGATCGAGACACCTCCTGTTGGCAGCGGTCCGGATTGCGTCGCGTTGAGAGCGCATTCCGGTGAACCTTTGTGCCCCCTCCCGTTTCTAACCCTGAGCAGGAACCCGCCGCACCTCGGCGCCCGCCGATGCGGAGCACCCCGTATTTTCAGAACCCGGAGAACACCATGAAGAAGCTCGCCCTGAACCTCGAGGACCTGGCCGTCGAGAGCTTCGACACCAGCGGCAAGGCGGCGGCGCGGGGGACGGTCATCGGGCACGACGAGACGACGGGTCCGTACGTGGTGTGCTCCTGTGCGCCCACGCCGAACCACACGGAGCAGGTCTCCTGCAACGGCACGTGCGACAACAGCGCCTGCTACGGAACCTGCGACGCGTCCTGCGGCGGCACCTGCGACTACACCTGCGACTGCACCGGCGACTTCCGCTGCACCGAGTCGGGCGGACAGCGCATCTGCATGTGATCCGGAGGGGAGGACGCCGGGCCTACCCGGCCGGTCCGTCCTGAAGACGAGGAGGAGGCGCCGCGGAATCCCTGTCAGCGGCGCCTCCGTTCGTTTCCGCTGTCCTCCTCTCTGCTGCCCTGGCGCCGAGGAAGCCCCGGGTGCAGGTGCGACGAAAGTCTTGCCCCTGGCGCGTACCGGCGCCTACCGTGCGAGAGCGGGTCAGCACCGAACGGGACAATCGCGAAGGAGGGAAAGGAGGGCAGGATGCGAGATGCACGAGGGAGGAGCACGGCCGCGGAGTACCGAACGCTACAAATGCGCCGTAGTGTCGCGGTGCTGCTCGCCTGTGGCCTGCTCCCGGCGCAGACCTGCGCCCACTCGGGCGCGCAGGCCCAGGCCGTACCCACGGCCGCTCCGGCGGACACCCTCCCTCTTCCCTCCGGGTCGGACGCACCGGCTGCCACCCTCTCCGCGCGCGCGACGGACCGGCTCGTCCGCGCAGGCTTCGCGAACGTCGCCGCGGTCGTGGAGGATGGGCGCCTCGTCGTCACGTTCGAGAACGCCCGGTACCGCGACGAGCGCCGGGCGCTCCGCGAGGCCTCAGCGCTCCTGCTCCCCGAGCCGGACGACTCGCTGGGGCTTGTGCTGGTCCCCACGCTCCGCGTCGTACCCATTCTCGCGGCTCGCTACCCTGCCCCGTCTGCGCCGCTCGACTCCGCGGGAGCCGCCGCCGCGAGCCGCACCCCCGCCGACGTGTCGCTCGACCTCTCGAACGTGCCCTCGAAGGTGCTCTCCGCCCGGCGCGCCAGCTCGTCCTTCGGGCGCATCGACATCGTGGCCCACCCGTGGTTCGAGGCGGCGTTCGGCAACTACGACAACCCGATCGCATCCCGCACCGGCATCGCGCCGGAGGTCCGCGTGGCGCTGCTGCCCGGGCTCAGCCTCTCCGCGCAGGCGCTCTTCACGCTGCAGGACGACCTGCCCACCGGGGAGTCACGCGTGCGGCCGGGTCTCGTCACGCTGAACCACCTCGCGCGCCTTCCGAAGAACGTCTTCGTCTCCACCACCGCTGGCGCGTTCACGCCCAACCGCTACGGCGTGGACGTGGAGGCGCGGGCGTACGTCTTCGACGGGCGCGGCTGGCTGGGAGGGAACGTGGCATCAACCGGGCAAGCCTACTTTCGGAAGGAGGGCTGGGAGCGGGACCCGCCCAACGGCAGAACAGCCCTAGTGGATGTTGGATGGTTCGTGCGACGGTGGGACCTGACTCTCACCGGCTCCGCGGGAACGTTCCTGGATAATGCGCGCGGCCTGCGGGTGGAAGTGCGCCGGGGATTCGGCGAGTTAGAGGTTGGGGGGTTCGGAGTAGCGAGCAATATCGGCAGGAACGCTGGATTATCGATACGGATGCCCCTACCGGGCGCGAGGTACGCGGTACCGGTAGTGGTAAGGGCTCGTCAGGCGGAGGCGTTTTCCTGGAGCTACCGTTATCAAAGCTTTGTGCCCACCGGCCGTAGCTACCGGGCGGCGGGAGTTCTGGAAAGCGTAGATCGCTCGCTCAGGCGGGGTGCTTTCAGCTCGTGCGATTCGCAACCTGCGCAGTAATGCATATGCTTGGCAGCGCGGTGTAATACTACTGAAAGGGACAAGATGAGCGGGGAAGCTACACGCCGTACGGTATACTACATGTTGGCTGCTCTGGCGACAGGGGCGTCGGCGAGTTGTGCTCCAGACGAGAGTGCCGCCGTCGTGGAGTTTACAACGGAAAGCCGCTTCGGTCTCCTTTCCGGCGACCAGAAGCACATCGCGTTGTCCCCCACGCGGCGAGTGACGTACGGAATATCCGTGAGTAAGCGTCGCGAGGAAATCGCGGGAACCGCTACAACGCTAACGCACTGCCAGCTTGGACCCGCGGAGGTCACTTGGCCTGGCTACGAGTATTCGGTCGATCTGAACGCGGCGTTAGTCGGAGCGAGCGACCCAGGTGAGGCCGGTGCGGCAGCCGTCGACATCTCAGCTGAGGCCAACGGTGCGGCTCCTCAGCCACCGGAGACATTCACGATTCCTGCCAACACCAGGCAAACAATTCAAGTCGTAGGCAATTTTGATTACTACCAAGGTACGATGATGGCCACAGTAGAGGAGTTGGTTGATGGGGCTTGGATCTACGTGGATGACTCACTACGGCTATGGGATATCAGTTTCCGGCTGTTCTATCTCACTGGTACCCGCACGACCTGCGGTGACCCTCAAGGGATCATTGCTTAGCACACCAGGACGGCAGCGGCGCAGGTCTCAGCCTAGGGAAACGAAAGCCAACGAAGCAGCGAAGCCACCTGTTCTTTGGTTGTGTAGCTTGGAGGTGGGTAGATGAACAGGCGGATGAGGAGTTGGCCCCTCGCTCTGTTAGGCTTCAGTAGCGTCACTTCCGCCTCAGCTCAGTCCCTCACCGGCACCACGGGCCTGGTCTCCATCCCCACCGCGGCCGTGCCGCGCGACGGGGCCCTGGCCGTCGGCATGAACCTGCTGGGCGCACCGTACCCCGAGCAGGGTCCCGCCGCGGCCGCCGACCAGGCCACGCTGGTGCAGTTCGCCAGCCTCGGCTTCCCCCCCTTTCTGGAGGTGGGGCTGCGGCTCTCGCGGAAGGTGGACGCGCCGCGCCAGGCGCTCGGCGACCGGATGGTAAGCGTGCGCCTGCGCGTGCTGGAGGAGCGGGCACGCCGCCCGGCGCTCGTGGTGGGAGCGCACGACCTAGTGGGCACGCGGATCTACCACGCCGAGTACGCGGCCGCGTCCAAGCGGATCGAGCGGGTCCCGCTGGCCGGGACCGTAGGCGTCCACCTCGGCTACGGAGGCGACCTGCTGCGGTTGCGGGCGCGGGGGCGCCAGTTCACCGGCTGGTTCGGCGGCGTCTCCGCGTCCCCGCGGCCGTGGCTGGAGCTGCTGGGGGAGCACGACGCCGAGCACGTGAACGCGGGGGTGCGCCTGCGCGTCTGGCGCATCGCGGTGCTGGGAGCGGCGCAGGAGATGCAGCACCTTTCCGGCGGGATCAGCTACACGCACCCGCTGAACTGATCGCGGGCGGACGCGGGGCGGATCCCCGTTTCGGAACGACGAAAAAGCGCCGCGGACCGGATGGTCCGCGGCGCCTGGAGCGCATCCACCTGCGCGTCAGGGGGTATTCCCCTGCCCCGCCTCAGCCTCGCTCGACCTTCCGCCGGAGCTGCGCCACCTCGGCCCGCGCTGTGGCGATCAGCTCCGCCAGGAACCCGAAGCCGAAGAGCAGGAAGCCGACGGTCTCCAGCAGCGTCACCAGCGTGAGCAGCGGCCGGAACCCGAAGGGGGGCATCCACCCGCCCACGCGCAGGACGACGGTGACCAGGCCGACCAGGATCCCCAGGGCGATCAGGGCCATCCCCGTTCCCCCGAAGAACTGCATGGGCTTCTCGCTGAACTTCAGGTAGAACCAGACGACCAGCAGGTCCCCCACGCCCACCAGCACGCGCCCGCGCCCGGAGAACTTCGCCACGCCCGCCGCGCGCGGGTAGAGCAGCACGTCCATCTCGCCGACGGTGTACCCCTGCGCGTGGGCCAGGACCACGAAGAAGCGGTGCCAGTCGTGGCGGAGCGCCATCTCGCGCAGGATCTCGGTGCGGAACGCCTTCATGGCGTTCAGGTCGCGCGCGGGCACGTCGAACAGGCGCGCGGAGAGGCGGTTGTAGATGCCGCTCACCGCCGCCTTCTCGTACTGCCCCACCTTCCGCCCGCAGACGATGTCCACGCCCTGCGCCAGCGCGGCCAGGAAGCGGGGGATCTCCTCGGTGGAGTGCTGCAGGTCGGCGTCGAACAGCACCACGTACTGCCCCTCGGCGGCCATGGCGCCGGTGACCATCGCCTCCGTCTTCCCCTGGTTGCGGCGGTGGCGCAGCAGCTTCACCCGCTCCATCCCCGCGGAGGCGCGGCGGGCGGCCTCCAGGGTGCCGTCGGTGGAGCCGTCGTCCACCAGGATGATCTCGCCGCGCAGGCCGTGGCGCGCGAAGGTGGCGGAGAGCTCGCGGAACAGCGCGTCCACGTTCTCCACCTCGTCGAAGGCGGGGACCAGGACGGCGAAGTCGCCGCGGATCTGCTCCGGGACGACCGGCGGGGGCGCCGCCGGCGCCAGGAGCGGCGCCGGCGGCGTGCCGACGCGGGCGGGGAGCGTCTCGCTCACACGCGCTTGCGCATCCGCGCCGAGAGGATCCCGAGCTGGTCGCGGTACTTCGCCACCGTGCGCCGGGCGATGTTGATCCCCTCGTCCTTCAGGATGTTCACGATGGCCTGGTCGGTCAGCGGGTGGCCGGGATCCTCCTCGGAAACCAGCTTCTCGATCTGCGCCTTGATCCCGCGCGCCGACACGTCCTCGCCGCTGGTGGTGGAGAGGCCGGACGAGAAGAAGAACTTGAGCGGGAACACGCCGCGCGGCGTCTGCACGTACTTCTCGTTCGTCACCCGCGAGACGGTGGACTCGTGCATGTCGATCACCTCGGCCACCTCGCGCAGCGTGAGGGGCTTCAGGAACTGCACGCCCTTCTCGAAGAAGTCGCGCTGCCGGTCCACGATGAAGTTCATCACCTTCAGCATGGTCTGCCGGCGCTGCTCGATCGCCTGGATCATCCAGTTGGCCGAGTTCAGCTTGTTGGAGATGAACTCCTTGTTCT